>JABBOX010000259.1 GCA_012927555.1 Phycicoccus sp.
CCTCGAGCAGGCCGTCGAGACCGACCCCCACCCGCTGCGTGAACTCATCGGACCCGGTGAATCGCCCATACCGGACTTCACTTAAGCAGATATGCAGAACATGTGTTCTAGTGTACGCCAGCTGACCGACAACCACAAGCCCAATCCACAACGAAAGTCCTTGCAAAACAACATCTTTCAGTCCACCGGCGTCCAGCGGTCTTGCCGGACAGGGCGAAGGATTATGGGCGCCAGAGCACCCATAATCCTTCGCCCTGTGTCAATTGCTCATCGGCGGGCGCTCAGATCTTGGCGGCAGCGAACCCCTGCTCAAGATCCGCCACGATGTCATCGATGTGCTCGATGCCGACAGCCAGTCGCACCAGGCCCGGAGTCACCCCGGCGGCCAGCTGGTCCTCCGACGAGAGCTGTGAGTGCGTCGTGGACGCCGGATGGATGACCAAGGAGCGCACGTCGCCGATGTTGGCCACGTGGCTGTGCAGGCTCAGGGCTTCGACGAACCTCTTGCCGGCCTCCACACCGCCGGTGATCTCGAAGGCGACGACGGCTCCGGCACCACGGGGGGCATACTTGTCCGCCAACGCCTTCCACGGGCTGGACGCCAGCGAGGCATAGGCCACCGACTCGACTTGGGCGTGCGCCTCCAGCCAGCGCGCCACCGCGGCCGCATTCTCAACGTGGCGCTCGATCCGCAATGAGAGCGTCTCGATCCCCTGGGCGATGAGGAATGCGTTGAACGGCGAGACCGCTGCCCCGAGATCGCGAAGCAGCTGAACCCGCGCCTTGAGGATGAATGCCAGGTTGGCGCCGAGCGGACTGCCCACCCCGAGGTCGCGGGCGTAGACCAGCCCGTTGTAGCTCAGGTCCGGCTCGTTAAAGCCGGGGAACCGGGCCGGGTCCTGGGCGAAGTCGAACGTGCCGCCATCGATGATCACGCCGGCAATGGACGAACCATGGCCGCCGAGGTACTTGGTCGCCGAGTGGACAACCACGTCGGCACCCCATTCGAGCGGGCGGATCAGGTATGGCGTAGCCACGGTGTTGTCCACGATGAGCGGAACGCCGACCTCGTGTGCGACCGCCGAAACACCTTCGATATCAAGGATATTCGCCGAGGGGTTGCTGATCGTCTCACCGTAGAATGCCTTGGTGTTCGGCCTGACGGCGGCGCGCCACGACTCGAGGTCGTCAGGGTTCTCCACGAACGTCGTCTCGATACCGAGCTTCTTGAGCGTGAACTTCAGCAGGTTGTACGTGCCACCGTACAGCTGCGGGCTTGCCACAATGTGGTCACCAACCTCGGCGACATTCAGGATCGCGATCGTCTCCGCGGCTTGACCCGAGGCCACGAGCAGGGCCCCCACCCCGCCTTCGAGCGAGGCGAGTCGCTGCTCGACCGCATCCTGCGTGGGATTCATGATCCGCGTGTAGATGTTGCCGAACTCCCTGAGCGCGAACAGGTTCGCCGCATGCTCGGTGTCCTTGAAGACGTAAGACGTGGTCTGGTAGATCGGCAGTGCTCGAGCCCCTGTCGTCGGGTCTGGAGCCTGACCGGCATGAACCTGGCGGGTCTCGAAAGACCAGTTGGCATTGTTGTCACTCATGGGGTTTCCTCACGTCGGTATCGCGCTTGCGTCGCACCAGGGAGTGCGTCGCCAGGTCTTCACCCGGGGCACCCCACCGCGTGGAGGGTTGCCGGCCAGCGAGCCGGGGCTTGTCGCTGGCACTCATGACCACCAATAACGTTAGAGGCGGTGACCGCATCTCGGTATCCCCATCTCTCATTCTGGACATCGACCCTTCGTGACGGCATACCGTGGGATCCGTGAACGCACTTCACCTGACCATCGACCCCAAAGCCGCGACGGCGCCGTTCGAACAGGTGCGGACCCAGATCGCGGCGGCCGTTGCAGAGGGTCGGCTGGACGCGGGGACAAGACTCCCGACGGTGCGACAGCTGGCAGCGGATCTCGGACTGGCGGCCAACACGGTCGCGAGGGCCTACCGAGAGTTGGAAGCCGACCAGGTCATCGCCACCCATGGCCGTGGCGGAACGTTTGTGCGCAGCGAGGTGGTGGACGAGCCGACCATGCACTCATCAGCGGCCGATGCCGCGCGCGTGGCCGCGAACGACTACGTGCACTCGGTCCGGCGGCTAGGCCTCAGCGCACCAGAGGCGCTGCGTCTGGTCGAAAACGCCTGGAACAAGGGCTAGTTCAACCAAAGGTCTAATAGCTCAGAGCAACACGTTGAGGGTGTGGATCACAAGACCGGCCAGCCCACCGACGATGGTGCCGTTGATACGGATGAACTGCAGGTCGCGACCCACGTGCAGCTCGATGCGCTCGGCCGCCTCCTTGCCGTCCCAACGGTCAACGGTCTGTGAGATGACCTTGGCGATCTCGTGGCCGTACGAGCCCACCACGAACCCGATGGCATCCGAGGCGTAACCGTCAACCCGGTGACGCAGTTCAGGGTCGTTCACCAGCCGATCACCGAACTCCGACAGGGCGGCCACTCCCCTGCCTCGCAGTGGGCCGTTGGCGTCAGCGACGGCCCCGAGCAGAGCCATGCGCAGCGCCTCCCACGCGGCGACCGCGGAAGCGCCGACCTGCGGGTGCGCCATGACGCGCACCTTGAGCGCCTCGGCGCGGGCGATCGTCTCGGGGTCATGTTGCAGGTCCTGCGCCAGCTGGGCGAGCAGGTCATCCAGCGCCCTGCGTGCCGAGTGGTTCGGGTGATCTCTGACGTCGACGAGCCACGACAACGCCTCGGCGTGGATCCGGTCAACAACCTTCTGGTCCAGCCACCCAGGGGTCCACCACGGCGCTCTCTCGGCAACGATCGACGCCACGGTGGCCTCGTGGGTGCGCAGCCAGGCGTGGGCTTCCACCACAACGATGTCGACCAGCCCGTGGTGAGCGCCGTCCCCGACGACCGACCCGAGCAGGTGACCGGCGACAGGGCTCACCGGCTCGTTCACCAGCCGGGGCATGAGCGTGTGCTCGACGAAGTCGCGAACGTCGTCGCCCTTGATGGCCAACAGGGCGTGGCTGCTGGCTTTGGCCACTTCGGTGATCACCCGCGCGCTGTGTTGCTCCTCCGTGAGCCACCGCCCGACCCTGCGGACCACGTCGGCATGGACCACCCGCTCACGTGCGGCATCGACGGTCAGGAAGTTGCCCGTCACGAACTCCTCGAGGCTCTGACCGAGCATGTCCTTGCGGTTGGGGATGATGGCGGTGTGCGGGATGGGGATGCCCATCGGGTGACGGAAGAGCGCGGTCACGGCAAACCAGTCCGCGAGCGCTCCCACCATCGCTGCTTCAGCAGTCGTGTTGACGTATCCCCATGCGCCATCACGGTTTCGGGTCGCGATGAAGACGAGCGCCGCGAATACCAGCAGCGACAACGCGACGGCACGCATCCGCCTCAGGCCACGCTTGCGAGACAGGTCAGCCGGGCTGAGCAGCATCGCCGTCACGGTTACGTCGACTCGCGTACGCCGTGACGCTCCCACCAGCGTCGAAGGGGACCCGGGGCCCACCAGTTCACGGTGCCGAGCAGTCGCATGGTGGCCGGGACCAGAAGCGCGCGCACGACGGTGGCATCGATCAGGACGGCGACGAGCATGCCGACCCCGATCATCTTCATCAGGACGATGCCGGAGGTGGCGAACCCGCCGATGACCACGGCCAGTAGCAGCGCCGCACTCGTGATGATCCGCCCGCTGCGCTGGAGCCCGTTGGCAACGGAGGTCGTGTTGTCACCGGTGCGGTCCCACTCCTCACGGATCCGCGAGAGAAGGAACACCTCGTAGTCCATGGACAGGCCGAAGATGATGGCGAGCATCAGGATCGGCTGGGTGACGTCCAGGTAGCCCGTGGGGGTGAAGCCAAGGGGCCCCGACAGGTGACCCTCCTGGAAGACCCAGGTCACCACCCCGAACGAAGCACTCAGGGAGAGGGCGTTCATCACGACGGCCTTGACGGGGAGGACCACGGAACCAAACGCAACAAAGAGCAGGACCAGCATGATGGCGATGACGGCGAGACCCATCCACGGCAGACGTGCGCCGATCGAGTCGACGAGGTCGACGGCACCGGCCGAAAAGCCACCGACCAGAGCCGTCACGCCGGTGCCGGTATCGACGGTACGAAGGTCCCTGACCAGCTGCTGCGACTTCTCGGCCTGGCTGTTCCCGAGCCAGCTGACCTGGACCAGGCTCGTCGTGCCGGTGCCGCTCGGGCGGGCAACCGCCTGGTCGATCACACGGGCCGACTGCACCCCGCTGACCGTGCCGAGACGGCCGATGTAGGCATCGAGCTGACTCTGGCTGGCCCCGTCGACCACGATGTTGGCGCTCGCGGTCCGGCCACCGAACTCGCGGGTGCCCAGGTCTGCGGCGACCCGGCTCGGCGCGTCGATCGGCAGGACGCGCTCGTCGATGCTGCCCCACCTGGCCGACAGGAAGGGGGTGCCGAGCGCGACAAGGGCCACCGCGATGACGACGACGTATGCGACGGGTCGCCGCATCACGCTGTGCGCCAGTCGTGCCCACCCGCCATGCGACGCGGTGAGATCACTACCGACTCGTGCAAGGCGAGCCCTCTCCTGTGCGCGCACGCCGCGGCGCCACGGCATACGACCGGCTTCGATCCGGGGTCCCAGGACGGCGAGCAGGGCCGGCAAGAGGGTCAGTGCAGCCGCCATCGCGACGAGCACCGCCGCGACTCCGCCGTAGCCCATCGAGCGTAGGAAGCTCTGCGGAAAGATCAGCAGTGAGGCCAGCGAAGCGGCCACGATCAGGCCTGAGAACAACACGGTGCGGCCGGCGGTCGCCATCGTTGTGGTGATGGCCGCGTTGACATGCTCACGCTCGGTGCCTGGATATCTGTCGAGCTCCTCACGGAACCTGCTCACGACGAACAACGCGTAGTCGATCGCCAGACCCAGGCCGATCAGGGTGATGACGTTGATGGAGAAGATCGAGACCTCGGTGACCAAGGTGATGGCGCGCACGAGAGCGAAGGCCCCGAAGATGGCCACGACGCCGACGAAGGCCGGCGTCAGAGCGGCTGCGACGCTGCCGAAGAACACCAGGCACAAGAGGATCACGATCGGCATCGAGATGACCTCGGCCCGGGTGATGTCCGCTGAGACGTGCTTGTTCACGTCGCGGAAGACCGCCCACGCCCCGCCGACGCTCGTGCTCAGCCCCTTGGCGTCCAGGTGGGGCCTGACCTGGTCATAGAGGGTCGATTTCTCATCCTGGGTGGTGCCGCTCAAGGAGATGATGACCCGGGTTGCGTGCTGGTCCCCGCTGATCAACGTGGGCGCGGGCGTTTGGTACCAGCTGGTGACGAGCTGGGTCGAGCCTTTGGGGAGTCCCGAGATGACGTTCGAGACCGACTCACGGAAGGCCGGGTCGCTGACCTTCATCGAGGGGCTGGAGTAGATGATCACGATGTCGGCGTCGTGGCTGGCAAAGGTCGCGTGTTCTGCGACCAGCGACCGCGCCGACTCGCTGGCCGGGTCGTCAAAGCCACCGTTGCTGAGGTTCCCGAAGACACCCAGCCCGAAGACGGCGGCGGCCGCGAGCAGAGCCAGTCCGGCACCGAGGACCGTCTTCGCTCGTCGGGCCACCAGGTGACCCCAAGACTGCATCATGCCTGGCACCCTTCGTTCCTGAGAGGTCGACGGAAGTCCACAAGATCAACGGAAGTCCACAAGGTCAACGGAAGTCCACAAGATCAACATCAACAAGATCACGTTATCGGTGCTTGGGCAGAACCGATGGAGGTATCGCGATGGAACATGGCAGACCGTCGTCGATCAGGAAGCCCACACCATCGGGAAGCTGGGCCACCAGCTCTGCCCCGGTCCACGCCAACCAGCCAAAGCCGCCCATCACGTGACCCAGCGCCCTGATCGTCGACCAGACCGGCACGATCGGTACGTTGCCGGGGCGCGACATGACGAACAGCCCGGGACGCACGGGACACAGCGCATAGACACGAGCGACCAGGAACCGATCGACGAACTGGTCGATGTCGATCTGACGCGTGACAAGCTCGTGAACAGCGTGGCCCAGCTCTGGCGGCACCTCTGGCGGCACCTCTGCCGGCGCCGCGTCGGTGGTGAGGGTCAGGGCCCCGGTCGCGCTCATGCCCGGCATCCTGCCGGACCCGACGAACTTCAGTCAGGCTTATCCACAGTCAGGCTTATCCACAGTCGTCCGCCATCGCCGCCACGGCCGCGACCAGCCGATCGAGGTCCGACTCGGCGGTGTAGGGCGCGAGGCTGACCCGGATGCAACCACCGGTCTCGCGGATTCCCAGCACCCGTGTGAGCTCCCATGCATAGGCGTGACCGCTCCACACGCTGATGTCCTGCTTCCCGAGCCGCGCGGCGACCTCGCCGGGCGTGATGGCCCCCATCGTGAAGCTGATCGTCCCCGTTCGGCGACTCGGGGAACCCACCATCCGAACCCCCGGTATGCCGGTGAGCCGGCTGATCGTGCTTCGTACGAGGACGTCCTCGCGAGCGGCCAGAGCGGCGAACGAGCGACCAAGTCGCTGGCGCCGATCGCCTTCTCCTGCCACAAGATCGGCCAAATGGTCCACCGCTGCGCTGATGCCGGCCATGTTGGCAAGTCCGGGGGTGCCGAGCTCGAAACGATCGGGCACCTCGTCGGACGACGGCTCGAGCTTGTCCGGTCGCAGCGTCTCCAACAGCTCAGATGAGGCCACGACGGCCCCGGCGTGCGGTCCACACCACTTGTAGGAGGAGAGGGCGATCAGGTCGGCGCCCATCGAAGCCATGTCCAGGCGGAAGTGGGGCGCGGCGGCGACGGCATCGACATAGACCAGCGCCCCTGAGGCGTGGGCGATCTGGCTTATCGCCGCGACGTCCGTGATGGTCCCGATCAGGTTCGATGCGGCGGCCACGGCCACGAGCCTCGTGCGTGGGGTGACCAGCTCGGCATACTGTTCGGCCGGCAGGTCAGTGGTCTGTGGATCGATCCTCGCCCATCGCACCGTCACTCCCGCAGAGGCCGCGGCCTGCACCCAAGGCCTGACGTTGGCGTCGTGGTCGAGCTCCGAGACGACGATCTCGTCGCCGGGCTCCCACGTCTTGGCCAGTGTCGCGGCCATGCGATAGGTCAGCGTCGTCATGTTCGGTCCCAGGACAACCCCATCCGCCTCGCCACCGACGAGATCAGCAACCGCTGTCCGGGCGTCAGCGATCAGCTTCATCGAGCGTCGGCTCGACGCGAACGGGCCGTGAACGTTGCTCAGACCCGAGCGGTGGGCCTCGGAGATGGCGTCGATCACCCCAACGGGCACTTGTGTCCCTCCGGCACCATCGAGATACGCCGCGCCGTTCTTGAGCGCCGGGTACTGCGCACGGATGCGTTCTGTCTCCCACGTCGTGTCCATGCGTTCGAGCATGCCCGATCGTGCTGACGACAATGCGCCGCCCCACCCTTTGCCGACATCGGTGGCCCGGAAACCCCACCAGGTGACGCGGTATCGGCCACTCGCGCGATGTCCGGCTGGACCGTTCGGGTGATTTTCTGCACAATGCCGTGGACTGGCAGACGCGAACCCGACTGGCGAACCATCCTTGTCGGATGGACAGCAATGCGCTCGACCAGCTCTTGTCCGAGGTCAACGGCTCCGCCCCGATGTCAGTGACGCTGGCACCGGCCGAGGGCAGCGAAGTCGCTCAGGCAAGGCGGGTCTCCGAGAATGACTGGCGACTGACGTTGGCGGGAACTCAGTCTCTGGCTGACAGGCTTGAGGCCGTTATCGACGCCGTGCCGGACGCCGCTATGTGCAGCTGTGAAACCGTGGTCCGTCTCGGCCCTGATCTCGTCCGCCTGGAGCTCGGCTGCCGGGGCCCGCACCTCTTGACCAGCTTGCTCGACACCGTCATCGCCGACCACGCCGCCAGGCATCCGCAGGCGCACCTGCAAGCCATGCTGCGCGTCGATGACTCGATGCGCCCACGCCGGATCGACCTCCTGATGCCGTCGGGGCGGGCGTCACATGGGCACGCGCTGCAGGAGACGTTCGGGCTCGTACCGGCCCAGGCGGTCTGACCCGAGACTCGCCAGGCGGTTGATCAGGGGCGCGTCAGTCAGGCGCGAACGAAACGAACCCGCCAGGCTTCCGGGCCGCGCTCGAGGTAGTCGATGCTGAACAGCCCCGGAGAGCGCTGCTCCACCTGTTCGAGCAGCGGCAGTGGGTCATGCGGAGCGACGAGGACCATGCCGCTCCCCGGTCCCACGGAGTCCAGTGCGCCGAAGATCGTCGCATGACGGATGGCGGGTGGCACGGCTCGTGCGTCGAGCTCGGGCAGCACGTCGTCGGGGGCCTGGCCGCCGCAACCACACGCGCCGCCGCATCCACCCTTGGGCGCCTCAGACTCGGGTGTCTCCGTCTTGGGTGCCTCAACGCTGCCACCCTGGGCCGTTCCGCCGAGCAGCTCGTGCATGCCACCGAGGATGTCCGCGAGCGACACCTCGCTGGAGCCGGCCAGCAGCGGAAGGATCTGGTCGTTCTCCTTGACCAGGTGCGAGTCGAACAGGGTCTTCAGCGCCTGCGCGCTGGCAGCCGCGCGCACGGGACCCGTCGCGTTCCGGATGGCCTCGACCAGCTCGACAAGGTCGCGATGCTCGGCGAGCATGGCGTCGACCAGCAGCCGGGCACGAGGATCTTCGTGGGCCTTGGGGTACATAGCCTGTTCTTCGGCGAGCGCGTGCGGGATCAGCTCGGCCTGACACCATCTGACCAGCGCTTCGGCGGCGGCGGCAGCTCCGGGCAGGTCGCCCCGCGACGCGGCGTCGACGAGGCTCTCCACCTGGACGGCAAGGGCGCCAGCCAGCTGGGCGTGATGGTCCTTGACGGCGTCAACCGCCTGCGCGTCTGCGGCACTTGTTGCGACAACGACCATGCTCATGAGAAGTCCTCCGACTCAACGCGATAAGGGCTCTTGGGCCTCAGCACACCGCAAGTGGCGGCGCATGGCGCAAGTTTATTACACTCAGTTCCGTGAAAACTAATCGGGGATCAATCAACGGGCAACGAGCGGGGTACGGGCCCCTGCGAACGCCGCAGGTGAGCCGACGCATGGCCCACCTCTCAACGGCCCGGGCAAGAATCCTTGACGTCCTGATCGACCAGCCGGAACCCTGCACGGTGGCAGCCCTGTCGGAGTTGATTGGTCAGCACCCCAACACGATCCGCGAACACCTCGACATCTTGATATACGACCGGCTGGTCTTGCGGTCCCGCTCGGGCGCGCCGGCACGCGGGCGCCCCGCCTGGCTCTACTGCGCCGCGCCTGACGCCGGCACGGAGCCGGCGTCCAGGGAATATGCCGCTCTGGCATCCGCCCTGGCCGGGCAGATCGCCCGGACCAGCCGGCATCCGCACGCTGACGCCATCGAGGCAGGCCGCATGTGGGGTCGCGACCTGGTGCGGCGGTCGCGGACGAGCACCGACCAGTCGAGCGAGACCGGAGCCAGCGAGACGGGAGCCAGCGAGACGGGAGCGAGCGAGACGGTGCCAAAGAAGGGCGCGGCCCCTCGCAGCGCGTCAGCGTCCAGCGACGAGGCGGCTCGCCGCGAGGTGATCGACCTGTTGGAGGAGCTCGGGTTCGCCCCAACCGCGGACGCCCGCGCCCGCGTCGTCAAGCTGCATCGCTGCCCCCTGCTCGAGGCGGCCCACCAGCAGCCGGAGGTGGTCTGCGGAGTCCATCTGGGCATCGTTCGCGGCGCCCTCGAAGAACTCGGCAACGACCCCGAACGAACGGAAAGCACAGCGCTGCAGCCGTTTTCGGAGCCCGGCGCCTGTCGACTGGACCTGCTCCCCGGCCGCGAGATGACGAAGGTGAACCGATGACCTTGCGCGACCGCACCACGTGGCACCTCGGCGCCAATGCGCCGGTCGCTGCCTATCTCGCCTCACTTGTCGCGATCAGCGTGGTCAACCGCTACGTCCCCGAGACGCACTGGCTGCTGGTGCACCTGCTGCTGCTCGGCGCCGTCACCAACGCGATCTTCGTCTGGAGCTCACACTTTGCAGACGCGCTTCTGCGGCGTCGCGCCACCGTCGGATCACGGCGTTGGCAAGTCGCGAAGATTGCCGCCCTGAACATCGGAGGCCTGACGGTCGTCGCCGGCATGGTGAGCGGCGTCTGGATCCTGACACTGGTCGGGTCTGTGGTCGTGGGCGCAGCCGCCGCAGCGCATGGCATCACGCTGGCCCTCCAGGTCCGGACCGCGCTGGCTTCGCGATTCGGAGCAACGGTGCGCTACTACATCTACGCGTCTCTGACCCTGCCGATCGGTGCCGGACTGGGCGCGGCCCTCGCCCGTGACCCGGTCGAACCGTGGCACGGACGATTCGTGATCGCACACATCACACTCAACCTGTTGGGCTGGGTCGGCCTCACGGTGATGGGCACTCTCGTCACGCTCTGGCCGACGATGCTGCGCACCCGGATAGCCGAGGGCGCCGAACGCGTTGCACGCCAGGCACTTCCGGTCCTCGCAGGCTCCGTCGTCGTCACCGTCACGGGTGCCCTCTGTGGGTTGCAGGTACTGACCGCGGGCGGCGTGGTCGCGTATCTGGGCGGGGTCCTCTGGGCTGTGGCGCCGATGGCACGGGTGGCCCGTGTCAAGGCACCCTCCGCGTATGCGACGTGGTCAGTGATGGCGGCCGTGATCTGGCTGGTCGGATCTCTCCTGGGCCTGGTCGCCGTCTTGCTCAGCAGCCCGACGTGGGCACTGGTCACCGACCGTCTGGGACTGCTCGTCACTCCCCTGGCCGCCGGGTTCGCCGCGCAGGTCGTGCTTGGCGCCATGACCTTCCTGGTTCCCGTCGTCCTTGGCGGTGGACCCGCGATCGTGCGTGGAACCCAGTCGCGGCTGGAACGTGGCAACGCCGCACGTGCGTTACTCATCAATGTCGGGCTTGTGGTCAGCCTCCTTCCCCTCCCCAACCCCGTGCGGGTCCTCGTCTCAGTTCTTGTGCTCGGGGCCTTCGCCGCGTTCCTTCCGCTGCTCGCCACGGCGGTGCGGTATGCCGTGAGCGCCAGACGTACCGCTCGCTAGCCGCGCCTGGTCGGCAGCTGCCCTCTCCTCCAACTGCACCGCCATAAGGACTGCCCTACGGTGTGTCACATGAGCACGAGCGCGGCAGAGCACTGGGACACCGTCTATGGGACAAAGGCCACCGACGAGGTGAGCTGGTTCCAACGGCAACCCACGACCTCCCTGCGGCTGATCACCTCGATGTCGCCACCGTCGGGCGCCGTCATCGACGTCGGAGCAGGAGCGTCGCCGCTCGTCGACACTCTGCTCGATGCCGGGTGGTCGGACGTCACGGTCCTCGATGTGTCCGCCAAGGCACTGGCCCTGGTCCGCGACCGAGTGAACGACCGAGTGAACGAGCCAGCCGGCGATCGACCCCTTGACCTGCCCAGCGAGCGACCGGAGCCGGCTTCGTTCGTCGTGGCGAACGTGCTGTCCTGGCAGCCAGAGCGCACCTACGATGCCTGGCACGATCGGGCCGTCTTCCACTTCCTGGTCGGGTCCGAGCAGCGAGATCAGTACGTCGCCACGGCCTCGCGTGCTGTCCGGCCAGGCGGGGTGGTGGTCCTTGGCACCTTCGCCGCGGACGGCCCGACTCAGTGCTCGGGGCTGCCGACGGCGCGATACGACGCTGAAGGCCTGGCCGCAGTATTCGAGCCCGGTTTCAGCCTCGAGCACTCCGAGCGCGAGGAGCACATGACACCGGGCGGCGCCGTCCAGCCCTTCACCTGGGTCGTCCTCCGCCGCACATAGCGACGCCGCGTCCACACGCAGAGGAAGTCACACCCTCAGGTCGGGCCGAGGACGGGACGTTAGGCCCTATCTGTCCCGGTACCGCGGCCGGAAGGATCGCACCAAGAGGTGCATATGGACGACGAGGTGCGCATGGACGACATACGGGGAATGGTCCTGTTTGTTCCCGGGCTGCAGTCGCTGATCGACCTTCTCCGCGAACGCGGGTGGGCGGTCATTGGACCGACCGTGCGTGACGGCGCCGTGGTCCACGCCGAGATCGAGTCCGTCGACCAGCTTCCTCGAGGCGTGGGGGATCTCCAGGACGCCGGCAGCTACCGGCTGCGTGAACGCGACGACGAGGCGCTGTTCGGCTTCGCAGCGGGTCCTCAGGCGTGGAAGTCGCTGCTGTTCCCCTCTCGCGAGCTGCTGTGGAGCGGTCGACGGGTGGGCGCCGAGAAGGAGGTGACACCCGCTGTCGTCGACGCGAAACGCCTGGCGTTGTTCGGCGTTCGGTCCTGCGACCTGCATGCACTCGCGATCCACGACCGCGTCCTCGCGAAGCGGGAGGTGACCGACACGGCATACGTCGCACGGCGCGAGGCCACGTTCATCGTGGCGCTGACCTGCTCCGACCCGGGAGGCACCTGCTTCTGTGTCTCGATGGGCACCGGCCCGGTCCCTGACGAGGGCTTCGACCTCGCGCTGACCGAGCTCCTCGACCAGGACGGACACCGCTTCCTCGTCGTCCCGGGTAGCGATCGCGGCCAAGAGGTCCTCGACGACCTGAAGTCCCGCGCCGGAGGTGGCGAGGTCATGCCGGCGGGCGAACAGGACCATCTCGGCGCGCAGGAGGTCGGCGCGGCGGCAGCGCAGCACATGGGGCGATCGCTCGACACGAAGGGTCTGCGCGACCTGTTGTACGCGCACCCTGAGCACCCGCGGTGGGCCGACGTAGCGAGTCGCTGCCTGGCCTGCACGAACTGCACGCTGGTCTGCCCTACCTGTTTTTGCACCTCTGTCGACGTCGTCAGCGACCTCACCGGCAGCGCGACGGAGCGGTGGCGGGTGTGGGACTCCTGCTTCACGACCGACTTCTCCTACCTCCACGGCGGCAGCGTCCGGGACTCGGTGCAGTCCCGCTACCGGCAGTGGGCCACGCACAAGCTCGCATCGTGGGTGGATCAGTTCGGCACATCGGGATGCGTCGGCTGCGGTCGCTGCATCACCTGGTGCCCGGCTGCAATCGATCTCACGGCAGAGGTCGCCGCCATCCGCTCCGGAAAGGAATGACATGCGCACTATCGAGCAGTACCTGCCCGACCACCCCTTCTTCGAGGGGCTGGACGCGCCCACGTTGGCGCTCATCGCTGGTTGCGCGACGAACATCAGCCTCGCCGCGGGCGAGTACCTCTGCCACGAGGGTGACGCGGCTGACCACTTCTTCGTCGTTCGGCGCGGACGGGTCGCCATCGAGGTGCACGGTCCCGCCTCTGGAACGCTGGTGCTGGACACTGCCGACGAAGGCGATGTCGTGGGTTGGTCGTGGCTCGTGCCGCCCTACGTCTCCACCTTCGACGCCCGCGCTGCCGAGGCCAGCGGCGTGGTGGCTTTCGACGGGGCGTGCCTGCGCGGCAAGTGCGACAGCGATGCCCATCTTGGATATGAGCTCATGAAACGCGTTACCCAGGTGATGAACGGACGGTTGGTGGCCGCCCAGCTGCGGCTGCTCGACCTATACGGAGGCCCTGGAGCCACCGATGCCTCGCCTCGCTGAGCCGACCGCCGTGCAACCGGTCGAGAGCGCCATGGTGCCTCGACTCTTCCGCCTCGTCGATCGGCGACAGGACACCGCCGACACCTTCACGATCGTGCTCGAGCCGAATGACGGCGTGCCCCTGGCGTTCATCCCTGGCCAGTTCACGATGCTGTCGGCCTTCGGCGTCGGAGAGGTGCCGATCTCCGTCAGCGGTGACGCGCACGTCGCCGGCCCGCTGCAGCACACGGTGCGCGATGTCGGCGCCGTCACGCACGCCCTCGCGCGCACTGCAGTCGGCGACGTGATGGGCGTTCGTGGGCCATACGGCACCGGCTGGGACGTGGCCGACGGTCACAGCCGGGACGTGGTCTTCGTCGGGGGCGGCATCGGGCTGGCGCCGCTGAGACCAGCTGTGCTCGAAGTCCTCGCCCACCGCGAGGACTACGGACGGGTGGTGCTCCTGTATGGCGCCCGAAGCCCCGAAGAGCTGCTTTTCGTCGACGAGATGAAGCAGTGGGAAGACCAGGGGATGGAAGTCCTCGTCACCGTCGACTATGGGCGGGAGTCATGGCAGGGTCGCGTCGGTCTGGTGACGAAGCTCATCCCGCGCGCCGGGTTCGACCCGATGTCCACGCTCGCCCTCATCTGCGGCCCCGAGGTCATGATGCGGCACACGGCGCTCGCGCTGGTCGGGCGCGGCGTTCGTTCCAACCGCATCCGGGTCTCCCTCGAGCGGAACATGCGCTGCGGGGTGGGCCTCTGCGGGCACTGCCAGTACCGCGAGCTGTTCGTCTGCGTCGACGGCCCGGTACTGCCCTACGCGCAGGTCACTGGTCTGCTCGGACTCCGGGAGGTGTGACGTGACAGAGAACGGTCGCCCGAAGCTGGCCGTCTGGAAGTTCGCCTCCTGCGACGGCTGCCAGCTCACCCTGCTCAACTGCGAGGACGAGCTCATCCCGCTGGCTGGCGCGGTGGAGATCGCCTACTTCCCGGAAGCCACCCGCGCCGTGGTCGCGGGGCCCTACGACGTATCGCTCGTTGAGGGCTCAGTCACCACGACCGCTGATGCAGAGCGCATCCAGGAGGTACGCAAAGCCTCCCGCCTCCTGGTCACGATCGGTGCCTGCGCCACGAGTGGCGGCATCCAGGCGCTGCGCAACTTCGCCGATGTCGCCGAGTACCGCTCCATCGTCTATGCCCACCCTGAGTACGTCGAGACCCTCGAGCGTTCCACACCCATCGCCGCACACGTGACTGTCGACTATGAGCTGCACGGCTGCCCGGTCGACTCCACGCAGCTCCTGGAGGTTCTCGCCGCGTTCGTGCAGGACCGCCGCCCACGCATTCCTTCCTACAGCGTGTGTGTTGAGTGCAAGCGTCGCGGGTCGCTCTGCGTCGCGGTCGCTCACGGGACGCCCTGTCTCGGGCCGGTCACGCTGGCCGGATGTGGCGCTCTCTGCCCGGCATTCGCGCGAGGTTGCTACGGCTGCTTCGGCCCGCAGGACACCGCGAACACGGAGTCGATGGCGGACCGCCTCAGCGTTCTCGGCATGGACGAGTCCCAGGTGCTCCGGGTCTTCCGCACCTTCAACGCCGGCGCCGAGGCGTTCCGCGCCGAGAGTGAACGGCACGCCGGCGCACGCCACGACACCGAACGGCAACACACCGAAGAGCGCGAGAGCCAGCAGCATGAGGAGGCGACTCCATGACGCACAAGCTCAATCAGGGCGATCACGTCTTGCACGTTGACACTCTGGCCCGGGTCGAGGGCGAGGGAGGAATGCACGTCGTGGTCAAGGACGGCCTCGTCGCCGATGTGGAGCTACGCATCTTCGAACCCCCGCGGTTCTTCGAGGCGTTCCTGCGCGGCCGGGCCTGGACCGAACCGCCGGACATCACCGCCCGCATCTGCGGGATCTGCCCGGTCGCCTACCAGATGAGCTCGTGCCTTGCGATCGAGGATGCCTGCGGCGTCACGGTTCCCGAGGAGATTCGGCTGCTGCGCCGGCTGTTGTACTGCGGCGAGTGGATCGAGAGTCACGCGTTGCACATCCACCTGCTGCACGCACCCGACTTCCTGGGCTATGCCGGGGCGATCGAGATGGCCGCCGACCATGGCGCCATTGTCGAGCGCGGGCTGCTGCTGAAGAAGACGGGCAACGCCCTCATGACCCTGGTCGGGGGACGGGCCATCCACCCCGTCAATGTCCGCGTCGGTGGCTTCTACCGCTTGCCGACCGTTGCGGAGCTCCACAGCATCCGTCCCGCGTTGGACCGGGCCCGTGACGACGCCGTTGCGACCGTCGCCCTTGTGGGCGGCCTCGAGTTCCCCGACATGGTCCAGACCCAGGAGTACGTCGCGCTGCGCTCGCCGCACGGGTACCCGCTGGAGAGTGGCTCGGTGGTCACCAGCTCCGGCCGCGCCTGCGGGGGGGCCGGCTGCGGCGCCAACGTCGTGGAGGAGCACGTCGCCAGGTCCAATGCCCTGCACGCGCACCTTGACGGCACGACGCCGTATGTCGTCGGGCCGCTGGCTCGCTATGCCCTCAACCACGACCAGCTTGGCCCAATCGCAAAGCAGGCGGCACACGACGCAGGACTGGGCGACGAGTGCCGAAACCCGTTCCAGTCAATCGTTGTTCGTGCCGTCGAGCTCGTCCACGCGATCGATGAGGCAGCGCGGATCATCGACGCGTGGGACGGCGCATCGGCCCCCTTCGTCGACGTGCCGCCGCGCGCCGGGGTCGGATTCGGCGCGACGGAAGCGCCGCGAGGAATGCTCTACCACCGATACGAGCTGGCCGAGGATGGCACGATCCTGGATGCCACCATCGTCCCGCCGACCTCGCAGAACCAGCCGAGCATCGAGGCAGACCTGCGGGCCTTCGTGCAGGATCGCCTCGACCTCCCCTACGAGGAGCTGGTCCGGCAGTGCGAGCAGGCGATTCGCAACTACGATCCCTGTATCTCGTGTGCGACGCACTTCCTCGATCTCACCGTAGAGGAGCAATAACGTTGCAGGCACTCGTTATCGGTATCGGTAACCCCGACCGCGGCGATGACGCCGTCGGTGTTGAGGCTGCCCGCCAGGTGGCGGTCGAGCGCCCCGACGTCACCGTGCTCGAGTTTGACGACCCCAGCGAGGCGATCGACGCCTGGGAGCCTGACGACACCGTTGTCGTCGTCGATGCGGTCAGCTCCGGAGGGCACCCCGGCGACATCCACGTCCTCGACGCCGCAGCGCAGAAGCTGCCCACCGGTCGCTGGTCCGCCGGAGGTACCCACGCGCTCGGACTTGCCGCCGCTGTGGAGATCGCTCGCGCCCTCGGACGGCTGCCCCGATACCTGGTGGTGGTCGGCGTCGAAGCCAAACACTTCGGCCACGGCAGGGCCATGACGGAACCCGTCGCGGCCGCGGTGCCGGCTGCCGTCGAAGCTGTTCTCACCGCGCTCGATGACGCCGAAGCCCTGCTCACCGCGCTCGATGATGCCGAAGCCGACGCCGATCCCGTGGACGCAGACGCGGACGTCGGGGTCGCCGCGATCGACGACCTGGGAGGTGAGCCCTGATGTGTCTCGGCATGGTGGGCCAGGTCATCTCGGTGGGGTCTGCCGGGTGCGTCGAGGTCGACGCCGGCGACCGGATCATCACCGCGTCACTGCTTGCCATGCCTGACGCCGTCGGGCCCGGCGACTGGGTGCTCATGCACTCGGGACTGGTTCTTGGCCGGCTGACCGAGCACGAAGCCAGAGACGCACTCGACCTACGCAACCTGACCAACGAAGGAGTCCCATGAACACGACACGACGAACCGGCCTGCTGCTGGCATTCGGCACTGCCTGCATCAGCGGCGTGGCCGTCTTCCTGAACTCCTACGGGGTCAAGGCTTTCGGTGACGCCTCGACATACACGACCGCCAAGAATGTCGTCGCCGCGATGGTGCTGGTCCTGCTCACCGGAGCGATTTCCGCGCGCCGGCCCGGGACCGTCCTGACCCGTCCCTCGCGGCCCGGTCAGTGGGCTGGACTCGCGGTCGTCGGCGTGTTCGGCGGCGCGGTGGCCTTCCTGCTCTTCTTCGAGGGGTTGGCCCGTGCGTCATCGACGGACGCCGCCTTCCTGCACAAGACCCTGCTCGTATGGGTGGCACTCCTCGCGCTGCCGCTCCTGGGCGAGCGGCTCGGAGCCATCCACGTTGCCGCCATCGCACTGCTCGTGATCGGGCAGATCGGGTTGGCCGGAGGCGTGACGACAATCTTTGGCCAGGGCCAGCTGATGGTGCTCGGCGCAACCCTGGTGTGGGCCGGCGAAGTGGTGGTCGCCAAGCGACTGCTCGCCGATCTGTCGTCGTGGACCGTCGGGCTGACCCGCATGGGCGTCGGATCGGTCGTCCTGGTTGCCTGGACGTTGATCCGCGGGCAGGGTGGCGCGCTCACCACACTCACGGGCAACCAGTGGATGTGGGTCCTGCTCACCGGCGTGATCCTGGCCGGCTACGTCTCGACGTGGTTCGCGGCACTGTCGCGGGCGCCTGCCGTCGACGTGACTGCGGTCCTCGTCGTCGGAGCGGTGATCACCGCCCTGCTGGCGGCTGGCGTCAAGGGTGCGCCGCTGGTCCCACAGCTCGGCTGGGTGGCCCTCGTGCTCGCGGGCGCGGCACTGGTGGCGACACCAAGGCGACAGGCTCAGGACGAGCTCGCCAGTTCCAGGTGAGCGGACCGTCGTGGGCGCGAACGGCGTGAAAGGCGTGAACGGAGCTGGACCCATGGCGGACGGCCCGCTGCTCTTCGCTCGGTACGCATACCCGCCCAACGAGCTGGGGTACTGCGGCGGCGACGATCATCGGGCGCTGCTCGAGCAGACCTCGGCGGGTGTCGTCGACGGAGGGCTGCGCCAGTCCTTGCGGTCGTTCGAGGGCGCCTGGCCGTACCTCGAGCTCATTGCCGCAGCCAACGGCCTCGACGACCCGTTGGACGCCCGCGTCGTCGAGGCGTACTGGCTGGGCAGCCCGCTCCTCGACCGGGTCGGGTCTGCCCTCCTCGGCGGCTCGCTTGACGAGCGTTTCCGTAGCCGGGCCGGCGCGTCCTGGCATCGTCTCGCGGAGGCCATCCCCAACGGCGCACTCCCCCACCACAGCTTCCACGTTCTCGGGGTCTATCCGTTCGTGGGGTTGTTGCGCAACGGTGTCGTCACGGAGCCGTTGCACGTGCTCGACCGTTGCCGGATCCGCTGGGGCCGTGTGGTCGCCGTCACCGGCGACCACGCTGTCGTGCAGTCCCAGCCGCTGGAGTGGGATGGCCACCACCTGGTTCTCGGCGCGGTCCGAGACGAAGTGGCCGTGACCGGTGAAGGGAACATGCACCTGACCAGAGCACTCGTCCGTGGCGACTGGTGCTCACTGCACTGGGACTGGGTGTGCGACCGGTTGGAGCCCGCCCAGGTGCGTGCCCTGCAGTACTACACCAAGACTCAGCTCACCGCCGTCAATGACGCCCCCGCAACGGTGCTGGCCTGACGTTGTCGGTTTCATCACTCTCAATCCGAGCCTTGGTACAGGTGATGGGATGAAAGCGTCAACTGTTGTTGGCCTTGTTGCTATCTTCGTGGCGAACAGAGGGGGAGACAGTGGAATTCCTTGAGCGATTGACCAGCCCCGACTCGGGGTTCGCGTCCCAGACGCACTTTGCCAACAGACACTCCGAGTCACGTCGTTTCGCAGAGGCTCGGAGCTTCCTCAACGACTATCGGGCGAATACTTCCTTCAACGAATCGATCGGGGCTGATGCGCCGCGTCGAAACGTTGTCTCCTTCTACGGTATGGGGGGCATCGGCAAGTCCGCGCTGCTGATCGAGCTGGCTGCTCGGGTGAGGTCCGAACCAGCTCACGGCGCCACCGTTGTGCCCATTGAACTCCACTCGGCAAATGCTGCCCTCTCTGATCCCGAGACCGCCCTGTTAGCGATTCGAGCGGGACTTGGCGCTGCCGGAGGACGGTGGGAGGCGTTTGATATCGCGCTCTCGGCTTACTGGAGTCGCGCGCATCCGGGACAAACGCTGGAAGCGCTCCTCGAACGCGACCCCGCATTTGGACGCATCGCCGACACGATCGGCCTGAGCGACCAGATCCAAGGCGTGGTTGAGGGGTTCCTCGACGCCACGCCCGGAGTAGTCGGGACGGCTTTGAAGACGGGACAGGTGATTTGGCAGCTTGTCCGCGATCGTCGCAAGCACAGCCAACTCGTCAGCGAGTGTCCGCCCTTGGCTGCCACCCTCGATGAGATCGAGGCAGGGAGGGTGGAGAACGCCCTCCAGGGGTTGCCAGTCGTCCTGACGTGGGACTTGGCAAAGCGAAACGGTATCGGACCGACTGAGGTCATCGTGTTCTGGGACGAGTGGGAGAACGCTCAGCAGAACGAGACAGTCGAAGATGGACTACGCCGGCTGGTGTGGTCGTTGCCAACCGTCCTGTTCGTTCTCGCTGGGCGTCGACGCCTCGATTGGGCGGATGTTGAGTCCGGGTCCCAGCTCGGCAAGCGCGTGTGGCCGAATCTCATCTCGGGCTCGGACCGCGCACCTGGGCAACATCGTCTTGGCTTCCTGACTCCCGAAGACAGTCAGCAGTACCTCGAAGCTGTGCTTCAGGTGAATGGCAAGCCGGTCATCGACCAAGCGTTGCGGGACCACATCGTCCTGCAGGCAGAGGGGTGGCCGCTCTACCTCGATCTCGCGGCCGTCTCGTGCCTGCGCGCTGTTCGCCGCGGCGCGCCGCTTCAAAGCGGCTCGTTCGGTAGTTTCCCCGAACTCGTCCGTCGAATGATCCGCGATCTGGAACCGATCGAGAGGTCGCAGCTGAGAGTGGCCTCGCTGGTGCCCTCCTTCACGGGGGAACTGCTCGTGGCCGGGGTCACCCCGACTCCCTCCGACTCGAGTGTGCTGCATTTCATGCAGCGTGAGTTCATCGAGGAGAGCGGAAGGGCCTGGCTGTCGTCCCAGCTGCACTCCCGGCTGCGGGCCGCGATCAGAACGGAGGAGATTCACGCTAGCGACTCGTGGAGTGCGCGCGAATGGACCCTCGCGGCTGATCGCGTGCTGACCTTTCTGGAACAGGCCACGAACAACTTGCTGGGCTCACGGCCAAGGCCGGACTGGCCGACACTCCCAGGATTCCAACTCGAGATGGTCTCCCAGCTCGCCGAGGTCCTCACGGCGGGTTTGGATGCTTCGAGGGTCGTGGGGCAGGTCCCTGATTGGTTGATTCAGGTTGCCACCACGCTGCACGAGGCGGGTGCTGACGAGGCCATCCTCACCGCCGTGTCAATGGACGGCCGTCCGGAGGCCGGTCTTGGCGCCACGAGCGTCGTCGACGAAGTGGCAAGGGGCCTGTGGGCGGTCGCCAGAAGTCGGCGAGAAGGCACCAGCACCGTCCTCCCCGCGATGCGGGCAGCCCTGGCCCACAGAGACCTCTCGCCCTTCGCGCATGGCTCCATCGCCATAGAACTCGGCAGGGTGCTGACCGGCACCGGCGATGGAGGCGAGGCAGCGGCGATCTATGACGATCTCGGCTCGGCCGGAGGGCCACTCTGGCGCGTTGGGTTTCGTGAGCGTGGCTACATGGCCCTGTGGCAAGGAGACTTCCCACGTGTCCTTGCTGTCGCAGACCAGCTCTCCGGTGACGACCGGTTCGACTACTGGACACACGAGCTGCGCGCGGAGACGGCTCGCGCAACCGGGTTGCTTGAAGAAGCGGCACAACGCTCCCGCAGGTCTCTCGAGGCAGGTGAGCTACACAATCTTGTTGCGATCAGTGCCACCACACACCGCCACCTCGGTCGCATCTTGGCGCTCCTGGATCCGGCCGAGGCGCTCCCGGTCCTCAACGTCGCCTGCGAACTGAATGAGTTACTGCTCACACCAGTTGGGCTTTCCCAGTGCTACGCCGCGATGGCGATCGCCCGGGCCTCGTCGGGCGAGCTGTCACTTGCCAATGAGCTCGTCCGCAAATCGGCGATCGCCGCCGAACAATCCGGCCACGTCGACGCAACCGATCACGAGTTCGCAACCTGCTTCTTGGCCTGCTTGGAAGGCGACCGGCCTCGAGCGCTGAGGTCTGTCACCGCTCTCGACGATCGCGCACTTCAAACCGGGCATGGGGCGCATTGGGCCACGGCTGCTGCCGCTTGGACAAGGGAGGCGCTGGGCGACGCACCGACCCTGTCGTCAAAGGTCCCCGCTTGGGGCGTGGACTCTACTGCGGTGGTCGAGCGCTGGCGCAGTCAGATGCGACGAGTGATCAGCGCACGGAGCTCATGGCCATGAGCGGGTGAACGCGTGCCGAACAGCGCGCGAGCGCCAGCCCGTTCTCTGCGGCTGAACGGTGACGACTCCCCCTCATGACCCAGTAGGTCGCAGACTCGTGCGGCCGTCACTGGCACACCTGCCGATCCAACAAGTGCCGCCCTTGCCCGCGAGCACTTCGCCACCAGACGCAGCCCGAGCCCGTCCCGCCTACGTCGTCCACCAGGTCGACCAGCCTCAGGCGAAACCGCTGAAACCGTTCGTAGCACTCGCGGTCCCAGTGGGCGTGCGAGACCAGGAAGACCTCGGTGCTCACATAGGGAGAGGTATCCTGCCCACATGATCTTCTGTGCGCCTGTGACAAGTGAAGACATGATCGACCCCCGCTGGGGCCGTGCCGACTGGGTCGCCCTTGCCGATGTGGTCGACGGCGAGATCATGAGCTGGCAGGTGGTCGAGGTCTCGTGGAGCCGTTTGCACGACGAGGGCGGCCCGGGGTCACACCACGCCCGCGTGGTCACGTTCCTGCGCGATCATGACGTCGAGGCCGTGGTCGTCGACCACATGGGCGACGGCATGGTGCGGATGCTGGACACCATGCAGCTGCCCGTGCACTCAGGCGCCGCTGGTGATGCCCGTGCAGCCGTGAAGGCCGCAAGCCTGAAGCCATAGGGGTCGCGCACGTTCTCAGGGGGTACGCCGACCGGCACCAGACGCGAGGGACCAAAACAACGCGCCATACCACATACCTCCGGATTCACCGAGTCTATTTGGCGAAAGCCTTTTGATGTGTTGAGAACGATGCCTATGATCGGACAAGAGCTCACAGGGTGTGTTAGGTCACCAAGCCAGGTGCCGGCGGAAGAACGGGCCTCACGGATCACCCGTGAGACCTTCAGTCCCTGCTATCGCAACCGAGGTGTTGCCCATGTCCTCCACCGGCGCAGCCAAGTCCAAGGCCGCCACCCTCCCCCGCCGCACCGCACACCGCACCGCGACCCGGCCGGGTCGAGATGACAGGGCTGTGCTGGCCGGGGCCACCCGCGAGGCCTCCCCGGCACCAGTCCCACGGTCGCCCCGAACAGCTGATCCTGGCCGAGTGGACCGGTCATGGCGATTCGACCCCCATTCGTACAACGACCCCTGCAACTACCTTGGATAAGGACCAGTCGCCTTCGGCTCGTGACCCGCACCCGCACCCGGACTCCGGCGTGAACCACCCGGCGAAGGGCGACACGAAGCAGTCGTGGGCGCTCATCAGCGAGACCCTGTCGGCCGAGCTGGAGGGACGGGTCCCCCCGGATCTCGTCGCCGACCTTGTCCGGGCCGTCCTCGATGAGAGCCGACAAGCCGCGCACGATCGCGGGGTCGAGCCAACGATGCGCGAGGCCCGTGCACGCCTGGAGCGCTTCGTGCGCGCTCGCTCGTCCATGTAAACGACGTATCCACCCGGCAGCCGATCGTGAACACCATCGTCATTGCCGTCGACGTCGGAGATCGCGACCGGCGGCACGATGACACGCGCCGAGCACCACGACATCGCCGTTGCCCTCAGCTGGTTGTCGAGCATTCACGCGGCAACCGCCCTCGCCACGTCACCGAGGGCAACGCCGGGCCCCGGGCCAGCCGCGATATGGCTCGACGGGATGGATTGCGCCCTGTCAGATCGCTGCAGCGCGGCACTACTTCGGCTTGCTGCCTCCGAAGCTGGCGTAGCTCCACAGGATGACGTCAAGGCCGCGCAACACTGAGACGTAGCCGACTTTTGCCTCGAGCATCGCCGCGCCGACCCGGAATCGGACCTCGTTGTCTTCGCCGTCAACACGCAGGGCGTCCCGTAGCGAGAACCACCAGCTGGCCCCCTCAACGAGATAGACCACGGCCCGCACCTTCTCGTCATACAGAGGGATCAGTCGGGGTCGCTTGCGGGCCAGCAGTTTGTTGGCGGCGAACCCCCCGTCGGCGCCGAACGTGGTGCCGGCCTCGTGAATGGTCCGGATCTCATCCCAGGCCTTGGTCGCAATCGCGAGGGTTTCGTCCTCCGCGTCCCACAGGTCGATGTCGGTGGGCAGCTGCCGCAACAAGGTCGCGAGCCGGCCTGACGCCGGCTCATTCAGCAACAGGGACGCGACGGCTGCGGGCACAGGCGCGTTGACTGCAGCGACAGCAAACACGTCCTCACGGGTGATCTGGTTCTCGACGTCCGAACGGTCCCCCCCACCACCGATGGAGTCGAACAGCGAACCGGAGAACTGCCGCGGCGTGCCGTGGAAGTAGGTCACCAAGGCGCCACTGGGCGAGAACCGTGCGCGTCGCTCGCCGGCAGGGAGCGGGTTCGGGGGCAGCGATTCGGGGGTCCAACGCAGCGGACCATCCAACAACCGTTGGCCCAGGCCTGCGTCAACCACGCCCGTCACCGTCAAATCACCCCAAACGCCACTTTTCATCGTGAGCGGCTGCGTCGACAGTCGGCGCACCTCTGATAATCTATGGGCGGTTCCACGGCCTCGTATCCCCCTTTCGACCGAGGCTCGCTGGAGAACGGTCTGACTGCCCGGACAGGTCAGAGCGGCCAGACATGGACGATGTGGCGTCGATACGGCACGCTCACGACCATGACGATCATCAAGCTTCCCGACCGCCGAGACCTCGACATCGACGTGTCCGGGCCGGAGGACGGCATACCTCTGGTCTTCCATCACGGCACCCCGGGCTCGGTTCGGCAGTTCCGAATGATCCAGCGGGCAGCCCACCACCGGGGTATGCGCCTGGTGACGTTCTCGCGCCCCGGCTATGGGGACTCGACCAGGCAGCCAGGACGCAGGATCGTCGACGCCGCCGACGATGTCGCCGCTGTGCTCGCGCATCTGGATGCCCCACGTTGCGTCGTGGCCGGCTGGTCCGGAGGCGGCCCCCATGCGCTGGCGACCGGCGCATGTCTCCCCCAACAGGTCGCCGGCATCCTCTGCATCGCCGGCATCGCGCCATACGACGCGGAGGGACTGGACTTCCTCGGCGGGATGGGCCAGCAGAACATCGACGAGTTCGGACTGACGCTCAAGGGCGAGGAGGCCATGCGGCCCAGCTACGAGACCGAGGCCGAGGGGCTGCGTCATGCCGACGCCGCTGGGGTGATCAAGGGGTTGGGTGACCTCCTGCCCGACGTCGATCGCGCCGTGCTCACCGACGAGTTCGGTGAGGACATGGCTGCCGGCTTCGCGGATGCGCTACGTACCGGGGTGGACGGCTGGATCGACGACGACCTTGCGTTCTCCTCCCCGTGGGGCTTCTCACTGGCCGAGATTGCGGTCCCAACCTTTGTGTGGCAGGGCAGCGAGGACCTGATGGTGCCGTTCGCCCACGGACAGTGGCTTGCGGCCCACATCCCCGGCGCAACCGCTCACCTGGAGCAGGGCCAGGGCCACCTGTCGATCACGGTTGGTGCCCTCGACAAGATGCTCGACGAGCTTCTGACGACGCTCTCCGACTGATCCGGTCGTATGCGCGCCCTACGCAATCCCTTCGGATCTCTGCCGCCCGAGGTCGCGGTGCTCACCGCCGTGGCGTTCTCCGTGGCCCTGGGATTTGGCATCGTCGCCCCGGCAATCCCTTTGTTCGCCAAGGCTTTTGGCGTCAGCAACTTCGCCGCCGGCGCGGTCATCTCGGTCTTCGCGCTGGTGCGGTTTGCCTCGGCGCCCGTGGCTGGCCGGCTGGTCAACCGCCTCGGCGAGCGCGTGGTACTTGCCTCCGGGATCGGCATCGTCGGCGTGTCCAGCCTGCTGGCCGGGCTGTCCGGCAGCTACGCCCAGCTGATCCTGCTGCGCGGCATCGGCGGCTTCGGCTCGGCACTGTTCACGGTGTCGTCGTTCGCGCTGCTCATGCGCGTCGCCGCCCCCGGTCAGCGCGGGAGGTCGGCCGGCACCTACCAGACCGGGTTCCTGCTGGGTGCTATCGCCGGCCCTGCTTTTGGCGGCCCGCTGACGGCGTTGTCGCTGCGCGCGCCCTTCTTCGTATACGCGGCAACGCTTTTGGTTGCCGGGGCCGTGGCCATGGTGTTCCTCGCCCGCACCGCGCTCCGCGAGCACGAGGTTGCCGCGGGCACCGCCGATGTTGCCCCCACAACGCTGGGGACCGCGATCCGGAGCTCGGCGTACCGGGCCGCCGTGGCAAACAACTTCGCTGTCGGCTGGGCGATCTTCGGGGTCCGTTCATCGCTCATCCCGCTGTTCGTCGTCGAGGGGCTTCGCCTCGGTCCGTCCTGGACGGGTGCCGGTCTGGTGCTCTCCGCGGTGGTGCAGGCGCTCGTCCTCATCCCGGCCGGCCGGCTGGTCGACAGCCGGGGGCGCCGGCCGTTCCTGCAAGCCGGGGCCGCGTTCTCGATGACCGCGGGAGTGGCGATGGCGCTCGCCGGCAGTGCGCCGCTGTTCATGGTCGGTATGGCGCTGTACGGCACCGGCTCGGCGCTGCTCGGTGTCTCCTCGGCGGCTGTCGTCGGCGACGTCATCGGCGGTCGCGGGAGTACGCCGGTCGCCGCCTTCCAGATGGCCTCGGACGCCGGTGCCTTCCTCGGTCCACTCGTGGCCGGGCTGCTGGCAGACACGGCGTCGTTCGAGGTGGCGTTCCTGGCGACGGCCGCGGTCTCCGGGCTCGCCTTCGCGACAACCTTGGTGATGCCTGAGACCTCCCACCCGAAGCAGACCTCCGGCCCCGAACAGCCAGCCTGAACGGAACAGCCGACCTGAACCGGAGAGGCGGCCTGACCGCCGGCGTTAGGACGGCATCAAGATTCGGTGCTGGGGCGCTAGGGAACCGTCAAGATCGTCAGCACTGCCGCGTCTCGGTGCTTCGCTTGATTTGTGAGTACTTTCGCGGAGATTCCCAAGCGGTTGCTGGTCGGTCGTCCCCTGCGCAGCTCGATGATGGGCGAGACCCTGCTGCCCAAGAAGCTTGCCCTTCCGGTGTTCTGCAGTGACCCGTTGTCGTCGAACGCTTATGCCACCGAAGAGATCCTGCTCATGCTCAGCCTGGGTGGGCTGACGCTGTTGCACCTCACGGCCTGGGTTGGCGCCGCGGTCGTCCTGCTGCTCGTCGTGGTGGTGCTGTCCTACCGTCAGACGTGTCACGCGTATCCCGACGGCGGCGGTGCCTACGCCGTGAGCCGGGCCAACCTGGGGCACAAGGCCGCGCTGATTGCCGCAAGCGCCCTGCTGGTCGACTACGTGCTGACCGTGGCGGTGTCGGTGGCCGCGGGCGTGGCGAACATCGTCTCTGCGGTCCCGTCACTGGCGCCCCACGTCGTGGTCCTTGCCGTCGGGCTGGTCGCGTTGCTGGCGTTGATGAACCTGCGCGGGCTGAAGGAGTCGGGCAGGTTCTTCGCGATCCCCACCTACGGTTTCGTCCTGTGTGTGTTTGCGATGATCGCGTTGGGGCTGATGCAGATTTTGTGGGGCCACGCACCGGTCGCGGAGTCCGCGACGATCGGCATACGGGCCCAGGAGAGTGCGAGCGGCCTTCTGCTCGTGGCGCTGGTCCTGCGCGCATTTGCCTCCGGATGCACCGCGCTGACGGGGGTGGAGGCGGTCAGCAACGGCGTCCCGAACTTCAAGAAACCCCGGAGCGACAACGCGGCCGCGACCCTGGCGATCATGGGGACCCTGACCATCGTGATGTTCGTGGGGATCACCGTCCTGGCGTTGGTTGCCAAGGTGCACGTGGGAGCCGATCCGTCCCAGCTCGTAGGTGCGCCGTCGGGCTACCACCAGCGCACCGTCATCGCCCAGATCGCCGGTGCTGTCTTTGGTTCCAACTCATTCGGCTTCTTCGCCGTCCAGGCCTTCACGGCCGCCATCCTGGTGATGGCCGCCAACACCGCCTTCAACGGGTTCCCGATCCTGGCCTCGATCCTGGGCCAGCACGGCTATCTGCCACGGCAGTTCGCCAGGCGGGGCGATCGGCTGGTGTTCTCCAACGGCATCGTGATCCTGGCCCTGTTGGCAATCGCGCTCATCTGGGCCTTCGACGCCAGCACCACCCGCCTGATCCAGCTCTACATCATCGGCGTCTTCGTCTCGTTCACCCTGAGCCAGTCCGGGATGGTCAAACACTGGTTGACGCTGATTGCCCGCACGTTTGACCCCAACAAGCGCAACCAGATCCGGCGTGCGCTCGCGATCAACGCCATCGGTGCGGCCACCACGGCCCTCGTTCTGGTGATCGTGCTCATCACCAAGTTCATGCACGGGGCCTGGATCGTGGTCATCGCGATGCCCGTTGTCTTCGCGCTGATGACCGCGGTCCGGCGGCACTACGACGCGGTCAGCGTCGAGCTGCAACCCCGACCAGCCGGCGTGATACTGCCGAGCCGCATCCACGTGATCGTGCTGGTCTCCAGGCTGCACGCCCCGACGCTGCAGGCGCTGGCCTTTGCCCGGGCGACCCGGCCGCAGACACTGACCGCGCTCACGGTTCGGACCTCGGCGGAGGAGACCGATCAGCTGATGCGCGAGTGGGAGGAGCGTGACGTTCCGGTTCCGCTGACGGTCCTGGACTCCTCGTTCCGCGACGTCACCCGCCCGGTGATCGAGTACATCGCCCGACTGCGCCGCGAAGGCCCCCGCGACGTCGTGTCCGTGTTCATCCCGGAGTATGTCGTGGGCCACTGGTGGGAGCACGTGCTTCACAACCAGAGCGCTCTGCGGCTCAAGACACGATTGTTGTTCCAGTCAGGTGTCATGGTCACCAGCGTCCCGTTCCGACTCGGGTCGGCCGATGCCGCCGAGGCTCGCCGCGCCGAGACACTGGAGGAGCTGGAGGCCCAGGACCGGGCGGATCTTGTGGCACGCTGACCGTATGACCAGCCAGCCGCCGGCAGACACCGCGGCCACGGCAGGCGTGGGCGCCACGGCAGATGTGGTGGCGACGGCGGATGTCGCACCCACGGCAACCCCGATCGTGGCTCTGCGACCCTCGGCCGGCGGCCTTTCCTGGACCAGGCGGTGGGCGGGTCTACTGATCGTGGCGTTGGGCCTGCCGCTGCTGACCGCCGTCCTGGTGGCCGTCCGTTCTGGTCTCGCCATCCAGAGCACGCTGCTGATCTACCTGCTCGCGGTGGTGGTCGTGGCTGTGGTCGGCGGGGTTGTGCCGGCGCTGCTCGGGGCCGTGGCCTCGTTCTTCCTGGTCAACTGGTTCCTCACACCCCCCTACTACACCTTGGCGGTCGGGAGCCGCGAGGCGGCGATCGACCTGGTCGTGTTCGTCCTCGCGGCGATCTTGGTCAGCGTCACCGTCGAGCTCGGTGCCCGCAACCGCGAAGCGGCTGAGCGCAGCCGCGTCGAGTCGCGACTGATCTCCCAGCTCAGCTCGGCGGACATCAGCCAGGCCTCGCTGATGGCGGTGCTCGAGCAGGTGCACGGCCTGTTCGGGATGAGTACCGTCGCCCTCGTCGACCCCGCCGTTCCTGATGCTCCGCTTGCGTTGCTGGGACCGACACCCTCCGGGCCTCCCAGCCTGACCGTGGCCGGCACCGACGGCTTGCAGCTCCTGGGCTTCGGGCCAGAGATCTACGCCGAGGATCGGCGACTGCTCGGCGTGCTTGCCGCGATGGCCAGCCGGGCGTGGCAGGGCCAGCAGCTGGCCGAACAGGCGGCGCAAGCCCATCAGCTCGCCGAGACCGACCGGGTCCGTTCAGCCCTGCTCGCCGCAGTGGGCCATGACCTGCGCACGCCGCTGGCAGGGATCAAGGCCGCAGTCTCGAGCCTGCGCCAGGAGGACATCGCGTGGACCCCGGAGGAGCAGCGCGAGCTGTTGCTGACCGTTGAGGAGTCGGCCGACCGGCTCGACGACCTCATCGCCAACCTCTTGGCGATGACCCGGATCCAGGCCGGCGCCGTTTCTGTGCAGATCAGTCCCGTGGCGCTTGACGAGGTGGTGGCGCGGGCGCTGTTGGGCTCAACGGCGGACGTCACCATCGACGTACCCGAGGACCTTCCCCTGGTGCAGGCCGATGCCGGGCTGCTGGAAAGGGTCGTGGCCAACCTGGTGGACAACGCGCGACGGTTCAGCCCGGACGGCATACCGGTGCGGGTTCATGCTCAGCAGGTGGGCGCTGCGGACGGTTCCGCCGTCGAGGTGCGCCTTGACATCACCGACCACGGTCCCGGGATCCCGACGTCCCAGCGGGACAGGATGTTCGCACCGTTCCAACGTCTCGGCGACCACAACGTCGCAGGAGGCCTGGGCCTGGGGCTGGCGATCGCCCAGGGGTTCACCGAGGCCATGAACGCCCGGCTCGTTCCGTCGGAGACACCAGGCGGTGGGCTGACGATGACCATCAACCTGCCGACAGTCCCATGACCAGGGTGCTGATCGTCGAGGACGAACCGCAGCTCCGACGGGCGCTGGGCATCAACCTGCATGCCCGCCGGTATGACGTTGTGACCGTCGCCGATGGAGGCGGCGCGCTACGAGCGGCAGCCGCGAACCCGCCAGACCTGGTCATCCTCGATCTCGGCCTGCCCGACATGGACGGGGTGGAGGTGATCCATGGACTGCGCGGCTGGACCCAGGTCCCGATCATCATCCTGTCCGCGCGTGACGGCCAGGACGACAAGGTGGACGCGCTGGATGCCGGAGCCGACGACTACCTGACCAAGCCGTTCGGTATGGACGAGCTGCTCGCGCGGATTCGTGCCGCCCTGCGCAGGGCTCAACCCAACGAGGACGCCCCGGTCATCACCACCGAGACGTTCACCATCGACCTGGCCGCCAAACGAGTCACCCGTGCCGACGTCGAGGTCCGGCTCACGCCAACCGAGTGGCACCTGCTCGAGGTTCTCACGCGCTATCCCGGTCGGCTGGTCACCGGCAAGCAGCTCCTGCAAGAAGTCTGGGGCCCCACGCACGGAGTCGAGACCAACTACCTGCGGGTCTACATGGCCCAGCTTCGTCGCAAGCTCGAAGCCGAGCCGGCCCATCCGCGGCACCTGATCACCGAACCCGGTCTCGGCTACCGCTTCGAGCCCTGACTTTGTGGCTGGGCCCTGAAGCCGCTGAGGTCCTGACCGCCTAGGTCCTGACCTCGTTGTGGATCTCGAACCCGGTCTCCTCGGGCGGCGCCGCGAATCCGCCGGCGATACCCGCCGCCATACGTGGCATGAGGGTTCCATCACGGAACCGCTCCCAGCTCTCACGTGAGTCATGGACAGCGATGATCGTCCAGCCGCCGGCCGACGGGCCCCCTGCGTGATAAAGCTGCCCCTCGGGCAACCCGTCCGACGGGTGCACTGCCGCAATCGACGCTTCGTACTGTTCCTTGGTGCCACCAGCAAACGTGTGGACGACTCCATACGGCATGTGTCTGCCCTCTCCAGCGATTTTGGTAAGGCTTGCCTAACCACGAAACCACAGCGGCACGGCGATGTCGTCCACCAAAAAGACGAGACCGAACCACACGTATCTCCGCGTCAGGCGCTGCTCGAGCTACGAGGTCGCGCCGGCGAACAGGGCCGAGAGGTCGAGCGATGGGACGTGCCGCTGGCAGGCGAGGGACAGGTACTTGCGGGCGACAGCGTCCTTGCCGTAGCCGAGGACAGTGCTCAACAAACCGACCGCCTCGGCCAGATCCTCTGGAGCTGCCTTGGAGACCGCCCGTCGCCACATCGCGTCTTCAAGAGAGTTGAAACCCACCTGCACTTCGGAGATGTCGTAGCCATGGTTGAAGCGATCGAGTGCGATCCCCTCGGCGAAGGTGCTCATCTCGGCGAGGTCGCGATTCCTGATGGCGTCCAGGACCAGCGTGAACAGGTTGGCCAGTGCCTGGCGTGTGAACGCCTCGCCCGCCAGCTCGTAGTGGGTGACATGTGCATGGTGAAGACAGGAGTATGCATCGTCCACCACAGCTGGCTCAGCCTCTAGCAGAAGGCCATCGAGGTCCATGTGCACCATCTCCAATCGTTGTCCATTCTGTCACGGGGGATGGCTCAGCGAATCCCCTCGACCTACCCAACGCCCCTCACGTGTTGCCGCTCCCCGCATGTGATCAGCGCACTGTGATGGACGGCATACGAAGCGCGGAGGAAGCGGGCATCCCCAGCGCGGCAGCGACGTCGGAGAGGTTGGAGAGATCGGGCAACATCGCGCCGATTACGGCCCGCGGGTCCTCGGTGTTCTTCGCGCGTCCCAGCCGGGCCAGCGGGCCGACATGAAGGGCGCGCAAGACCGGGGCGTCGTCGGACAGACCCCCGCGCAACCGGGCGATGCGTATGGCGTCGCGCAGCCCGCCGAGCTGGTCGACCAGACCGATGCCGAGCGCGTCGTTTCCGGTCCATACCCGTCCACGCGCGACAGCCTCGATCTCGGCGACCGGGCGGCCGCGGCCCCGCGCGACCTTGGCCACGAAGTCGACATAGATCGTGTCGATGGTGGCGGCGAACCGCTCCCGCTCATCGTCGCTGAAACCGCGACGAGGCGAGAACATCAGGGACCGGGAGCCCTGCGACACCGAGCCTGTGGTCACCCCGATGCGATCGAGCAGCCCGCGCACGACCATCTTTCCCCCGAACACGCCGATGGAACCGGTGAGCGTCGAGGGCAGCGCGACGATGACGTCGGCCGGGCAGGCGATGTAGTAGCCGCCTGACGCCGCAGCCTCGCCCATCGACACGACGACGGGCTTGCCCGCCTCGCGCACACGGCACACCTCGCGCCAGATCGTGTCGGAGGCGACGGCCGAACCCCCTGGCGAGTCGATGTGCAGGACGACCGCGCGGACATGCTCGTCGTTGGTCGCAGCGCGCAGCGATGCCCCGATCGAGTCGCTGCCGACCTGGCGTCCCATCGGGCTGCGACGCGTCCGCCCGGAGGCGATCACGCCGCGCACCTCGACGAGGGCGACGTGGCCCCTGCGGCGCGCGGGCAGATGCGGCCGACGCCCCGGACGCCACCGATCCGCGAACAGCAGCTCAGCATCGGCGCCCGCCCGCGAGCGCATCGCGGCGTACACCTCGTCGCGATAACCGAGCGCGTCGACCAGCCCGACCTGGAGCGCCTCGGGAGCAGTTCGCGGCCCGGTGTCGGCGAGCTCGCGCACGCGCACGGCGTCGATCGCTCGACCAGCGGCGATCGCGGCGACCGCTTCGGTGAAGACGGACTCGGCGAGGCGGTCGAGCGCGATGCGGTGGGCCTCGGTGAGCTCGGTGCGCAGATAGCGGTCGGCGGCGTTCTTGAACTCGTGACGTTGCTCGAACTGCGGCTCGATGCCGAGGCGGTCGAGCGCGCCGCGGACGAAGGTCGTCTCCAACCCGACGCCGAGCAGGCCGAGGCCTCCGCCGGGCTGTAGCCAGATGGTGTCGAACCCGGTCGCCAGCACGTACGCCGCCATGTCGCCTGTGCCCTCGCCGAAGCTCTCCGCCCACGCAAACGTCGGTTTGCCACTCGCGCCAAAGGCGCGCACACCAAGACGCAGCTCCTGCATGGTTGCCCACGGCAGCGCGCCTCCCACCTTGGCGATCAGCCCGACAACGTGACGGTCGGCTGCGGCCTCGTGCAGCGCACGCAGGATGGAACGGAGAGGGGGACGGCCGCGGGCGCGCAGCCGGGCCAGCGGGTCGTCTGCGTCCACTTCTGCGGGAAGCTCGGTGAGGTCCATCTCGAGCAGCAGGGACGGTCGGTGACCAGGCAGTGCCGGCATGCAATCCACTTTAGGACGCGGCCGAGCACCTGTGTCAGCGCCAGCCGATTGTCAGTGCCAGCCGATACGGTGCGTGTCGTGGGTCGAATCCTGTTCTCGCAGCCGGGTGCCGCTGCCGTCACGGCGCTCCGGACCGTCCTCGATGAGGTGCGCGCTGGTGATGTACTCGCGCCCGTTGACGTGATCGTCCCGACCGGTGTTGCCGGCGTCACCGTGCGCCGGGCCGTCGCTGGTGCCGGTGGGCTCGCCAACGTGAGGTTCAGCGCCTTGCCCCAGGTTGCCGAACGTCTGGCTGCACGGCACCTCGCGCTCACCGGTCATGCCGTATCCCGACCGCTCACCGCCGCGGTGCGCAGCCAGGCCGTGCGGGCCACCGTCGCGAGCGCCGACGGCACGTTGGCCCGGGCGGCGAAGCACCGGGCCACGCTGAGTCTGCTCGACGGTCTTATGGCCGAGCTCGACGAGGTCCGGATCAACCCCGACTTGGACCGAAACACATTGTCTGCCAATGGTGTTGAGGTCTTGGACCTGTTCGTCGACTACCGCTCGCGCGTCGGTCACCTGGTGGCTCCGGGGCAGATGCTGCTGCGTGCGATCGAGGCCATCGACGCGGGCCACGCTCCCCCGACCCATGTGATCCTCTACTCCCCCAGTCGGCTCACCGCCGCGGAGAAGGAGTTCCTGCGCGGCCTCCATGACCGTGATCGCCTCAGCGCGGTTCTCACCGGCCCGCCCGACGACACCTCCGGGTGGCTCACCGAGGCCACGGTCGGGATGTCCGCGGAGCCCAGCCGGCCGGCATACGAGACCTTGCCTTCGAACGAGATGCCTCCGAGCGACATGCGTCTGACCGTCGCCCCGGACGCGGAAGAAGAAGTCCGTCTCGTCGTCCGCACCGTGCTCGCGCACCTGGCTGGCGCGAGATGCCGTCCCGAGCGGATCGGCATCGCCTACCGGGCCAGCACTCCCTACGCCCGGCTGTTGCGCGAGCAGCTCAAGGCCGCCGGAGTGCCGCATCACGTGCCGAGCCAGCGCACTCTCGACCAGACGATCGCCGGCCGCGTCGCCCTGGGTCTCCTGGAGCTGCAGTTGCACGGGTTTCCCCGCGCTGACGTGATCCGCTGGCTCTCAGACGGTCCACTGGTCGATGCGGACGGGGGCCCACTGCCAGCCGCCCGGTGGGACCGCCTGTCCCGTGAGGCCGGGGTCGCTCGAGACGCAGAGACATGGGCCGATCGGCTCGAGCTCCATGCGGCTGACCAGGAGCAGCGGGCCCTGGAGCTCGCCGCCGGCGAGACCGAAGCGGCCGCGGGTTTTCACCGCAGGGCAGCCGAGTCGCGCGCACTCGCGAGGTTTGTCACCTCGGCAGCGGCAGCCAGCGAGCAGATCGTCAACGCCACGTCGTGGGCAGTCGTCGCCGAGTCGCTCGCGGCAGCGGTCAAGCTCATGCTTGGCAAGCGCTCCAGGGTCGACGCGTGGGCCAGCGATGATGCGACCCTCACCTTCGAGGTCGCCCTCGAACAGAGCTCGTACGACGAGGTGCTGGCCTCCGTGGCCGCGCTCGCAGAGCTGGACGATGCGCTGGGAGCACCGACTCCGTCGACCGTCATCGACGCACTGCGCACCGAGCTGGACCGATCGGTTTCCAGCGGCACGACGTTGGGCCGCGGTGTGATGGTGGGACCGTTCAGCCAGTTCGTCGGCAGCGACGTCGACCTGCTCTGCGTGGTCGGCATGACCGAGGACTCCTTCCCTCCGCGGACGCGGGAGCACGCGATCCTGCGCGACGCCGACCGCACCCTCATGTCAGACCAGCTGCGCACCGTCGTCGCACGGCGCAATGACGAGCGCGAGCGCTGGCTCGCGGTCCTGCACAGTGCACAAGTCATCGAGCTGAGCTACCCGCGCGCCGATACCCGTTCACAGAGAAGGCTGTTCGCCGCGCCGTGGTTCCTGGAGCAGGCCACGCGCCTCAACGGCGGCCACCTGGTGGGCGCAAGCCAGGTCGACGCGCTCGACCAACCTTGGCTGACGGCATACCCGTCGTTCACGGCTTCGCTCGATCGGGCGACGACGTTCGCGTCCGCCCACGAGCTCGACGTGCTCACGGCTATGCACGGGGGCCTCGACGCTCTCACTGCGAACGACCCCCGACTCATGCTTGGGGTCGCGGCCGACAGGGCCAGGGCTGCGGGCGAGTTCGGCCCCTGGACCGGCCACGCGGGCCCGCTGCCCACGGGACTGCGTGAGCGGGTGGATCGGCGCATGTCGGCGACGTCGCTCCAGGTCTGGGCCACGTGTCCCACCAGCTTCTTCATCGGTGAGGTCCTGGGGATCCGTCCCCTGGAGGACCGCGCCAGGGCAGACACCATCGACGCGCGGGACAAAGGGACACTGGTCCACAGCGTGCTCGAGCAGGTCTTCCGCGCCCACCTCGGGACACCTGATGCTCCCGCTATCGAGCCCGAAACCCCTTGGACCCGAGCCGATGTCGCGGTGGCGCTCAGCCTTCTCGAGACCGCGGCAGGTGCTCTCGAAGATCGCGGCCTGACCGGTCGTCAGGTGGTCTGGCAGGCTCAGCTGTCACGGCTGCGACGCGCCCTTCGCCTCATCCTCGGCATCGACAGTGAGCTCCGTGCAAAGCGTGGATCCTGGCCGATCAAGGTTGAGGCGAACTTCGGTCGTCGTGGCGCCGAACCACTCGTCCTCGATCTGCCGACACAAGGGCTCGTCCCGTTCCCCGGTTCCGTCGACCGCATCGACGCGATGCGATCAGGCGGTCTGATAGTCACCGACTACAAGACCGGTGGGGACTACGGCTACGACGACATCCCCAAGCTTGGCAAGGCTGGCAAGGGCGGGACAGACGTCGACCTGATCGAACGGGGCCGCAAGCTGCAGCTCGTGCTCTACTCCCTCGCCGCGCGTGACCTGCACGACCTCCCGAACGCGCAGGTCGAGGCCTACTACTGGTTCGTGGATCAGGGCGACCTGCACCGCGGTGGCGTCGTCGATGATGTCCAGGCAGGGCGGCTGCACGCGGTCCTCGACGTGGTCGTGGGTGGCATCCGTGACGGCGTCTACCCGGCGAATCCGGGCGAGGAGAGGGCCCACCCGCGCGACACCTGGGAGTCATGCTGCTACTGCCCCTACGACCGGGTGTGCCCCTCGACGAGGCTCGAGCAGTGGCGTGGAGTGCGAGCAGATCCTGCGGTCAGCCCATACGCGGACATCGCCGACCCTCAGGACGCTGCACCCACCACGGACGAGGAGGCGCCGGCATGACCAAGCCTGCCGATCACGCAGACCGCGAGCTCATCCGCACGTCACATCAGGAGACCCTGTTCGTCGAGGCTGGGGCCGGCACCGGCAAGACGACCTCGCTGGTCGCGCGCGTGGTGGACATGGTGGCAACCGGGCACCTCTCGCAGATCGGCGACCTGGCCGCAATCACCTTCACCGAGAACGCTGCCGCCGAGCTGCGCAGCCGCATCCGGGAGGGTCTGGAGGAGGCCAGCCGGGGCGCACACCTTGAGCAGGTGTATGACGAGGTGCAGCGCGCCCGATGCCTGGCTGCCCTCGGGTCGCTCGAGGATGCGGTCATCATGACGCTGCATGGTTTCTCCGCTCGCATCCTGGGCGAAGCACCGATCGAGGCCGGGCTGCCGCCTGGCTTCGCTGTCGCCGACACGATGACCAGCTCGGTCAGCGCTGACGACGCGTGGCGCGGCTTTCTTGACGAGCTGCTCGACGACCAGACCGTCCGGCCGCAGCTGCTTGCCGGCTTGACGCTCGACCCGCGGATCCTGTCCAAGCTGCAAGACATCGCGGGCTCCCTGTCGGGGTCGTGGGACCGGCTGGTCGACCACCCGCTTCAGGTGCGTCCACTCCCCCGCATCGACGGTCGCGAGGTGGCGACGGCCCTTCGGGTGGCGCTGAGGCACGAGGGCAAGTGGCCTAGCGACGACACTTTGACGGCGCACCTCGCGGGGAGCACGACCGCGACGGTGGAAGCACTCGAAACTGCCACCGACACGATGGACGTGCTCGAGATCCTCACGCAGAAGGTCGGTTCGAAGGGCGGTCAGGCACCCGCTTGGGAGGACGCTGGGCTCAAGAAGGCCGACGTCGTCGATGCCTTGACCGCCGCAGAGAAATCACGTCTCAAGCTCATCAAGGATGTCGGGGCGGCAGTGACCGAGACGCTGGCCGCCCGGGTGCAGGACTGGGTGTTGGCCGAGGCTGATCGTCGCCGTTCCGAGGGCTCCCTGGACTTCCATGACCTGCTCGTTCTTGCGCGAAACCTGTTACGTGACAATACTTCTGTGCTTCGGCGCTTGCACGATGTCTGGCCGGTCATCATGGTTGACGAGTTCCAGGACACCGATCCGCTCCAGGTCGAGATCGTGCATCTGCTGGCCGGATCACCCGACGACAAGACACGTGAAGGAAGGACACCGAAGGCAAAGGGACCGAAGGGCTGGGCATCGGCCCAGGTCGAACCGGGCCGGCTCTTCTTCGTGGGTGACGCCAAGCAGTCGATCTTCCGGTTCCGCAGGGCGGACATCGGCACGTTCCGCGAAGTGGGGGCCCGATACCTCGAGGGACAGAAGGCGCTGACCGTCAACTTCCGCAGCGTCCCAGGGGTCATCGACGCCGCGAACGCCGTTTTCAAGCCACTCATCGGCGACGACGACACCTCAGGCATCGAATACTCCCCGCTGCAATCTTTCCGAAAGGCGACGTTGCCCGACGATGGCGGAGCGACGAACGCCACCACGCCCGTGCATCTGCTCGGGGGGCCGCAGGGCGCAGACATGGCAACGATCCGGACGCTCGAGTCACAACACATCGCCGACCTCGTCGTGCGCGCCAAGGCGGACGGCTGGGTCGTGGGCAAGGTGAGCCGCCGGGCGTCATACGGGGACATGGCGATCCTCCTGCCCACCCGCACCTCGCTCGGGTCCCTCGAGCGTGCGTTGTTGGCCCGCAACGTGCCGTATCGCGTGGAGAGCCGTTCGCTCGTCTGGGTCACTGACGCCGTGCGCGACCTGGTGACGATGTTGCAGGCGATCGACAGTCCATCTGACGAGGTCGCCGTCCTTGCGGCGCTACGTCACCCAGGACTCGCATGCAGCGACGCGGCGCTCCTGCAGTGGCGTGCGGCCGGCGGGCGCTGGAACTACATGGTGAACGCCCCAGAGTCGCTTTCGGTGAATCACGCTGTTGCTGAAGGGCTTTCGGAGCTTCGCCGCTGGCACGAGGCGCGTTGGTGGATGCCTGTGAACGAGTTGGTGGCATCACTGGTGCGCGAGCTGCGCCTGATCGAGCTGACCGCGACGAAGAAGCGACCGCGCGACCACTGGCGCCGGATCCGGTTCATCGTCGACCAGTCACGGGCCTGGTGCGATGCCGGCGGATCGGGACTGGGTGGTTTCGTGGACTGGGCGATGTGCCAGATCGAGAACGAGGCGGACGTGCTCGAGACGGTCGTGCCCGAGCCTGACGACGACGCCGTTCGCATCCTGACCGTGCATGGATCCAAGGGACTGGAGTTTCCGATCACCATCGTGGCCGGGCTGGCGTCGATGGGCGGACGATCGTCGAGCCTCGTCTGGGACGTTGATGGGAACCCGCAGGTCCGGCTGATGGCAAATATGCTGGAGACCCAGGGCTACGTCGACGCGAACACACTGGACGGCAAGGAGTCGAAGCTGGAGTCCACGCGACTGCTCTATGTCGCGCTGACCCGGGCGATGGACCATCTTGTTCTCGGCTGCTACTACAAGCAGTCGAACAACGGCCAGAAGTCGCAAGCCCAACAATCGCATGCGCAGAAGGTGTTGGACCTCCTGTCCACAAGCGGTCTCGCGATCATCGACCCGATGCCCGCTGTCTCCGTCGGTGTGCCGTCCACGCAGGCTCCGCAAAGTGATGCCGGCCAGGGTTCGTTGAGCTCGTTGCCCGGCCGCGCTGCGTTCGCCCTCGACCGCAGCGCGCTGCTGGACGCCGTCAACGCACGGGTCGCAACGAGCCCGACGGCGCTGGTCAAGGAGGCAATCGTCAAGGCAGCCATCGAGGAGGCCGCGGCCGAAGAGGCGAGCGAGCAGGCGGCCGACGAGGACGTGACGGCAGCGCCAAAGAAGTATCCCCGCCGCGGCTCGAACAAAGGCGCCGCGATCGGGACCGCCGTCCACCGGGTGCTCGAGCTGGTGGACCTGGCGAACCCCACCGCCGACGAGATCATGCGGCTCGCCGAGCTGGCCTGCGCCGAGTCCGAGATCCCCGACCTGGTCCACAACGTCGCGGGTCGCGCGGGTACGGCGTTGCGCGCCGATGCGGTGCACAAGGCCGGGCAGTCGGGCCGCGCCTGGCGCGAGGTCTACCTCATCGCCCGCGATGGTGACCGCTACGTGGAGGGCTATGTCGACCTTCTGGCCGAGCCCTCCGGCGGGAAGCTCGTCGTGGTCGACTACAAGTCCGACAGGGTCGATTCGGCGCAGGACATCGCCACCAAAGAGGCCTACTACGCCCCGCAGCTCGCGCAGTACCAAAGGGCGGTCAGGCTTGTCGTCGGCGTGGACGATGTCACCGCGCAGCTGGTCTTCGCGGCGCCTGCCCCAGGAATCGAGAGGGATTGACCCTCGAGGCAGCTCCACCATGGACCCATCGCCTGTTTGGACGAGGGCGCATCGGGCCAACGACCAGAACTTGGCCCTCAACGGGCAGAACGTTGACCAAACACTTATGTGCCCCTTACCGGATCCATAACCTGTTAACAACGGCGGCTCTGCAAGGACCGCCCTCGTGATTGGGGAGGAACCATGAACAGTCATGGTGATTTCAGGAACGGGCATGATCGCGGATCGTCCTTGTTCCCGTATGCAGGGGTGCAGGGCGACCGTGACGGGTCAGCCGACGACTTCCCCGATGACCGTTTTGGCGAGATCGTCTGTCACTTCGACGCCACCCCTGCGACTCGGACGATGACCACCGATCTTCAACAGATCGAGGCGGATGCGCAGGTTGCCACGGACGAGGTGCGAAGCGCAGCCGAGGTCGACGAGGCTGGCGCCGCAGGAGTAGGCCCGGCAGCCGGCCTGCTTGCTCTCGCGCAGAAGGTGCATGACGAGTACGTGGCCGAGGGCCAGGCCAAGTACGACCACTTCGTGTCCATCGGCGAGGCCAGGCACGACTCGCTCATCGCCGAGGCCGAGGCTCTTCTCGCCGAGGCCAATGCCGAGCGCGAGCACATGATCACCGCGGCGCGGGAGCGTTCCACAGGGATGGTCGCCGAGGCCCGGCAGCAGAGGGACGCGATGCTCCACGACCTCGGCAGCGAGCGTGGCTTGCTACAGAAGAAGATCGAGGACCTACGGACCTTTGAGCTTGGTCACCGTGCCCTCATGAAGGCTTACCTCGAGGGCCAGCTGATCGAGCTGGAGAATGCCCCCGGCGGCGACCAGACCGGTGGTGCCGACAACCAGGGTGGCTGAGCTGTCCTTCGCCCGATGGTGACGAGCCTCCAGTCAACTCACCGCGCTGCCGCGCCATGGAGTAGGTGAGGCGTCGATCACCTGGAAGGGCAGCCGGGCGTTGATCGTCGTGGACGCTCGGCAATAATGCGGGGCATGGACGCACCGATCTTCAACACCATCATCGAACCCTTCCGGATCCACTCAGTGGAGCCGCTCCGGATGACCACACCGGAGCAGCGCAAGACTGCGATTGCCACGGCCGGCTACAACCTGTTCAAGGTGAACGCCCAGGACGTGTTGATCGACCTGCTCACTGACTCGGGCACCGGCGCGATGAGCCGCGACCAGTGGGCCGCGATACAGCATGGCGATGAGTCGTATGCCGGGTCGCCGTCCTTCTTCATCTTCCGCGACGCCGTCCGCGAGCTGTTCCCGTTCGATCACGTGCTCCCCACCCACCAGGGTCGAGCGGCCGAGAAGATCATCTTCAGCGTCCTCGGCGGGGCCGGCAAGGTCATCCCGAACAACACCCACTTCGACACCACGCGCGCCAACGTCGAGGCCTCGGGGGCGACCGCCGTCGACCTGGTCATCGCCGAGGGCCGCGACCCGCAGGCCGTCCATCCGTTCAAGGGCAACATGGATATCGAGGCGCTGGAGTCGTTGCTGCGCGAGCGCGCGGATGACGTCCCGGTCGTGTTCATCACGATCACCAACAACAGCGGGGGTGGGCAGCCGGTTTCGCTGGCCAACCTTCACGCGGTCCGCGACGTGTGCGACAAGTACGGCAAGATGCTGTTCCTGGACGCCTGCCGCTTCGCCGAGAACGCCTGGTTCATCCACGAGCGCGAGGCCGGGCACGGCGACCGCGATGTGGCCGACATCGTGCGCGAGATCGCGTCGCTGGCCGACGGCATGACGATGAGCGCCAAGAAGGACCCGATGGGCAACATCGGTGGCTGGCTGGCCATGAACGACGACGACCTGGCCCGCGACTGCCGCAACGTGCTGATTCTCACCGAGGGATTCCCGACGTATGGCGGGTTGGCCGGCCGCGACCTCGAGGCACTTGCCCAAGGGCTCAAAGAGGTTGTCAGCCATGACTATCTGCGCTACCGGATCCGCTCGACCGGCTATCTCGGCGACGCGCTGGTCAAGGCCGGTGTGCCGGTTCTTACCCCGATCGGCGGACACGCCGTGTACCTCGATGCCCGGGCCCTGCTCCCCCACATCCCGCCGCTGGAATACCCGGGCGAGGCGCTCGCGGTCGCCCTGTATGAGGCCGGCGGGGTGCGCAGCGTCGAGATCGGCACGGTGATGTTCGGCCGCCAGCCCGACGGCTCGGAGGTGCCCGCCGCCCTCGACCTGGTCCGGCTGGCGATCCCCCGACGGACGTACACACAGAGCCACATCGACTACGTCATCGAGGTCTGCCAGCACGTCGCACGACACGCGGCCGACCTGAGGGGCTACCGCATCGTGGACGAGCCACCGGCCCTGCGCCACTTCACCGCCACCTTCGAGCCCCTGGGCTGAACCCCCGAGTTCCGTTCCACACCACCCCCCCCCACAACAGGCCCCAGCGCCCGCAAGCGGGGCGCGATGATACCTGCAAGCGAGCAACAGCAACGAAAAATGTGACGCAAGTCAACACGCAGATGGTCAATGCTCTTCATGGACGCACCGATAATTGTGATGTGGGGCAACCTTCGTCCCACATCCGCACCAACTGTGAAAGAAGTTGTCCAACCGTGTTGTCCTTCCTTGCCCCAGTTCTCTTGCATGATCTCTCGCGCGCTCGGATGCGCGACATTGAACGCAAGAGCCGCCGCATCATTGACGTGATCGAGCCAGCACCGCGACTGGCCCGCGGCGACAGATAGCCCTTCGAGCGCGGCAGGGCCAGAACCCCACACGGGTGTCTGGCCTTTTGCGTCCCCGGACCCGTTGAGGTTGTTCGCACGCAACGCCACCGTCGTGCTGACGCCGTGACGTCGACCCGCTCGCCAGATGACCGTGCGCGCTCAGCCCAGTGCGAGGCCGTCGATGATGTGGTCGGCGATCGCCAGGGACGATGTCGCGGCCGGTGACGGGGCGTTGCGGACATTGACCACGCGGCCGTTGCGGGTGATCCGGAAGTCGTCGACCAGCTGGCCGTGGGCATCGACCGCCTGCGCCCGCACTCCCGCGGGCGCCGGGACGACGTCCGCCAGGGTGAGCTCGGGCACGTAGCGTCGGGCCAGTGCGACGAACCGTCTGCGGTTGAGCGAGGACGCCAGCTCGACCGCCCCGGTGCGCCAGTGCTGTCGGGCCAGCGGGACGAAGCCGGGCCAGCGCAGCGTCTCGATCAGGTCGGCCCAGCTGACATCGCGCCGCCGGTATCCCTCCCGCGAGAGCGCCAGCACTGCGTTCGGTCCGAGGGTGACTCCGCCGTCGACACGTCGGGTCAGGTGCACGCCGAGGAACGGGTATCGGGGGTCGGGGACCGGGTAGATCAGCCCCCGCACCAGGTGGGTGCGCTCAGGGCGCAGCGCGAGGTACTCGCCGCGGAACGGGACGATGGCAGGGTCCGCCGCGTCGCCCACCAACGTGGCCACCCGGTCGGCCTGCAGCCCGGCGCAGGCGACGACCAGGTCGTAGGTACGGGACTCGCGCGCGGTGTCGAGGGTGACCGACCGGGAGTCCTGGACGATGGCATGCACCTGCTCGCCGAGCCGGACGGCGCCACCGGCCTCGCTCACGTCGCGGGCCAGCTGGTGGGAGATCGCCGTGAAGTCGACGATCGCGGTGTGCGGGGAGTGCACGCCCGCGACGCCCTGCACGTGCGGCTCGACCTCGCCCAGTGCGTCGCCGTCAAGCCAGCGCAGGTCACGCACGCCGTTGGCCCGTCCGCGCTCGAGCAGGTCCCGCAGCCGTGGCACCTCTTCCGGTCCTCGGGCCACGACCAGCTTGCCGCACTCCTCGAAGACCAGGCCCCGTTCTGCGCAGTACTCGCGCAGCTGGCGACCACCGCTCACGCACAGCTGCGCCTTCTGTGAACCCGGTGGGTAGTAGATGCCGGCATGCACCACGCCACTGTTGCGACCGGTCTGGTGCATCGCGACGGCGTTCTCCTTCTCGACGACCTCGACGCTGATGCCGGGGTGCCTCTGTTGCAGGCGGTAGGCGACGGCCAGACCCAGCACTCCCGCACCGACGATCCCCACTCGCTGCCGGCTCACGGAGCCCCTTCCTGTTCGGTGTTCGCTGCCGACCGCAGATTACAGCGCCCGGGCTCGCGCGACTCCTAGAACGGAACCCCGCAGCGCAGGATGGCGTTGGCGTAGGGCGTGGCTTCTCCGATGCGCACGAAAAATTGAGCGCCGGCGGACTCGCGCGGAGTGAGTTCCTCGCGATCGCGCCACCTGCCCAAAGGAGGCGAGGAGCATGACAACCACAGGGTTTGACCCACTGTGGCTCGCAGCACGCGAGCGCTGTCTGGCTCGAGGCGTGAGGCACGCGCACCGAACCAAGGTCAGGCTGCCGAGGCCGACCAAGAACCGAGGCGGGCGAGGAAACGAAGAGCACGTGTGAGCTCAGTCGCTGAGCGACAGAGCCCGGTGGCTCAGAGTCCGATGACCGCTTTGCGAACGGCATCCAGACTGCGCTCGACGTCCTTCTCGTTGGTCGACCAGTTGCTCACCGAGATCCGGAGCACGCTCTGGTCGTGCCACGTCGAGCCGGTCATCCAGGCCGTGCCGTCCTCGAGCATCCGGCGTACGACCTCCTGCGTGCGCTGGTCGGTGCCGAACGTCGCACACACCTGGGTGAACACCACGTCGTTCAGCACGGTCGCGCCCTCGATCTCGTCCAGACCCGCGGCGAAGGTGGAGGCGTGCCGGCAGAGACGCTCTACGAGCTCGGCCACCCCGGAGCGCCCCAGTGACCGCAGCACCGCCCACACCGTAAACGCACGCCCGCGCCGCGAGAGCTCGGGAACCTTGTCGAACGGCTCCCCCAGCTCGTCGTGGATCAGGTACGCGCCGTGCATACCCATCGACGCGCGCAGAGCCGCGGCATCGCGGACGATGGCGATGCCGGTGTCGTAGGGCACGTTCAACGTCTTGTGCGCATCCGTCGCCCAGGAGTCCGCCGCCTCGCATCCCGTGACCAGATGCCGGTATGACGGTGAGGCCGCCGCCCACAGCCCGAACGCACCATCGACATGCACCCAGGCTCCATGCGCGTGAGCCGCGGTGATCGCGTCGGCAAACGGGTCGAACGCGCCGGAGTGCACGTTGCCCGCCTGGAGTACGACGATCGTCGGCTCGTCGCTGCCTTGTTCGAGCGCAGCCTGCAGCGCGTCGGCACGCAGCCGCCCCTGCTCGTCGACCGGGACCTGCTCGGGTGATCCCAGCCCGAGATAGCGAAGGGCGAGGTCGACGGTGTCGTGCCGCTCGGCGCCCACCATGACACGCACTCGTGGTCCGCCGCCCAGACCGCGCTGGGTCACGTCCCAGCCGGCCTGCCGGAGGACGGCATCGCGCCCGGCGGCCAGCCCGGTGAAGTTGGCCATGGTGCCACCCGTCACGAACCCGACGGCGCTCTCGCCGGGCAGCCCGAGGAGGTCCAGCAGCCAGGCGCTGGTGACGTCTTCGACCGCACTGTGCGCCGGGGTCACCCGGCGCAGGCCGCTGTTCTGGTCCCATGCGCTGACCAACCAGTCGGCCGCGAGGGCGGCGGGATGCGTTCCTCCGATGACGAAGCCGAAGAAGCGCCCCGACCCCATGGCGGTGAGTCCGGGCTCGCACGCCTCGGCCAACAGGTCGACGACTTCTGCGGGGTCGGACCCATGGTCCGGAAGGGCCGTGCCGAGCGCCTCCGCCACCTGCTCGATGGAGGCCTGTGGTGGGACCGGTCGATCCTCCAGGGATGCCAACCAGTCCAGTGCATGCCGGTGCGCCCGATCGAGCGCAGCTGAGTGTTGGTCCATCGGTCGAGTTTCGGGGTCAGCTGTCTGGGACCTGGGCGCCGGCGATGTTGACCAGCCAGTTGACGCCGAACTTGTCAGAGCACATCCCGAAGGTGTCGCCCCATGGGGCGCGCTCAAGCGGCATCGCGATGGTGCCTCCAGCCGAGAGCCCATCCCAGAAGCGACGCAGCTCGGCTTCGTCCTGGCCGCTGAGGGAAACGGAAAAGCTGTCTCCCGGCGTGTAGCCCATGCTGTTGGGGGTATCGGCGGCCATGAGAGTCAGCCCGCTCTCAGTCACCAGCATCGCGTGCATGATCTTGTCCTGCTCGGCAGGATCTTGACTGGCTTGGAACTCTGCAAACGTGCTCAGGGTGAGTTCGCCGCCGAATACAGACTGATAGAACTCCATCGCCTGCTTGGCCGTATCGCGAAAGCCAAGGTACGGATTGAGCTTGGTGCTCATATGAAGACCTCCTGGGACTATCGGGTGGACGATGTCGATGCTTTCCAGAGGACTGTTCTACCTGACCGGTGCTTCCGCCGACAAGACTCACATGGCGCCCAGCTCACCTGGCCGACGAGCCGAACGCGAGCTGGCCTCGGTGAAATTCGAATGGTCGGGTGGGATAGCGGTATAGCTCTCCGAGAGTCATGTAGCTGCGGAAGAACGGGTCCCAGCGCGTCGGGTAGTGCATGCCCAGGGACAGCTCCCTGTCGGCGGCGAGGAGAACGCGATGCTGCAGCTTGGTGATGACTCGATCGAGCTTGGCGCCCACCCTGTTGTGGCCGTGCGAAGGGCCAGAGTCTAGAGCGGGAGCGCACTCTCCAGGGCAGCCGTGCCACGTTGATCAGTAGCGCCCCCGCGGCGGCGGAAGGACTCCTGGCCGAAGGCGGCCTCGACCTGCTCTGCGGGCATCGCCAGGAATGGGCCGAAGTCACCAACCTGGGACTCGTGCGCGGCCATCGCCGAGCGCTTTGCGGCCATCGCTGCGCGCACATCCACGACGGTGGTGATCTCCGACTCGGGCAGCCCGAACTCCGAGACGTCCGGCGGTGCTGCCTCGGCGGCCCATTGCGGGTTGCTGGCCATGAGCCTGACCATGTGGTCGCGATTCACTGTCGCCTCGTATACGTGGGTGACCCCGGCGAGCTCCGCGGCCCGGACCCCGACGACGTGAACCTGGATGTGGTCGGGATGCCCGTAGTTGCCATGCGGGTCGTAAACGGTGAGCACGTCGGCGCCCTCCTCGACCAACAGCGCTGCCAGACGTGAGGCGGCGACCTCGACGTCCACGTTGCAGAACGCGTCGTCCCGCGTGTTGTCGGGGGTGCCGGCCATCCCCGAGTCCGCATAACCGAGCATCTCCAGCCGGTGCACCCCAAGTGCGCCGGCCGAGGTCTCCAGCTCTCGGCGCCGCCGGTCGACGAGCTGCTCGCCATCGGCCAGCAACCCCTCCGGCACCTCCCCCAGCGCGCCGTCGGTGGCGGTCACCAGCACCACCCGGTGTCCGGCGTCCGCAGCAAGGCGCATGACACCACCGGTGGTGAAGACCTCGTCGTCGGGGTGGGCGTGGAAGCACACGAGCACACTCTTGGTCACGGTGATGTCAACTGCCTGGCCGGACTCATCATTCCGATTGACCCGATGTGGGCCCCCGAGCCGACATGATGGAGTCATGAGTCCTCCTGAGCAGCCAGCTCTCAACGTCTTGGGTGGCCCGCTGGAGGAATGTGGGACGGACCCGATGACCGGGTTCTACCGTGACGGCTGCTGCAACTCCGGGCCGCAGGACTTGGGCAGCCATACCGTATGCACCGTCGTGACCGCCGACTTCCTCGTCCATCAGCGGCGGGTGGGCAACGACCTGTCGACGCCACGCCCCGAGTACGACTTTCCCGGCCTGCAGCCGGGAGACCGCTGGTGTGTCGTCGCCAGGCGCTGGATGGAGGCTTACCTGGATGGTGTGCCAGCACCGGTGGTTCTGGCCGCCACACACGAGCGGGCCCTGGACGTCATACCGCTGGAAGCGTTGCGGGAGCACGCGATCGATGTCCCTGATGACCCCGGAGGTCTCTCTTGAGTGAACCGACCCTTGACCCGATCGTCCAGCGGGCAATGCTCAGCAACGACACGGTGTACGAGGTGCTGCCCTGCGATCCCGACCTGGCCGATACGGCTGCCTTCTGCGCTCACTACGGCTTCGCCGTCGAGCAGGCGGCGAATACCATTCTGGTCGCTTCCAAGAAGGTCGCCCCGCCGAAGTACGCCGCCTGCGTCGTGCTGGGGACAACTCGGTTGGACGTCAACAAGAAGGTCAGCGAGCTGCTCGGCGTCAAGCGACTCTCCTTCGCCGACGAAGAGACCACCATCGACCTCACCGGCATGATGATCGGTGGCGTCACTGCGTTTGGCATTGGTGATCTGCCCATCTACGTCGACAGTGCGGTCATGGAGCAGGACCGGGTGGTGATGGGTGGCGGCAATCGCTCCAGCAAGCTGCTGCTCAACCCGAATGAGCTCACCAAGCTGCCCAACGTTGTCGTCGTCGAGGGCCTCGCCAAGCCCAGATAGAACCGTCGGCACCAGCCCGCAACCGGTGCAATGACGTTCGACTACGGCTGAGAGCTTTGCCGTTCCGGCGGACAAGGTCCGGCAACCGATGGTCCCTGCGGTCCAGCTGCCAGTCCTTCTTGTTCACCGGGTGTCCGGGGGCGGCTGCGCCCGGTGATGCCCAGTGGCGGTGTGATGGTCAACGCCTGACCGGATGCTGGGGTTGACGTGGACGGTGGCGTCATCGAGGCGGGGCACGCGGTGGATCAGCTGGTGCTGAGCCTCGTCGGCGATCGCGTGGGCCTGGACGACGCTGAGCGTGTCGTCGACGGTCAGGGTGGTCTCGGCGCGCATCCGGTGCCCGATCCAACGCAGCTGGACGCTTTCGACGCTGTGGACGCCGGGTACGTCGCGCAGGGCTGCCTCGGCAGCGTCGACCAGGTCGGGGTCGACGGCGTCCATCAGCCGGCGGTAGATGTCCCGGGCCGCGCCGCGCAGAACCGCCAGGATCGCCACCGTGATGAGCAGGCCGACGATGGGGTCGGCCAGCGGGAAGCCGGCCATCACCCCGATCGCTCCGATCACCACGGCCAGGGAGGTGAACCCGTCGGTGCGGGCGTGCAGCCCGTCCGCTACCAGGGCGGCCGAGCCGATCTTGGTCCCGACCCGGATCCGGTAGACGGCCACAAGCTCGTTGCCGGCGAAGCCGATCAGACCGGCTACGACGACGATCCACGCATGACTGATGGGCTGGGGGTCGATCAGTCGGCGAATCGACTCATACGCGGCAAGGGTCGCGGACAACGCGATCATGGCGACGATGAAGACACCGGCCAGGTCCTCGGCCCGCCCGTATCCGTAGGTGTATCGGCGGTTCGCCGTGCGCCGGCCCAGAACGAACGCAACCCACAGGGGTATGGCGGTCAGCGCGTCGGAGAAGTTGTGGATGGTGTCGGCCAGCAGAGCGACCGACCCCGTGATCAGCACCACAACCAGCTGCGCGATCGCCGTGACGCCCAGGGCGACCAGGCTGATCTTGACCGCACGGATCCCCTCGGCGCTGGCCTCCAACGCCGAGTCGACCGAGTCCGCCGCGTCGTGTCGGTGCGGGCTGAAGAGTGACTGCACGAAACCCTTCAGGCCGAGCGGGTGCTGATGGTCGTGTTCACCACCAGAGCCGTGACCGTGCCCTGCGGGGTGGGCATCAGACATGGGCGTCACCTTCGGCGTCCACGTGATGGGGCGGAACTTCGGGGCCGGCGTGCTCGGCGTTGTACACAGCGTCGCGGACCAGCCGGGCCACGTGCTCGTTCTCCAGCCGATAGAACACCTGGGTCCCCGCCCGCCGGGTCCGCACCAACCTGGCCATCCGCAGCTTGGCCAAATGCTGGGACACAGACGGCGCTGGCTTGCCGACCCGGTCAGCCAGCTCATTGACCGCCAGCTCCTGATCGATCAATGCCCACAACAGGCGCACCCGGGTCGTGTCCGACAACATCCGGAACACCTCAACAGCGAGCTCGGCCTGCTCGATCGGCAAGTCTTCAGATTCACTAATACCTGCATGCATACGCAGATAATACCTGCAGCCGGTCGGAACCACTTCTGAGGGCGTTTCGACGGGCTGGGTCCGGTGTCACCGATTGTCAGTGGCGGTGTGCTCGCAGGCGTCAGACCGGGTCAACCGTGCGGGTGACCACCCAGCGGTGCGGGGAAATCAGTCGCGTACGTGCGAACCCGTGGTTCTCGAAGGCGGCCATCGGACCGGTGTGCAGGAACGACCCCGACAGCTTGCGGTCGTCGGTCTCCTCCGGGTAGCCCTCGACCGTGCCGCCGCCGTGGCGAGCGATCTCGGCCAGCGCCCCGCCGAGCGCGGCGTCGGCGACGCCGTGGCGGCGCAGGCCCTTGCCGGTGAAGAAGCACGTGATGCGCCAGTCAGGGAGGGCGGTGAGGCCCATCTCGTAGCGGCGCCGGCTCTTGACCTCCGGCAGCTCCCCCGGGGATCCGAATTGGCACCAGCCCAGGCACTGGTCGCCGTCGAGGACGAGCGCGGCGTGGGTGCGGCCCTCGCGTACGCGCTGCTCCTTCTCGGCTCGGTTCTGCGCAGGGGTGCGCCCCTTGCCCAGCTTGACGTGGAAGCCCATGCACCAGCAGCCGCCCCACACGCCGTTGTTCGCCTCGACCAGCCGGGCAAACGCGGCCCACGTATGTACGTCCAGAGGCCGGACGGAGAGGGCACCGGTCATCTCGCCGGTCATCTCGCCGGTCATCTCGCCGGTCGATCTCGGGTCGTTCACGGACACACTGTCAGTATGCCCGCATGCCGCCTGCCACCTGCGGTGCTCCGGGACCCCCAATGTGGCCATGCGCGTTCGTGGGCGCCGCCGGCTCAGCTTGGTCGTTCGTCAACGAGCTCGACGCGCAGTTGTGCCCAGCTGTCGGCGCGGGCCAGTTCGGGCGCCATCATCCCGGGGCTCACCGGGGTCGCGATGTCAGGTTGGAAGTGCACTGTGGTGCCAGTCGTCCCGTCATCAGCGACGGGCGTCAGATCGGTCGCTGGCACGCCGTGCTCGTAGCGTTGGGTCCATGACCCGCCGCTGCGCCGGTTGGTGTGGATCAGCCACTCGCTGAGGGCGGCCACGACGGATATCCCATGGCGGGCATGGCCGTCCGGCAACGTCCCAGCATCCGGGTCGTCGAAGAAACGCAGGTCCTTGGTCCCCATGACCGGCTTCTTGATCACCCGCCCCTCGGCGTCGACGCGGGTATCGGTGCCGCGCCCGTCATCGGCCACCGACACCGAGCCGTCCGCGTGCAGCGTCACGATCCCGCAGCCCACCCTGCCCATGGACTCGGCCTCGTCGGCGGCATAGGCGAGGACCTCGAGGATGAGGTGCTCCACCCCACTTGGCGCGTACCTTGCCGGCTGCTGCCGGATCTGCGCGAGATGCTCGTGGTCCACGGTGGCCGCCCAGTCGTGCGTCGTGTTCTCCCATGGCGACCTTGAATCTCTCACCAGGTGATCCTCCCAATAACGAACAAGCCAGAGAAGCTGTCACGCCGAGTCGGCGGCACCGAGTCGGACGTCGGGCGCGCCGAGCCTGGCGGCATCGGCGGTCTGGTCATCGGGTTGCTCCTGTGACTCGCGTTCGGCCTTGACCCGCAACCGGTAGTGCTCGACTTCCTGGCTGATGCGTTCCGGCGTCCAGCCCAGGAGCGGGGCGATGATGTCGGCGACTTCGACCGCGGCCGCATCGCCGCGGTCGGGGACCTCGATCGAGATGCGGGTCCGGCGGGTGAGGACGTCATCCAGGTGCAGGGCGCCTTCGTGGCTGGCCGCGTAATAGACCTCGGCCTTCAGATATTCTGGCGCGCTGGCCAATGGCTCCCCGAGCTCTGGCCGTTCGGCGATCAGGTCGAGCAGCTCGGAGGACAAAGACCCGTACCGTCCAAGCAGATGCTCGATCTTGGACACGTGCAGACCCGCGCGGTCGGCAATGAGCTGACGGGAGTTGAAGGCACCGAAATACCCGTCCGCTCCGGCCAGCGGAACACGTTCGGTACAGGACTTGGGGACCGTGCGTTCCAGCCCGTGAACCGCGGAGTCGACGGCGTCCTTGGCCATCACCCTGTATGTCGTGTACTTACCCCCCGCGATGACCGTCAACCCGCGCACGGGGCTGGAGACCGCGTGTTCACGAGACAGCGTGCTGGTCGAGTCGGACTCACCAAACAGCAACGGGCGCAGTCCGGCGTACACCCCGACCACATCCTTGGGCGTCAGCGGATCCTGCAGGAGAGTGTTGGCCTGTCCGAGCAGGTAGTAGATGTCGCGCTGACTGGCCGCGGGGTGAGCCAGGTCAAGGTTCCAGTCGGTGTCGGTGGTGCCGATGATCCAGTGACTTCCCCACGGGATGATGAACAGCAGGCTCTTCGCGGTCTGGGTGATGATGCCAGTGGCGCTGTTGATCCGGTTTCGGGGAACGACGATGTGGACACCCTTGGATGCCCGTACCTGGAACTGGCCCAGCCCACCGACCATCTGCTGGATCTCATCGGTCCACACGCCTGCGGCGTTGATGACCTGGCGGGCCCGGATCCGGAACTCCCGGCCGATCTCCAAGTCCTTGACGGTGACCCCTACGACGCGGTCGTCCTCGCGCACGAACCCGGTGACCCGCGTGCTGTTCACGCACAGCGCGCCGTAGCCGGCCGCGGTACGGGAGATCATCATGGTGTGGCGTGCATCATCGACCTGTCCCTCATAGAAACGGATCGCGCCTCGGATCACCGACCTCTTCCCGGATGGAAAGGACTCCATCGTCTTCCGGCGGCCCAGGTGCTTGAGGTGTGCGGGCACACCACGCCCGGCCCCCATCACGTCATACACACCGATGCCCAGCCCGACGTAGCCGCGGTCGATGACCCTCTGGAGGGGGTAGATGAACGGCACCGGGTGAGCCAGATGTGGGCACAGCGTGTTGAGCACCAGCGAACGTTCCCTCAGCGCCTCGAAGACGAGCGCGAAGTTGAGCTGCTCGAGATAGCGCAGGCCACCGTGGAACAGCTTGCTGGAACGGCTCGACGTGCCGGCGGCGTAGTCACGGGCTTCGACCAGGCCCACCTTCAGACCGCGAGTGACCGCGTCCAGCGCACACCCGGCGCCTACGACGCCGCCGCCGATGACCAGGACGTCGAGCTCTTCGTCGGCCAGCCTGGCCAGTGCTTTCGAACGCCCGGCCGGGCTCAGGGGTACGGCGCTCATGTCAGCGGTTCCTTTCCATTGGTCATTCGACATCGACCCAGTCCAGCGTGCGTTTGACGGCCTTCTTCCAGCCGGCATAGCCGATTGCCCGCTGCTGGTCTGACCATTGCGGGGTCCAGCGTCTGGACTCGTTCCAGTTCGCTCGCAGCTCGGCAGTGTCCTTCCAGAAGCCCACGCCCAGACCGGCTGCGTATGCCGCGCCCAGGGCGGTGGTCTCGGCGACCACCGGCCGGCTCACCGGCACACCCAGCACATCGGCCTGGAGCTGCATGCACAAGTTGTTGACCGTGACACCGCCGTCGACCTTGAGCACCTCCAGGTGGACCCCGGAGTCGGCCTCCATCGCCTCGAAGACGTCACGGCTCTGATAGCAGATCGCCTCGAGGGTGGCGCGTGCCAGGTGGGCGTTGGTGTTGAAGCGGGACAGCCCGACGATCGCGCCGCGGGCGTCGCTGCGCCAGTAGGGCGCGAAGAGGCCGGAGAAGGCCGGCACGAAGTAGACGCCGCCGTTGTCAGGGACACTCGCGGCCAGCGCCTCGATCTCGCTAGCGCCCGAGATGATGCCCAGCTGGTCGCGCAGCCACTGCACCGCCGAACCGGTGACCGCGATCGAACCCTCCAGAGCGTAGACCGGCTTGTCCGTGCCCACCTGGTAGCAGACAGTGCTGAGCAACCCGTTCTTGCTGCGCACCAGATCGGTTCCGGTGTTCAGCAGCATGAAGTTACCGGTGCCGTACGTGTTCTTCGCCTCACCCGGGGCAAAGCAGACCTGACCAAACATCGCCGCCTGCTGGTCGCCGAGGATGCCAGTCAGCGGGATGCCGGCGAACCCCGCCGGTGCCGCGACCTCCCCATACCCGTTCGGGTCCGAGGACGGCCGGATCTGGGGCAGCATCGCCCGGGGGATGTCGAAGAAGCCGAGCAGCTCATCGTCCCAGTCCAGCGTCTCCAGGTTCATCAACATCGTTCTGCTGGCATTGGTGACGTCGGTGACGTGCACCCCGCCACGGACTCCACCGGTCAGATTCCACATCACCCAGCTGTCGGTGTTGCCGAACAGCGCCTCACCAGCTTCGGCGTCGGCCCGGACGCCGGGGACGTTCTCCAGAATCCACTGGATCTTCCCGCCGGAGAAGTACGTCGCCGGTGGGAGGCCCGACTTCTGCCGGATCACGTCTGCCTTGCCCTCGCGTTCCAGCGCGCTGGCGATCCGGTCCGTGCGAGTGTCCTGCCACACGATGGCGTTGTAGTACGGGCGGCCGGTCTTCCTGTTCCAGACAACGGTCGTCTCGCGCTGGTTGGTGATGCCCAGAGCGGCCAGATCCGAGGCGGCCAGCCCCAGCTTGATCATCGTGGTCTGGATCACCGAGCGGGTGCGTTCCCAGATCTCGACCGGGCCGTGCTCAACCCAGCCGGCCTGCGGAAGGATCTGCTCGTGCTCGAGCTGGTGCCTTCCTACCTCGTTGCCCCCGTGGTCAAACAGCATGAACCGGGTGCTGGTGGTGCCCTGGTCGACGGCACCGACGAGATCGGCCATCACTACTCCTCAGGTTTCAGGATCGGTTGAGATCGCAGACCTCCTGAGTCGGATCCCCAAGTGTCGAACAACCTAGGGTCAAATCTCAAACATTTCAAGACATAGATCATCACGTATTTCGTCGATTTGTCCGTTTCGCTGACCCGGGAGACGCATCTAACCCACCCGCGAGCCGATCTGGACCATCCACGCGATCACGAGTGTGCATTTGTGTCTTGTTCTGTTGGGTTTCAACGCGCTAGATTCTGATTCCGACGCCATGACGGAAAGAAACGCGGTGCGCCCGGGACGGATGAAGGGAGACCGAGTGCTTGCACGACAGCGACAAGAGCTGATCATCCGGGAGGTTGACCGCACCGGCGGCGTACGCGTCTCCGATCTGGTCCATACCCTGGGCGTGTCCGACATGACAGTGCGCCGCGACATCGAGGTGCTGGCCGCCGCCGGTCTGGTTCTGAAGGTCCATGGGGGCGCCGCCGCTGTTATCGGGCGCAGCGCCGAAGAGCCCGGGTTCCAGGTGAAGTCCGGCCTGAACCCCGGCCCGAAGTCGGCCATCGCACGCGTCGCGGCTGGGCTGATCGCCCCCGGCTCGTCGATCGCCATCTCGGCCGGCACCACGACGTATGCCGTGGCCCATGAGCTCGTGAACGTTCCCAACCTGACCGTGGTGACGAACTCTCCGCGGGTGGCCGACCTGCTGCACACCCCCCAGCGTGAAGATCAGACCGTCATCCTGACCGGCGGGGTGCGCACTCCGTCGGACGCGTTGGTCGGTCCGGTGGCCGACGCCGCGTTGGGCTCGCTACATGTCGACACGCTCATCCTCGGGGTGCACGGCATCGACCCGGTCGCGGGTCTGACCACACCGAACCTCATCGAGGCCGCCACCAACCGAGCCCTCATCGCGAGCGCCCGACGCGTCATCGTCGTCGCCGACCACAGCAAGTGGCGCGTCATCGGCCTGTCGACGTTCGCCACCCTTGACCAGGTCGACGTGCTGGTGACCAACGCCGGGCTCGATGCCGAGGCTCGACGAATCGTCAGCGATCAGGTGGGTCAGCTCATCGTGGCCCCGCCGTTCGGCGACGCGGAGGACAACACAGACGGGAAGGTCCAGAGCTCATGACCGAGCCCCCCGAAGCCTCACCGAGGGTTCGCCGCACCTCCACCACCCTGGCCGACGGCCGCGAGCTCATCTACTTCGACGACTCCGAGCCATACCTCAGCGGCGCACAGACCCGCGAGGTGGTCGACGAACGCCCGCTGGACGAACGCCCGACGGCCGGGACGATGCGCCAGGACGCGTTGACCGGCGACTGGGTCTCCATCGCCGACCACCGCCAGAACCGCACCTTCATGCCCCCGACCGACGCGTGCCCCCTGTGCCCGAGCGGCGGCGGCACGATGCCCTCGGAGATCCCCGCCCACGAGTACGACGTGGTCGTCTTCGAGAACCGCTTTCCTTCCTTTGCATCCGGGTCGACCTCCGCATCCGGGTCGACCTCCGCATCCGGGTCGACCTCCGCATCCGGGTCGACCTCCGCATCCGGGTCGACCTCCGCCGGAGCGTCTGCGAACCCGCTGCTCGCCCATGCTCCGGCGCTGGGCCGCTGCGAAGTCGTCTGCTTCACCAGCGACCACGACGCTCGTTTCTCCTCCCTGTCACCGACCCGGGCCCGGACGGTCGTGGACGTCTGGGCCGACCGCACCCGCGAGCTGTCCGCGATCGATGCCGTCGAGCACGTGTTCCCCTTCGAGAACTGCGGCGAGGAGATCGGCGTCACCCTTCATCACCCGCACGGTCAGATCTACGCCTACCCGTTCGTGCCCGCCCGGACCGCGTCCCTGCTTCAGCGGGCCACCGAACACCATCAACGCACCGGTCGGCTGCTGGGCGCCGATCTGCTCGCCGCCGAGCTCGACGCTGAATCGCGCGTGGTCATCAGGGGCACTGCCTGGACGGCCTACGTCCCGTATGCCGCGCGCTGGCCGGTCGAGGTGCACCTCGTCCCGAACCGCGATGTCCCCGATCTGGTCGCGCTGGACAGCGATGAGCGGGACGAGCTCGCCGAGGTCTATCTGGACCTGTTGCGACGGCTGGACCTTTACTACGAAGGGCCGGGCGGCTCGCCGATCGCCCTGCCCTACATCGCCGGCTGGCACCAAGCACCGGTGCACCAGGGACGCGATGTCTCCCGACTGCACCTGCAGGTCATGTCGGTCCTGCGCGCGCCGGGCCGGCTCAAGTACCTCGCGGGTTCCGAGTCCGGCGTCGGCGCCTGGATCAACGACGTCGCACCAGAGGCCGTGGCAACGCGGCTGCGCGAGGTGGGCTGAGTTGACCGCTCTGCCCACATCCCCGGCAGCCCAGGGATCCCCCGGTTCGACTGTCGCACAGTCCTTTTCGCAGGCGTTCGGCTCTGAGCCTTCGGGCGTCTGGTCGGCGCCGGGGCGGGTCAACCTCATGGGCGAACACACCGACTACAACGCCGGCTTGTGCCTGCCGATAGCTCTGCCCCAGCGAACGTATGCCGCGGTGCGGCTGCGGGCGGACCGTCGGCTCAGGATGCGCTCGCTACAGTCGAGCCGCCAGTACGAGCTCGACCTCGACGATGTCAGGGCCGGCAACCCTGCCGGTTGGGGAGGCTACGCCGCTGGGGTTCTCTGGGCGCTGCAAGATGCCGGTCACCAGGTCAGTGGGCTCGACCTCATGCTGGACAGCCGCGTGCCTCTGGGCGCCGGGCTCTCCAGCTCGGCGGCACTCGAATGTTCTGTCGCTGCAGCCGTTTCCGACCTCCTTGACCTGGGGCTGCTGGGCGATGACCACGCTCGCGCAACGCTCGCAGGGATCTGTGTCAATGCCGAGAACACCATCGCCCAGGCGCCGACCGGCGGCATGGACCAGTCCGCTGCCCTGCGCTGCCAGATCGGCCATGCGCTGTTGCTCGACTGCCGTGACGGCTCGATCGCCCAGGTGCCCTTCGATCTGTCCGCCCACGGTCTGTCGCTGCTCATCATGGACACGCGCGTCGAGCATGCGCTGGACGACGGGCAGTACGCCCAGCGGCGCGATAGTTGCGAGAAGGCCGCCCGACAGCTGGGCCTGCCCTCACTGCGAGAGGTTGCCTTCGAGGATCTCGACACAACGCTGGAACGGTTGTCGGACAACGTGATTCGGGCTCGGGCCAGACACATCGTGAGCGAGATCGAACGCGTCCGCAAGACAGTGGCCCTGCTGCTCGCAGGGCGCGTGCACGAAGTGGGCTCACTGTTCAACGCCTCACACGCGTCCATGCGCGACGGCTTCGAGATCTCCTGCGCCGAGCTCGACCTGGCGGTCGAGGCGGCAACGACTCACGGCGCCCTGGGCGCCCGGATGACCGGAGGGGGATTCGGCGGCTCGGCCATCGCACTGGTGCCCGCCGAGAGCGCGGCTGAGGTGACCTCGGCCGTCATACATGCTTTTGCGGACAAGGGTTTTGGTCGCCCTGACTGCTTCGAGGTCGCCGCGGGAGGGCCCGCTCGTCGCGAGTCCTGACCGCGTCGACCCGTCAGTCCCCGACGTCGATGGCGCGGTGGCGTTGGTCGGCGCCAGCCTCACCGTAGGGATAGTCCGAGACGACGGGTGCGCTCACCTCGTCGAGGCGCTTGAGCTCTCCGGCGGTGAGTTCGACGGATGCGGCGCCGAGGTTGTCGGCGAGCTGGTCGGTGTTGCGCACCCCCAGGATCACCGAGGTGACCGCTGGTTGCGCCTCCAGCCAGGCAAGCGACACCTGCGCCTGATTGACACCCTTGGCCTTCGCTATCTGCTCGACCGTGTCGAGGATCCGCCATGTCCGTTCCTGCTTGTTGCGAGGTTCCCACGCCTCCATCCCGCGCTTCGGGTCCTCGCCCAGGCGCGTGGCTCCCATCGGGTCGGCATCGCGCTGGTACTTGCCGGTGAGCCAGCCGCCCGCCAGCGGCGACCACGGCAGCAAGCCGATGTTCGCATCCTGGCAGGCTGGCACGATCTCGGACTCGATCTCCCGCACCAGCAGGCTGTATTGCGGCTGGAGCGTCACGGGCGGTGTGAAGCCGTTGGCACGCGCCAGGTGCACGGCCTTGGTCAGCTGCCAGCCGAGGAAGTTGGAGAACCCGTAGTAGGCGATCTTGCCGCTGCGCACGGCATCGTCCAGGAACCGCAGCGTTTCCTGAAGCGGAGTCACTGCGTCCCAGGCGTGCATCTGGTAGAGGTCGATCTGCTCCACGCCGAGGCGCCTCAGCGACGCGTCAAGCGCGCGACCGAGGCGGCGCCGGGACGTGCCCAGGTCGTTGCGGCCATCGCCCATCGCGAAGCGTCCCTTCGTGGCGATCACGACCTGCGCGCTGTCCGTGGGGTGCGCTGCGAGCCAGCGCCCGATGATCTCCTCGGAGGCGCCCTTGCCGTACACGTCCGCAGTGTCGATGAGATTGCCGCCGGCCGCGAGGTAGTCGCCGAGGATGGCGTGCGACGTCGCCTCGTCGGCCTCCGCGCCGAAAGTCATGGTTCCCAGAGCGAACGTCGAGACGATGGCTCCGCTGTTTCCGAGGGTGCGATAGTGCATTTGGTGTCCTCATCCATTGAACGGATCGATTGGCGGATCAGCGCCAGGAGTGTTGCGGGTCATAGCCGAGCACTCGGCGCGCTTTCTCGATCGACAGCAACGTGTCGTGCTCACCGAGCTCGCGGGTGACGGGTACGCCGGGGAAGACCTCAGCGACCAGCTCTGCGTTGGGTCGTGACATGACGGTGTCCGCAGCGGCAATGATGAATCTGTCGAAACCCGTGGTGTCGAGCTCCAGGGCCTTGAGCACTGCTTGGGCGCCATCCCTGCCGTCGATGTAGCCCCAGAGGTTCCACTTGCGCAGGTTCGCGTCTGCGTCGAACGCGGGGAACTCTGCGTAGTCCTCGGGATCCATCACGTTGGAGAAGCGCAGGGCGATGATCTTGAGCTTCGGATCCCAACGCACCAGCTCGATGGCCATCTGCTCCTCGAGGTGTTTCACCAGCGAGTACACGCTTTCCGGGCGGGCCGGGTAGTCCTCGTCGACCGGGATGTATGGCGGCGGCACGTCGAACGGCAGCCCGAGAGTTGTCTCGCTCGAGGCGTACACGATGTTCCGGATGCCGGCCCTGCGAGCGGCCTGGAAGACATTGAACGTGCTGAGGATGTTGTTGTGGAACGTTGCGACATCGCTCACGATGCCGGGAGCGGGTATCGCGGCCAGGTGGACCAGCGCGTCATACGCCGGCGTCGCGGCCTGGTCGGGACCGGCCGAGGGATCGTTCTCGCCGAAGAACGTGTCGATCACCTCGCCGTAGTTCGTCAGGTCGACCTGCACGAAACCCGACCAACGCTGCCCGGTGAGGTCAAGGTTGACCACCTCGTGTCCGGTCTGGCGCAGCACGGCGACAACCGTGCGCCCCAGCTTGCCTGACCCACCCGTGACGGCAATCTTCATCGTCTGGCTCCTCTCGAGACTCCTGCACGGCTCACTCTGCCACCCCGGCAAGGGCGAGGTTGACCAGGCCAGTTGGGGAGAGCACTCCTCGGACTATGGATAGCGCATCTGAACGTTCGCGGTCCGTGAATCGGTGCACGTCGACGATCTGAGCTGCGGGGTAGGCGAGGTCTTCCAGGGCACGCGCACATCGGTAGTACGCAAGGCGGATGGGGTCGATGTCGGTAGGGCCGTACCCCTCGAAGAACCAGGACTGTTGTTGTCGGGTCACTGGCGCGAAGGCGAGCACGCCGCCGAGGATGAACATGAGATCCCGTTCCCGCGGCGCCAACACCGCGTCGTCCCAGTCGATCAGCCAAACGCGTTCGTCCTGCCCGATCAGCACGTTGCCGAGGTGAGGGTCTCCGTGACAGACCACAGTCGGCGACTTTCCGGTCTGAAGATCCCGGCCCAGGCGGTCAGCCCGATCAAGAAGGGTCGACACGCGGCTACCCGCCGCGCACCACTCTTGCGCCAAAGCGCGAACCAGGCCGTCACCCATGCGACCCGCCGCCGCGGGATCCTCAGCAGTCAGGCGCAGCGAACTGTCGAGGGTACGGGCAGCCGACGCCACATGCTCGTGAGTGTGGTCCTCACGCGGCAGGGACGTGGCCAGCGCGTCGGTGGCCACGGTGGCGTGGACCTTGGCAAGTAACGCGCCGTACGACCACCAATGAGCTGGGCTCATTTCGCCCTCGAGCGCGCGAGTCCCTGGGACCCAAGGGACGACGGAGAGACGACGGCGCTCTCGGTCGCTCCACGGCCGACCGTGACGGCCTATCAGCGGATGCATCACGCCCGCCACACCATGCTCCGCCAGATGCACCGACACAATCAGCCCGGCCGGTGTCCCACCCCCACTCAGCTTGACCGCATACGACTCCCCGCCAGCACCAACGCCACGCCACAGCCGTGAAGCGTCATCCGCGCCGTGTTCTACGGCGGTGAGCGTAGCGATTTCGACGCCGAAGTCCTGCTCAACCCAAACCCGCAAACTGTCACCGGCTGACGCCGCACCGCCGTCGCTGAACCCGTCCTCGACATCCACACGCACACGCTCTCACGTCGACGTACGCCAACACCCAGCACGGCAACTCAACCACGGCTTTGGTGCTTGAGTAATGCCCCTCTAGGGTGTCCGGTCGGCGCCTCGGCTGCGAAACCTCGACCCGGCGACGATCCCGAGCACCGGGCCGGCCACCAGCAGCGCGATGTCGACCACTCCAAGGAGGACCGACCACGCGAAGACGTCAGCTGGGCTGGCGGCGTAGCCATCCTCGAGGCCCACGAGGATGTGCAGGTTCAGGATGACGATGACCGCGACGACGAACCCGCCGAGGGCCGCGAGCACAGACAGCGCCATCGTTGTTGACCGTATGACGTGCCTGGCTGCGCATGGTGGGCCTCCTGTGCGGTTCTTGCGGCCACCGCCGCCACCATCATCGTGGCACCGATGATTCGAGGGCGCGAGTAGCGACACAGAACAGCCGGAGGGTCCGGAGCCGTCCCAGTGGCCGATCAGCCACCGGAACTACGAAGTTGGCTTACGACCCCAAGCGGAGGCGATCTGCCGGTTGTCGAGCAGATACTCCTCGTTACCCGTCACGACCCGATCATGCCCCTTTGGCCTTGGGGCCTGCGGCGGTGGAACGGCACATCCAGGATCAGGAACAGGACCAGAGCGACAGCGGCGCCACTGAGGATGTACCACGGCCAGGGACCGAGCACCGACAGCAGCGAACCATGCGTCGGGATCGCCGCGAGGTACATGTAGTTGGAGCCGGTGAGCCAGTTGAAACATCCGACGAACGCCGTGTACGCCGCCGTGATCGCGAACACGCGCATCACTGAGCCAGGACGGGGCTCCAACCGGAGGCCGACCACGAGGAACAGGGCCGCGATCACGATCCCGAGGTGGCCGACGACGAACATGAAGAACTCGCGCTGAGGAAAGCCGGCGGACAGATCCGGTGTGACTACTGCCTGGAGCGTGCCGGCGAGTCCCCAGAAATAGGTGAGCTCCACCGCCAGCAACCACTGCGGCCACCAGCAGGCGACAGCAGCCACGATCAACGCGACGTCACAAAGAGCCAGCGGCAGCGACGCCTGCACCGACCAGCGGCCCTCGGCCAGCGGCATACTCATGAACAAGACGGCGTCAGCGACGAGGATGACCGAGATCGCCCGCCCCGCCCACCTGACCCACGGCCCGGGCCACCGCCGGCAGGCGACACAGAGGCTCACGCAGATCACGGCGCCTATCGACACGGCGATCCAGTAGGCGGCTGGAGTGCTCACCCGCTCATCATCCGCCGCCGTGAAGCGTTACCGCCCCGATCCTCGACAGAGATCACGTCGCGTCGTGTTTTCGGGATTGACCACGCGCCTGATTGCGCAAGGCACATCGCACCGCGTGTGGATGCCGAGTTGGAATGACACTGCTCCCAGCCCTGGAGGAGATGGACGGCTTCTGCAGCGCCAGCCTGCTGCTCTACCGGTCTACCGGCCAATTGTTGGAGCCATAGCTTGCGGCGCATCGAGAGAGGCGCCGTATGGCGTGTGCGCGCCTTCGCGCGTCCCGTCCGGGAACTCAGGCTGAGAGCAGGGCAGCAAGGCCGTCGGCCAGATGGTCACCGCGCATCAGGGCACGAGCCCTCACGAGGTGGTCGGCCGCAGCGATGAGCCGGTCGTGCTCGACCTTGAGCAGCTCGTCATCCACCAACGAGTCGGGTGCGTGGTTGACGAACCAGGGCCGCACCTGTGCCCAGCTGTAGAGGGTCCAGCCCTCGGAGGACATCGGGCTGGGGAACCCACCGGGACCGCGCTGGCCCGCGGCCAGCAGCCGAACACCCTCATAGCTCCGCCCGGTGCGAGCCGCGATCTCCTTTAGTGTGACCAGATCCTCGCCCTGCACCGAGCTCACCATGAGTCCAGCGGCCTCCACATCACGCAGGGCTGAGACCAGCGCATCGGCCAGCGAAGTGGCCCGGCGGTCACACCCGATCAGCGTGCGCCCGAGCTCGCGCTCCGTCGTGACGTCGTCCGCCCGGTCGAAGAGAACGTCGGTCTCTTCATCGCTCAATCGGTGGTCCACGACAAGAGTGAACTCATAGGTTTTCATTGCTATCCCTCTTCCCCTGCGTGGCGATGCTTTAGGTCGAATCGGGCTACACGTCGAGCCCACTCACCATTGCAGGAACATACCCGTGTGTTGTGAGTATACAACATAATTACTCTCAACGCAGTCAGGTCGCGCGAATGTCCAATCGAGGGCGAGGGCGAGCTCCGCCCACCAGCCAGGGGCTGCCTTCGCAATCCGGTCCTGCGTCATCGTTCTCGTCCAAGTCTCATTCGTCCGGTTCATTCACCGAGAGCATCCCATTGCCCTCCGACAGAGTCCGACGGCCGAAATCTCATCGGCGCGGACTTCCTGTTATGGCTGCGGTGGGCGTGCGTTCTGGTCCGTAGGCCGATCCGTCACCGAGCTGGGAGCCCACCCGAAGCGCGCGTGACGACGTCAACCGGCATGCTGGGCTCATGGCTCAGAAGCTGAGCGCCGGCCTGCTGCTCTACCGTCGCGTCAACCAGGACGACAAGGTCGTCATGGAGGTGCTACTTGCGCACATGGGCGGCCCCTTCTGGGCGCACAAAGACGATGGCGCGTGGTCGATCCCCAAGGGCGAGTACGGGTCCGGTGACGATCCGTTCCTTGCCGCGAAGCGGGAGTTCGAGGAAGAGCTGGGCTCGGCGCCGCCCTTGGTCGTATACCGCGACTTGGGCAGTGTCAGCCAGCCCAGCGGGAAGGTCGTAACCGCATGGGCAGCAGAGGCGGACTTCGACGCGGCCAGCGTCGTCAGTAACACGTTCGAGCTCGAGTGGCCCCGGGGATCGGGTCGAATGCAGTCGTTTCCTGAGATCGACAGAGCCAGTTGGTTCACACCGGAGGTCGCCCGGGTCAAGATGGTCAGAGGACAGCAACAATTGATCGACCGCCTACTACAGATGCTCGCCGACGGCCCAATGTGACTGTGGGACAACGCCACTGCGTCACTCCACAGCCAAGTTCCGAGCGCTTGGGCTAACCCCCTCGGTGGTTCTTTTAGCCGATACTTGGGTCGTTCGCCGACGCAGCTCGCTCGGATCATCGAGACTTCGGTCATGACCGAGAACAACGCTGAAGAAGCCACGCCCGGTTCCGGTCGTGTCATCAGGCTCCGGTATGCCGGCCGGTGCGGCTGCGGCGTGCAGTTCACCCCCGGCACCACGGCGGGCTGGGACGCCGACGCACGAACGGTCACGTGCCTCGACTGCTTGAGCCGCGACGCTGCAACCGCTCTGGCGGTCCCCGATAGCGTTGCATCGGAACCGGAATGCGGTGCAGTGTTGCCCTCAGGCAGTGAGGTCCACACCACCACGACGCAACCCGGAACTGCTGGGGGCGCGGCTGGCCGCGAGTATCAGCGCCGGAAGGACAAGCGCGACGATGAGACTGACGCGCTGCCCTACGGGCTACGCAAGCTTGCTCGCACCGTCTTCCCTGACCCGCAGCACATTCGCGCCTGGGAGTCAGGCGAGCGCGGTGAGATCGCGGTCGCGCGAGCCCTGGACTCTCTGGCAGCCCACTCAATCCCCGCGTTGCACGATCGCCGTATCCCCCATAAGCGCTCCAACATCGACCACATGGCCATCGGTCCAGCCGGCGTCTATGTAATCGACGCGAAGCGGTATGTCCGTCAGCGAGTCGAGGTTCGGAGGTTCGGAGGGCTCTTCTCACCACGGCGGTCCGAGCTCTTCGTCGGCGGTCGGCGAAGGATGGACCTTGTCAATGGCCTTGACCCTCAGGAAGATGCGGTCCTTGAGGCACTCGCGGACTTCGAACTGCCGGCTGACTGCATCGTCCAGTCAGTGCTCTGCTTCATCAATGCGGACTGGTCATTGGTATCAGGCGATCTCAGCCTGGATCCACCGGTGAACCTGGTCACGGCAGCGGGTCGTAACACACGAATACCCTTCTGACCAGGAAGAATACGGCTAGCGACAGTCGTTTTCATCCGAACAAAAGGGCACCCGTTAGAT
>JABBOX010000077.1 GCA_012927555.1 Phycicoccus sp.
AATCGCCAACCGTTCGGGTTCACCCCGCCACGACGTGGCACTGGTGCTCGGCTCCGGCTGGGGACAGACCGCAGACCTGATCGGCGAGACGGTTGCCACTATCGAGAATGCGGCGGTCCCTGGCTTCACCAAGGCGGCCGTCGCCGGGCACTCGAGCGTCATGCGGTCGGTCGCGATTGAAGGCACCGACCGCCGGGCGTTGGTCTTTGGCACACGGACCCACTTCTACGAGGGGCGCGGCGTCCGGTCGGTCGTCCATGCCGTGCGTACCGCGGCTGCGACCGGGTGCAGCACCATCGTGTTGACCAACGGCTGCGGCGGTCTCAACCCGGCATGGACGCCCGGCACGCCCGTCTTGATCCGGGACCACCTCAACCTCACGGCAGCCTCTCCCATCGAGGGCGCCAACTTCGTTGATCTGACCGATCTGTACTCGCAGCGGTTGCGCGACCTGGCTCGCGACGTCGATCCCAGCCTCGACCAGGGCGTCTACGTGCAGTTCCGCGGACCGCACTACGAGACGCCCGCTGAGGTCCGGATGGCCAAGATCCTGGGAGGCGACCTGGTCGGGATGTCGACGACGCTCGAGGCGATCGCGGCCCGCCAGAGCGGCATGGAAGTTCTCGGGATCTCCCTGGTGACCAACCTGGCGGCGGGCATCAGCGATCAGCCTCTCTCGCACCACGAGGTGCTCGAGGCCGGCCAGGCAGCGGCCGAGCGTTGCGGTCACCTGCTCGCTGCCATCGTCGCCAGGATCGAGATCCAGCGATGACCGCGCACGATGCCGCCGCCGACCCGAGGGCACAGGCCACGCCCCCGGCGTATGTCGCGCCGCTCGAGCTGCTCCAGCGCGCCACCTCCTGGCGGGACGACGATCCCGACGCGGCCACGCGCGCAGAGCTCGACGCCGTGATCGAGGCAGCGGCGGCGGGTGACGCCGAGGCGGGAGCAGACCTGGCCGATCGGTTCGTCGGCATGCTCGAGTTCGGCACCGCCGGACTCCGAGGCGCGCTGGGGGCTGGTCCCAACCGGATGAACCGCTCCGTGGTGATCCGTGCGGCAGCCGGGCTCACGGCATACTTGAAAGAGACCGAACCACATCCTTTGGTGGTCATCGGGTTCGACGCCAGACACAACTCCGACGTCTTCGCCGCGGACACCGCGGCCGTCGTCGTCGCTGCTGGCGGGCGGGCGATGGTGCTGCCCCGCCCGCTGCCAACTCCGTTGGTGGCCTTCGCGATCCGTCACCTCGGCGCCAGCGCCGGTGTCATGGTGACCGCGAGCCACAACCCCTCCCAGGACAACGGCTACAAGGTCTACCTCGGCGACGGCAGCCAGATCGTGCCGCCCTCAGATGCCGCGATCGCAGCACACATCAGCGAGGTCGAACTGGTCGCCGACGTACCTCGCGCAAGCTCGGGATGGACGACCCTGAACGACGACGTCCTCGAGGCCTACCTCGATGCGGCAGCGGCAGTGGTCGCCCCCGGAGGCGCCCGCGACCTGAGGGTGGTCCACACCGCGCTTCACGGTGTGGGCAGCGACGTCATCGTCGCCGCCTTCGCGCGTGCGGGTTTCAGCACCCCCATCGTCGTTCCCAGCCAGTCCGAACCGGACCCAGAGTTCCCCACCGTGATCTTCCCGAACCCCGAGGAGCCGGGCGCGATCGATGCCGCACTGGCGCTGGCGGCCCGAGAGCATGCCGACCTCGTCCTGGCCAACGACCCCGACGCCGACCGTTGCGCGGTGGCCGTTCCCGACCCGGCCGCAGCCACCCCTGGCAACCCGTCTGGGTGGCGGATGCTGCGCGGCGACGAGGTGGGCTCGCTGCTGGGAGCGCACATCCTGGCCCGCGGGGTGGCGGCCGATGACGTCTTCGCCAACTCGATCGTCTCTTCCCGCCTGCTTGCGGCCATGGCTGCCGGCGCCGGGATCAGACACGAGGAGACCCTGACCGGATTCAAGTGGATCTCGCGGGTGGAGGGCCTGCGCTATGGCTATGAGGAGGCGCTCGGGTACTGCGTCGACCCCCAGCAGGTGCGCGACAAGGACGGCGTGAGCGCAGCGTTGTTGTTGGCCGAGATGGCAGCGGCTCTGCGGGCTCAGGGCCGTTCGCTGCTCGATGTCCTGGACGACCTCGCACTGGCCCACGGGGTCCACGCCACCGACTCCTTCGCCGTCCGGGTCGATGACCTGAGCCTGATCGGCACCCTGATGTCCCGACTCAGGGAGGAGCCACCGACCGACATCGGCGGTGTCCCTGTCGTCCGGATCGACGATCTGTCCGAGGGCTCTGATCAGCTGCCGCCCACGGACGGGCTCCGCTACCACCTCAAGGACGAGAGCCGGGTGATCGTGCGCCCGAGCGGGACCGAGCCCAAGCTCAAGGTCTATCTCGAGGTCATCGTCGCGGTCGAACCGTCGTCAGGTCTGGCTGCGGCACAGGCGGAGGCCAGAGGACGGCTTGACCGGGTGAGCGAATCGATGCAGAAGCTGACCGCGTTGTGATGTGAGCCGGTCAGGCCAGGGTGAGGACGACGACGGCGATGGCGGGCAGGAACATGATGGCCAGAGCCACCGGCACCCACGTCATCCGCACCTGAGCATCGGGCGCAGCCACGACGACACCTCTCGCGACGGCCTCGGAGTATTCCTCTCTGGCCTGTTCAATGGCCTGGGCGACCGACGAGGCTGTGACTTTCGGGGCGGGCGTGGACGACTTGCCCTCGGCTCTGGCGAGCTTGTCGAGCCGGCCAGGCATTATCGCGAACATGCTGCCCGAGGCACCCTTGGGACGCTCGACCTGCGAGGAGATGGCCCACGCGGTGTAGGGGCGATCCCCCACGAGAACCTTGAGGTTCCAACGGAACTCCACATCGTTCACCTGGTCCCACGGGATCTGGATGTCCCGGACAACGTTCCGGATGGTCACTCCGTCCTCATCGAGCACAACGGCCGGACGAACGAACAACGACCACACGAGAGCCATGGCGAAGACCACCCACGCGGCGAACAGCGGCTCCGGGTGCTCGGCCCACTGGAAGGCCATGGAAACGAGCAGCACCAGACCGGTGACGCCGCACACAGCCGCCAACCCCAACGGTGAACGTTGGCGGATCAGATGCTGTTTGGTCGTGTTCTTGTTGCTCATCCATGTCCTTGCGCTCTGGCCAATTTCGTTGCACGCTAGCCGGTCCCAACGTGACCGGCCGTTGCAATCCGCCGCATGCGGCTCCTGAGCATAGGCCGATAGACTCCGAACGTGAGTTCCCCCCCAGCTACTGCCAGCACTCGCAAAGCCACCTCGGACGCGCACACAGCCACTTCCGATGCGCGCACTGCTACATCCAACGCGCGTGAACTGCTCGGAGTCGCAGCCCTGACCAACGCCTCGTTGACCACGTGGCTGCACGGACTGCCAGGTGTCGACCGCGTCGGCGCGGACTCCCGCGCGGCGGGGTTGGGCACCCGCTCCATCAAGACCACGTCGAAGGCCTGGGCCATCGACACCGCGATCGCCATGATCGACCTGACGACGCTTGAGGGTGCCGACACCGACGGCACGGTGCGGTCGATGTGCGCCAAGGCGATGGCTCCGGACCCCGGTGACCCGGCCACGCCCCATGTCGCGGCGGTCTGCATCTACGCCGACCTGGTCCCGGTGGCCGTGGAGGCGCTCAAGGGCAGCAGCGTCCATGTTGCGGCCGTGACGACGGCCTTCCCGTCCGGCCGCGCGACCATGGCGGTCAAGCTGGCCGACACGCGTGACGCCATCAGGGCGGGCGCCCACGAGATCGACATGGTCATCGACCGGGGGGCGTTCCTTACCGGCAGATACCTGAAGGTATTCAACGAGATCGCGGCGATCAAGGCGGCCTGCATCAGCGATGCGCCCGACGGCGCCCCTGCGCACTTGAAGGTCATCCTTGAGACCGGCGAGCTGGCGACCTACGACAACGTGCGGCGCGCCTCGTGGCTGGCGATGCTGGCGGGCGCGGACTTCATCAAGACATCGACGGGCAAAATATCGCCAGCGTCGACGGCGCCCGTAGTGATGATCATGCTTGAGGCGGTCCGCGACTGGCGTGACCTCACTGGCACCCAGGTCGGGGTGAAAGCTGCTGGTGGGATCAGGACCACCAAGGACGCGATGAAGTACCTGGTCATGGTCAACGAGATCGCTGGTGATGACTGGATGAGCCCGACCTGGTTCCGCTTCGGTGCCTCCGGCCTGCTCAATGACCTTCTCCTGCAACGGCGCAAGCTCGCCACCGGCCGCTACACCGGTGCCGACCACGTCACGATCGACTGAGCTGAAAGCAGAGGCACGATGGCCAAGTTCGAGTACGCACCGGCGCCCGAGTCGCGCGCCATCGTCTCCATCCGTCCGTCATACGGGCTCTTCATCGGTGGCGAGTTCATCGAGTCGAAGGACGGATCAAGGTTCAAGACCATCGACCCGTCCTCCGAGGAGGTGCTCGCCGAGGTCACCGAGGCCAGCGAGACCGACATCGACAATGCGGTCAGGGCGGCCCGAAAGGCTTTCGACGGATCATGGGGTCGTTTGTCCGGAGCCGAGCGCGGCAAGTACCTCTTCCGTATCGCGCGGATCCTGCAGGAGCGCGCGCGGGAGTTCGCAGTGCTGGAGACGCTGGACAACGGCAAGCCGATCAAGGAGTCGCGCGACGTTGACATCCCGTTGGCCGCGGCACATTTCTTCTACCACGCAGGCTGGGCCGACAAGCTCGAGCACGCGGGGCTCTCTGGCGGCGCAGGGCGGCAACCACGACCGATCGGCGTCGTCGGACAGGTGATTCCCTGGAACTTCCCGCTGCTCATGTTGTCGTGGAAGATCGCCCCCGCCCTGGCTGCGGGAAACACCGTCGTCCTCAAACCGTCCAAGAGCACACCGCTGACCGCTCTTCTGTTCGCCGAGGTCTGCCAGCAAGCCGACCTGCCGGCCGGGGTGGTCAACATCATCACCGGGACCGGCCGCACCGGCTCCCAGCTGATCCGCCACCCCGACGTCGACAAGATCGCCTTCACCGGATCGACCGAGGTCGGCAAGGACATCGCCCGATCCATCGCCGGGACGCGCAAACGAGCCACTCTCGAGCTCGGCGGCAAGGCGGCCAACATCGTCTTCGATGACGCCGCCATCGACCAGGCGGTCGAGGGGATCGTCAACGGGATCTTCTTCAACCAGGGCCACGTCTGCTGCGCCGGGTCCCGGCTGCTGGTCCAGGAGAATGTCGCCGACGACGTGATCATGAGACTCAAACGGCGCCTGCAGACGCTGCGCGTCGGTGACCCGATGGACAAGAACACCGACGTCGGTGCCATCAACTCGGCAGCGCAGCTCGACCGGATCCGCGAGCTGGCGGATGCCGGGGAGGCCGAGGGAGCGACTCGCTGGAGCGCACCCTGCGTGCTGCCAGAGCGCGGATTCTGGTTCCCCCCAACGGTTTTCACCGGGGTGTCCCAGTCGCACCGGATCGCCCAGGAAGAGATCTTCGGGCCGGTTCTGTCGGTGCTGACGTTCCGCACTCCACAGGAGGCGGTCGCCAAAGCCAACAACACGCCGTACGGGCTCTCCGCCGGGATCTGGACCGAGAAGGGCTCCCGCATCCTGTGGATGGCCGACCAGCTGCGCGCCGGAGTGGTCTGGGCCAACACCTTCAACCGCTTCGACCCAACCTCTCCGTTCGGCGGCTACAAGGAGTCCGGCTACGGCCGCGAGGGTGGCCGCCATGGCCTTGAGGGCTACGTCACGACAGGAGCGAACCGATGAGTCCCACCGCGGCTCGACGCAAGGCGACTCGACCGAATGCCGTCGCGGAGCAACGGATCGAGGTGCGCAAGACCTACAAGCTCTACATCGGTGGCGCGTTCCCGCGCAGCGAGTCAGGTCGCACCTATGAGGTAGTCGACAGCCGGGGGAAGTTCCTGGCAAACGCCGCGATGGGTTCCCGCAAGGATGCCCGCGACGCCGTCGTAGCGGCCCGGGGCGCGCTCGGGAAGTGGTCCGCGGCCACGGCATACAACCGTGGGCAAGTGCTCTATCGCGTGGCCGAGCTGATGGAAGGCCGACGCGCACAGTTCGTCGCGGAGGTCGCGGCGGCCGAGGGACTCACGCCGGACCGCGCCGACAAGGTCGTCTCAGCGGCCATCGATCGTTGGGTCTGGTATGCCGGGTGGTCGGACAAGCTCGCCCAGGTCCTGGGTGGGGTCAACCCGGTCGCCGGGCCGTACTTCAACATCTCCGCGCCCGAACCCACCGGAGTGGTGGCCGCCCTTGCACCACAACGCTCTTCGCTGCTGGGTCTGGTCTCTGTGCTCGCACCCATCGTGGTCAGCGGCAACACCGCGGTGGTCCTGACCAGCGAGCACCGGCCACTTCCCGCCATCACGCTCTCAGAGGTCCTCGCGACCTCCGACGTGCCTGCCGGAGTCATCAACCTGATCACCGGACGCACCGCCGAGGTCGCACCGTGGCTGGCCTCGCACCAGGACGTCAATGCCATCGACCTGGCCGGCGCCGCTGACGTCGACGACCTCGCGTGGGCAGACCTTGAACGTGCCGCAGCCGAGAATCTCAAACGCGTTCTGCGCCCGGCTGGCAACGACGCGGACGCCGTCGAGCCCGACTGGTCCCCTACGCCCGACCTGACCCGGATGAAGGCCTACCTGGAGACCAAGACCGTTTGGCACCCCAAGGGCCAGTAGTGCGTCTCCGCCTGGACGGCTGCCCATGAGACGTCGGCGCCCTGAACACCGTCGACCAGCCGTGGACGAACCGTTGCCCCGCGACGGCCGACGACGTGTCCTGATCGTGGCCGGCCCGAGCGGTGCCGGCAAGTCACGACTGGCGGCCCACCTCCAGGAACGCCATGGATGGCCGATCGTCCGGCTGGACGACTTCTACCGCGACGGGGACGACCCGTCCCTACCGATCCTCCCGATGGGCGTCCCTGACTGGGACAACCCACGGTCCTGGGACGCCGACGCAGCGGTTCAGGCGCTGGTTGACCTGTGCCGGGACGGAGCTGTGAAGCTGCCGACCTACGACATCAGCTCATCACGCACCGTGGGTGACTCCGCCGTCACGGCCGAACCGGGTCAGCTGATCCTGGCCGAGGGCATCTTCGCTGCCGAGATCATCGAAGCCCTGGTGAAAGCCGACGTCCTCGCGGCCGCCTTCTGCGTCCACTCGGGCGCGTGGCTGACGTTCTGCCGCCGCCTGATCCGCGACCTGGCCGAACGCCGCAAGCCGCCGTGGGTGCTGTGGCGTCGCGGCTTGATCCTGTGCCGACAGGAGCCCGAGATCGTGGCCCGACATGTCCGACTCAGGGCCCAACCCGTGTCCGCGGCCGAGGCAATGACCGCCGTTGCGGCACTTGTCGGGACGACCCCCTGACATCATGGGGCGATACCTGATCGACCTGGGAGACACATGACGGCGACCGGCGGATTTTCCGCCCCTGGACCGCTTGGCGGCGACCCTGGTGGCGGCCCGTCGTACGCCGGACCGCCACCAGGCGGCCTCCCGCTGCAGCCACCTGGCGCCATGCGACAGATCCCGATGCTCACCGCGCACAAGCCGGGTATCGTGCCGCTGCGACCGTTGCAGCTCGGTGACATCCTGGACGGCGCGGTCAAGGCGGTTCGTTTCAACCCGAAGTCGATGGTCGGAATGTCCGCGCTGGTGCTGGCCGTGTTCCTGGTCCCGTCGGCCACCGCACTCGCCACCGCCCTCCTGAGCGGGCTGCTGATCTTCGTCGTGGGCCAAGCGGTCCTGGGCCACAAACCAGACCTCGGCCAGACGTGGCGGTCCACGCGCGGACGACTCATGTCGTTGCTCGCGTTGTTGATCCTGAGCGGGCTGTTCAGCCTCGTGTCAGCGGTGCTGCTGATCGGGCCCGGAGTCCTGCTGCTGGTCAATGACACGGTCGGCGCTGGAGCAGCCCTGCTGTTTCTCGGCGCCCTCTGCACGATTGTCCTGGCCGTCTATGTCTCGACGAAGATCTCGCTGGCGGCACCCGCGATCGTTCTCGAGGGCCACGGGGTGTTCGCCGGGTTGCGCCGCTCGTTCGCGCTCACCAAAGGGGCAGCCGCGTTCTGGCGGATCCTGGGCATCACGCTGGCGGCCGGCATGCTGGCGGCGATCGTCGGGGCAATGCTCGGGATGCCCTTCTCGATCGTCGGCGTCGCCATCGCAGCCATGGCGGGGCAGGACGCCGAAGGCGGGCAGCTGGTGGCCACGTTCGCCTCCCACCTGTCGGCGCTGCTCTCGGGGGCGATCACGACACCCTTCGTGGCGGCCGTGACCGGCCTGCTCTACATCGATCGCCGGATGCGCCTCGAGGCGCTCGATGTCGTGCTGATCCGTGAGGCCCAGGCCAACCCCGCAACGCGGATCTGAACGGCAGCTCATGATGCCGGCGAGCTGGTCACCTGTCATGGCTGCGGCGGGCTGGTCACCTCCGCGTTGGTCACCTCAGCGTGGTCTGGATCCCACCCCGGCCGAGGCGCGGAGATGGCTCGGCGACGAGCTGAGCGGCCCCGACTACCACGACCCGTGGCTGGACACCGCGATTCGGTGGATCCTTGATCAGCTTGGCAAGCTGCTCGAGGGGGCAAACAACTTGGCCAACGGTGGGCTGTCCCCGGTCATCACCGCGGTGATGGCGGTGGCCGCCGTTGCCCTCCTCGTCTGGGTCCTGCCCAAGGTCCGTCGAAATCAAGTCGCCGCCCGCCCGGACGGGGCAGTGCTCGTGGACCCGACGATCACCGCCAGCACCTATCGCGCGCTGGCTTCCGCAGCCTTCGCCGACGGACGCTATGACGACGCTGTCCTGGATGGGTTCCGCGCCATCGCCAAGGACATGAGCGATCGCACGCTCCTGGATGACTCGCCCGGACGTACTGCGCACGAGGTGAGTCTCGAGCTGGCGCAGCCCTTCCCCGACCGCACGGTCCGACTCGCCCAGGCGGCGAACATCTTCGACGCCGTTCGCTACGGACATCGCCGTGCCACCTCGGAACAGGCGGGCCTCGTCCGGCAGCTCGACGCCGAGCTGGTCAAAACCCGCCCCGCGCCGGTGGCAACATCCCGCCAGTTCATGACCGTATGACGACCACGACCACGAGCGCCTCGGCCTCGACGTCCCGCATCCTCAAGCGCACTGGACCACAACGCCCTCGATGGGTTGCGCCCTTGATCGTGGTCGGCGTGCTCTTGGCCACAACCCTCGCAGTGACCCTGCTGAGCCCCGCTGGTCACGGCAACACCGAGGATCTCGACCCGGCCAACCCCGGCTACTCCGGAGCCCAGGCCCTGGCTCACGTGCTGAGCGACCACGGCGTCAGGGTCACCGTCGTGCGCAGCCAACGCGAGCTGCTCGACGAGACCGTCGACGGCACCTCGACGGTCGTGATCACCCACACCGTGCGTCTGTCGGGTCGGACGGCCCGGGCGGCGCTGACACACGCTTCGCCCGCAGCGCGCGTGATCCTTCTTGACCCCGACCCCGAGGTCACCAACGGCATGGGCCTTCCGGTCGAATCCCACCTCGCGAATCTGACGAACCCGGCAGCCGCGTGCACCGGCGCCGAGGTGGGAGCGGACTTCCGGCTGGCGCAAGCGGGCCGCGCATACACGGCGACCGGGAGCGACCCCGGCGCGACGACCTGCTTCCCCGACAAGAGCGACGGTGGCGGCGCGATGGTCAGCCTGCCCGGCGCCGCAGGTCGACCGCCGGTGATCCTGCTCGGCGACGACACCCTGATCAGCAACGGCACCATCCTCGACTCCGACAACGCCGCGATCGCCCTGCACCTTTTCGGACAGACCGACCATCTGATCTGGTACGTCCCCTCCCTGGCGGACGTCGCACCGTCCGAAAGCTCATCGCGCTCCATCGCGCCCGAGTGGTTCGGGCCGGGCGTAGCCGTGGCGACGTCAGCCGTCGTGTTCCTGTGCCTCTGGCGGGGGCGTCGCCTCGGGCGCCTGGTCACCGAACCCCTGCCGGTCATCGTCCGCGCCGTCGAGACCACCGAGAGCCGCGGCCGGATGTACCGCAAGTCCCACGACCGCACCCGAGCCCTGGCGGTGCTCCAGCTCGCCACGCGACGGCGGCTGACGGCATACCTTGGGTTGTCCGCATCGTCGGCGGTCAGCAGCGTGGCGGCGGCGGCTGCTGCGGTCAGCGGTCGGAGCTACCACGATGTGCTCGCTCTGCTGAGCTCGACTGCTGTGCGTGACGACTCGTCACTCCTGGAACTAGCCAACAATCTCATCGCACTCGAGAAGGAAGTACGCCGAAGATGACGGACACCAGCCAGACAACCAGGGCCAACAACTCGTCCGACGAGGCCAGAGCCGCGCTGATCGCCGTCCGTCACGAGGTCGCCAAGGCGGTCGTGGGACAGGACGCCGCGGTGTCCGGCATCCTCATCGCGCTGCTCAG
>JABBOX010000247.1 GCA_012927555.1 Phycicoccus sp.
GAAAACTGCTGGGGCTTCGGGATCGGGATCAACTTCGACATGGTTCTACAGATTGGGTAGGTCGTCCTAGCACGCGCCGTACAAGCCTGCTCAGCCTTCCTGAGGGAGACTGAGCAGGCCCGCGTATGAAGGAGGGATCGCGACCCGCGCTCGGGGGTTAGCGGTCCTGTGCCGGATATCTACCGTGCGCGGGATGGGATCGCGCAGGGAAGGGGGGAAGCATATTCAATGCACGTCGGTTCTTCCTCGATGCAAGGAGCCTGATCCTGATGACTTGGCGAAACCAGTCTGCTTGCATGGACGAGGAACCAGAGCTGTTCTTCCCCATCGGGAACACCGGCCTGGCGCTCGTCCAGATCGAAGAGGGAAAGGCTGTCTGTCGTCGCTGTGAAGTCATGGAGGCCTGCCTGAGCTGGGCCATCCAGTCAGGTCAGACAGCCGGAGTCTGGGGTGGAATGTCCGAAGACGAACGGACCGCACGCAGACGCAAAGATGCCCGCGCCCTTCGCGCCGACCAAACCACGCACCGTCCTTGACGGATTTGTCACCACGGCGCGGCAAGGCGTCGCAGTGCTCTCGTCATACCGCGACCAGGTGAGCCCTTTCTCTCACTACGTTCCAGCCTCGATATGCCCAGCCAAGGATTATTCTCGGAGTATGACGCACCACGAGAACACCGGCTCGGAGTCGTTGGGCAGCTACAGCCTCGATGACGAGGACCAGCTGCAGCCTGAGGACACCCTCGATGACCGCGGCCTGGATGATCTCCTGGACGAGGGCTACTCGCCCCCGGAGCGTCCGCGTGGCGTCGACGCGTTCGGGACGACGTTGGCCGAGCAACGTCGGCGCGAGAGTATCGAGCAGCGACTCGCCCACGAGGTGCCCGATCCAGCCAACGCCTTCGAGGATCCCCTCGCCGACCCGGACATGGTGGGCGGCGACGACCCGGACGCTATTGCGGCAGAGGACGACTTCCTCGGTGACGGCGAGGTGGGCGGTCGGCGCAGTGGTCGGCTCATGGCCCCTGACCATGGCGCGCGCGAGGACACCGAGTCGGACATGGTGGCCGATGACGTGGGTATCGATGGTGGCGGCTCATCCGCCGAGGAGGCTGCCGTGCACATCATCGAGGACGAGCGTTGGGACAGGGACTGAGCCAAGTGCGCACTGAGCCGCCGCGCTGAGCCCTGGCGCTGATTTGCCAGCTCGTGTCAGGCCGCGGCCGACCCGTCGCCGTCCCCCAGAATGGTTCTGGCCACGTCGTGGGTCATGTCGTGGGTGGCCAGCGCCAGCGCCCCTGCGATCGTGAAGACGAACCCAACCGCCGCGATCGGTGCGTAGCCAGGCCGCGGCGCGTCGCCGAGGAACGCCAGACCGATGCTCGCCGGAACGACTGTCTCGACGGCGAACGTGACGGCGACGACGGCGGTGAGTGGCCCGCGTTGCACAGCCGTGGCGAACAGCAGCATCCCCAGTGCGCCGTGCGCAACGATGGCCCACAGCCCCGGGTCGGCCAGAGCGTGCCACAGGGGGCTCGGCACCGACAGGCTTCGGGCTGCGACGGCGACCACAGTGAAGGCAAGCCCCGCCAGGACGGCCAGAGCAGGGGAGGTGGAACGTCCGCCGCGCCGTGCGACGATCGCCCCCGCGACAGCCAGCAGCACGACCGAGGCGAGCATTGCCCACCGGGAAGCGAGTGGCAGTGGCGTTCCTTGTTCCGGCTGGGCTGACATGGCCAGCAGCAACAGCCCGGCGCCGAGAACGACCAGCGAGACCACCTCGCGACCCCGCAGACGGACACCGATGACGGCGGCGATGATGGCGGTGACCCCGACGCTCGAGGCGACTGCCGACTGCACGAGGAACAGTGGCAGGGTCCGTAAGGCGACCAATGAGGCCACGAACGCGGCCGCGTCGAGGGTGATGCCCGAGAGGTAGGGGACCGATCGGGCCAGGCGCACCATCAGCCGAGGGTCGAGGCCGGACCCGGACTCGGCCCGTTGCGCGGCTATGCCCTGCAGCACCGACCCGCTTCCATAGGCGAGTGCTGCGAAGAGCGCGCACGCCAAGCCGAGGACCATGCGAGCAGTCTGCCCCAGCGCTGGCGCGTGCCCTACCGTGGAGGAATCATCCCCCGACTGGAACAAGGTAGGCGCATGCCCTCAGAACGTCCGTCGCGCGCGGGGCTCGCAGGGAGGGGGCCGTTGCTAATCTCAGTCATCGTGGTCTCCGCCGGACTGATCGTGGCGATGGTCGGTGCATTGTCGGGTGTGGTGAACCCGTCGGGTGTGGCGAACCCAGCTGCGACGAAAACTGTTGCAGTGCAGTCGATTTCGCCTGCCAAGGCGGTAACGGTATTCGCGACCCTCGCCGTCAAGGGACGGGCACCGAAAACGGGCTACGACCGCGAGCAGTTCGGGCCCGCGTGGGCGGATGTCGACCGGAATGGGTGTGACACTCGCAACGACGTCTTGCGTCGCGACCTCACGGGATACGTCCTCAAGGAGGGCACTCACGGCTGTGTCGTCCTGTCCGGCACGCTCCTCGACCCTTACACCGCGACGACCATTGCGTTCGTGCGCGGCCAAACCACCTCGACTCTGGTCCAGATCGACCACGTCGTTGCCCTCTCCGACGCCTGGCAGAAGGGCGCGCAGCAGCTGTCTGCCGAGACCCGTCGGGCGCTCGCCAACGACTCGCTCAACCTGCTGGCCGTCGACGGTCTGACCAACCAGCGCAAGAGCGACGGCGATGCCGCAACCTGGCTGCCACCCAACAAGGCCTACCGCTGTCCGTATGCCGCGCGGCAGGTCGCGGTGAAAGCGAAGTACGGACTCTGGGTCACCAGCGCAGAGCGAGACGTGCTCGGGCGAATCCTGGCGACGTGTCCGTCTGAGCCGCTACCGGCGACCACAGCGTTCGTCCTTGGGGGTGGGCGCTGACAGACGGTTGTTCGGGCGATCTGGCCGAGGGTACGAGCGATGTCCCAACTCAGACGGCGCGGCCGACCAGGGTGCCGATGCCATAGGTGACCGCCATTGCCAAGAGTCCGCCAATCACGTTGCGCCACAACGATCGATGAACTGGAGCAGAGCCCAGACGAGCAGCAAGCAACCCCGTACCGGCAAGGGCGAGAACGACTGTGACCACGGTGACGGGCACTCGCCAGGACGTTGGGGGGAGTGCGATCGCGAGCAGCGGCAGCAGTGATCCGATCGTGAAAGCGATGAATGACGCAACTGACGCATGGGTCGGGCTGGTGAGGTTGTTGGGGTCGATCCCGAGCTCGGCCTCGGCGTGAGCGCCAAGAGCGTCGTGTGCTGTCAGCTGTATGGCCACATCCTTGGCCAGCTCGCGCGTAAGGCCTTTCGCGGCATACAGATCGGTGAGCTCCTCGAGCTCCTCCTCAGGGGTCTCCTCGAGCTCGCGACGCTCCTTGGCCAGCAAGGCGTGTTCGGAGTCCCTCTGGCTGCTGACCGAGACGTACTCACCCACGGCCATGCTCATCGCCCCCGCCGCCAGCCCCGCGATGCCAGCCGTGACGATGGTCTTGAGCTCAGTCGTCGCACCGGCCACGCCGATCACCAGACCTGCCGTTGACACGACCCCGTCGTTGGAACCGAGGACTCCCGCGCGCAGCCAGTTCAGTCGCGTGGCCATGCCCGGCTGGTGGGGCTCCTGGTGGTCGAGCTCGGTGGGAGGCAGTGAGGTCATACCCAGACCCTGCCCGGCTCCAGCAGTCGTGTCCAGCAAGGCTCTGTCGTCCAAAAACTTCGGCTGGTTCGGTCCTACGTCTTTTGGGGGGAGACTGATCGCCCCATGACTCCAGCTCTGCCCGATGTATCGCCGCCCCAGCTCGTTGTTGGGGCCGCGATCGTCGACGACCTCGACCGTCCGACGACCCTGCTCAGCGCCCGACGAACGGATCCGCCGGAGCTTGCTGGTGGCTGGGAGCTGCCCGGCGGCAAGGTCGAGGTCGGTGAGGAGCCGCTGGACGCACTGCTCCGCGAGATCCATGAGGAGCTCGGCGTCGATATCGAAGTAGGCGCGATCCTGGAGGGCCCGCTGGCCGGCGCCTGGCCGCTCGGCGACCGTTATGTCATGCGGGTCTGGCTGGCCCGAGTCATTGAGGGTGAACCACGTCCGCTCGAGGACCACGACCAGCTGCGCCTGCTCACCAAACCCGAGCTGTATGCCGTCCCGTGGCTGCCCGCGGATCTCCCGATCATTCGGAGCCTGGAGGCCCTTATGAGCGAGCCGACGCACGCCTGAACCGGCGTGGTCAACATGCTCACCGATTGCTGAGAGAATTGCCCCATGCCCATGCAGACCCGCGGTGACATCCGCAACGTTGCCATCGTCGCCCACGTAGACCACGGAAAGACCACGCTCGTCGACGCCATGCTCTGGCAGTCCGGCGCGTTCGGTGCCCATCAGCACGTCGAAGAGCGCGCGATGGACTCTGGGGACCTCGAGCGCGAGAAGGGCATCACGATCCTCGCCAAGAACACCGCGGTGAGGTTCAAGGGTCCGGCGGCCGACAAGGCCGGCCATCCCGACGGCATCACCGTCAACATCATCGACACCCCGGGCCACGCTGACTTCGGTGGCGAGGTCGAGCGTGGTCTGTCCATGGTCGACGGTGTGGTGCTCCTCGTCGACGCTTCTGAGGGCCCCCTGCCGCAGACCAGGTTCGTCCTGCGCAAGGCGCTCGCGGCCAAGCTGCCGGTCATCTTGTGCATCAACAAGGTCGACCGCCCCGACTCCCGCATCGCCGAGGTCGTGGACGAGACCTACGAGCTGTTCATGGACCTGCTCGACGATGCCCACACCGCAGCAGGGCAGCTGGACTTCCCGATCGTCTACGCCTCAGCCCGTGCGGGGCGTGCGTCGCTGAACCGCCCCAAGAACGGCGGCATGCCCGACGAGGACAGCCTCGAATCGCTCTTCGCAGCGATCCTGGAGACGATCCCGGCCCCGCGGTACGACGACGAGGCCCCCCTGCAGGCGCACGTCACGAACCTGGACGCCTCGCCGTTCCTCGGTCGACTGGCGCTCTGCCGCGTCTACAACGGCACCATCAAGAAGGGCCAGCAGGCTGCATGGTGCCGTGCCGACGGCACGATCGAGCGGGTCAAGATCACCGAGCTGCTGATGACCGAAGCTCTCGAGCGCAAGCCCGTCGACAGCGCCGGCCCCGGCGACATCATCGCGCTGGCCGGGATTCCTGAGATCACCATCGGCGAGACGCTGGCCGACCCGGATAACCCGATCCCGTTGCCCTTGATCACCGTCGATGAGCCGGCGATCTCGATGACGATCGGCACCAACACCTCCCCGTTGGTCGGGAGGACCAAGGGCACCAAGGTCACGGCGCGCCTGATCAAGGACCGCATCGAACGAGAGCTGGTCGGTAACGTCTCGATCCGGGTTCTGCCCACGGAGACGCCCAACGCGTGGGAGGTGCAGGGCCGTGGTGAGCTGGCGCTGGCCATCCTGGTCGAGCAGATGCGCCGCGAGGGCTATGAGATGACGGTCGGCAAGCCGCAGGTGGTTACCCGCGTGATCGACGGCAAGATCCACGAGCCGTTCGAACGCCTCACGATCGACGCGCCCGAAGAGCATCTCGGCACCATCACCCAGCTGTTGGCCGTCCGCAAGGGCCGCATGGAGCAGATGGTCAACCACGGCACCGGCTGGGTGCGGATGGAGTTCGTCGTTCCGTCGCGCGGGCTCATCGGCTTTCGGACCGAGTTCCTCACCGACACCCGGGGCACCGGCATCGCCAACCACGTCTTCGAGGACTACGAGCCGTGGGTGGGGGAGCTCAAGACCCGACAGAACGGTTCGCTGGTGGCCGACCGCACGGGTGTCGCGACGTCATACGCGATGTTCAACCTGCAGGAGCGCGGGGCGATGTTCCTGGAGCCGACGACCGAGGTCTACGAGGGCATGATCGTCGGCGAGAACTCCCGCGTTGAGGACATGGACGTCAACATCTGCAAGGAACGCAAGCTCACCAACGTGCGTTCGGCAACCTCCGAAGTGCTCGAGCGCCTGATCCCGCCGCGCAAGCTGAGCCTTGAGCAGGCCTTGGAGTTCTGCCGCGAGGACGAGTGCGTCGAGGTCACCCCGGACGCGGTCCGTATCCGCAAGCTCGTACTCCCCCAGAACGAGCGCGCGCGCACCGCAGCCAGGGCAAAGACGGCAGCCAAGTCCTGATCCGGGGCTGAACACGAGAGGAGCCCCCAGAGCCTTTGGCTCTGGGGGCTCTGCTCTGCCCTTGATGGATTGGTCCGTGACCTTCGCCGCATCAACAATCGGCCGCATTCCGGTCACAATTGGGCGACGGTCGGTCCCCATCTGCCCAACACGTGGTCATGCTGTTCTAGTCTGACGGCCGCAGGGGAGCCGCGAGCACCTCCCGTGTGAGTCATCCTGTGAAGTTGTGTCAACCTGCGTCCGCTGAAGTTGCGTCCTGTACCCGCCACGGAGTTGCTCGTATCCACCGCCGAGTTGTATCCACTTGAAGGGAAGGCCCTCCGGGATGACCGTTAGTGCCGGGCAGTTGGAAATCGATGCGCCGGACGCTGCCGCCGAAGAGACCAGCAAGATCGTCGGTCGCTCGCCGTGGCAGATTGCCCGGTCCCGGCTGGTTCGCGACAAGGTCTCGATGGCGGCGTTCACGGTCGTGTGCATCTACTTCGTCATGGCCGTCTCGGCGCCCATCCTGGAGAAGCTGGGGGTCATCGACCCTTACAGCCTGCACACGAACCTGCTGAACCTCGAGGACGCCATGCCGACCGGCAACTTTGGCGGTGTCAGCGGCAGTCATTGGTTCGGCGTGGAGCCGCAGACCGGTCGCGATCTGCTCTCTCGCCTCGTCTCCGGTGTGACCTTGTCGATGCTCATCGCCGTCTCCGCCACCATCTTCAGCATCGTGGTCGGCACGATCGTCGGGATCATCGGCGGCTACATGGGCGGGGTCGTGGACTTTGTCCTGGGCCGTGTCCTGGACCTCATCCTGGCGTTCCCCCAGCTGCTGATGCTTCTGGCGCTCTCGGTTGTGCTCATCGAGAAGATCACCAACCTTGGGGTCCCCGCCGGCAACCCCTCACGAATCGTCTACCTGATCCTGGTGTTGGGCTTCTTCGGTTTCCCGTACTTCGCCCGCATCATCCGCGGCCAGGTGCTGTCGCTGCGCGAGCGTGAGTTCGTGGAGGCCGCACGGTCTCTCGGCGCTCGTGGCCCCCGGATCTGGTTCACCGAGCTGCTGCCCAACCTGTGGGCGCCGATCTTGGTCTACACCTCATTGATCCTCCCGGCCAACGTCTCCACCGAAGCGGCTCTGTCCTTCCTCGGTGTCGGTGTCGGGACGCCCACACCGACGCTGGGCAACGTCCTCACGGACTCTGTCAACTTCCTGATCCCGGACCCGACGTACTTCGCTCTGCCCGGGCTCGCAATCTTCGCGATCGTGCTCAGTTTCAACCTGCTCGGTGACGGGTTGCGCGACGCGCTCGACCCCAAGTCCGACCGGGGATAGAAAACCACAAGTCTCCGCCAACAACCGTTGGCGGGAAGAACACCGCAGTTGCGGTGGACACGTACAAGGAGAGCGCATGACGCGCAGAAAACATGGCATCGCGGCCATTGCCTTGGGTTCCGTTGTTGCCCTCACCGCAGCAGCTTGCGGTGGCGGCACCTCAACGCCCCAGGCAAGCAAGACGGACGCCGCCTCAGCTGTCAAGGCCGGCGGCACGCTTTACTACTTGACCAAGCGGGCGGCCGAGCACATGGACCCCCAGCGGACCTACATCGGTCGCGACCTGGCCAACCAGAGCCGTCTTGTCTACCGAACCCTGACCCAGTACAAGTCAGGCACCAAGGACGTCTCGACGACGATCCTGCCCGACCTGGCGACGGACATCGGCACGGCCTCCGACGGCGGCAAGACCTGGAAGTTCACCCTCAAGGATGGTGTGAAGTGGGAGGACAACTCCGACATCACGTGTGAGGACCTGAAGTACGGCATCTCCCGTACCTTCGCCACCGACGTGATCACTGGTGGTCCGAACTACGCGATCCAGTTCCTCGACATCCCGAAGGACGCCAAAGGCGCTCCGATCTACAAGGGCCCCTACGTGACCGACGCCGCTGGTCAGGCGGCCTTCGACAAGGCTGTCACCTGCGACGGCAAGACGATCACCTACAAGATGGACAAGCCCTGGGGTGACTTCAACCTCGCGGCGACCATGTCAGCCTTCGCCCCTTACAAGAAGTCTCAGGACAAGGGCGACAAGTCCAACTACGCGATCTTCTCGAACGGTCCCTACAAGGTCGAGGGCGGTTTCTGGGTCAAGGACAAGGGTGCCACTCTCGTGCGCAACCCTGCATACGACCCGAAGACCGACAACCTGCGTGGGGCTTTCCCGGACAAGATCATCTTCCAGGAGGGTCTGGCCGATGAGGTCATCGCACAGCGTCTGATCAGCGATCAGGGCAACGACAAGTTCGCCGTCTCCGATCGTCGGATCCCGCCGGCGATGCGTCCGCAGATCATCAGCAGCCCGACCATGAAGGGACGCTACGAGAACGTCCTGTCTCCGTTCATGGACTACCTGACGCCGAACTTCAAGAGGATGACGGACCCCAAGGTCCGTCAGGCGCTGGCCATCTCCACGGACAAGGCTGGATGGGTTGCTGCGGGTGGTGGCACGACTGCCGGCACGCCGTCGCAGACCATCATCAGCCCGGCCGTCCTGGGCTACAAGGCGTTCAACGCGTTCAACGCCCCGGATGCCGGTGACGCGGTCAAGTCAAAGGCACTGCTGACCGAGGCCGGCGTGAAGATTCCCTACCCGATCACCATGACCTTCAGCGGCGGCACCCCGACATCACAGAAGTCGGCTGCAGCATTGAAGGCCGGTTGGGAGAAGGGCGGCTTCGCGGTCACCCTGAACGAGCTGACCGACACCTACTACGACGTCATTCAGAACCCGGCCAATGCCGACAAGTACGACGTCACCTGGGCCGGCTGGGGTGCTGACTGGCCGTCCGCGTCCACGGTGGTCCCGCCGCTGTTCGACGGTCGCGTCAACCTGAGCGCCGCCTCCAACGGCAGCGACTACGGGTACTACAACAGCCCGGAGCTGAACAAGATGATCGACGCAGCCTTTGCGGAGACCGATCTTGCCAAGCAGGCGAAACTGTGGGGCGACATGGACGAGTTCCTTGCCAAGGACGTGGCCTACATCCCGCTGCAGAACCAGAAGTTCTTCCTCGCGTGGGGCTCTGGCGTCAAGGGCTGGGTCGACAACCCGACCGTCAGCAACTACCCCGACCTGGGTGCCATCGGCGTCCAGTAAGGCCTGTCAGCAGGAAGCACGGGGTTGGCCGTGAGCGATCACGGCCAACCCAGCGGCTGGGGGCACGCACTGGCCAGTGCGTGCGCCCGGTCGGTGCTGTCTGTCCGTACTCTTGTTACGTCCTAGCGTGAAGGTGAGGTGAGTCGCCGCTTCGGTGGTGACCGCACATGCTGTACTACATCATTCGGCGTTCCATCGCCGCGGTGCTGATGCTCGCCGTGATCAGCGTCGTCACCTTCTTCATGTTCTACGCCGGGCCGACAGACCCTGCGCGTTTGACCTGCGGCAAGAACTGCACGCCGGTCTCGATCGAGGCCAACCGCAAGGCGCTGGGTCTCGACAAGCCCGTTCCGGTGCAATATGCATCGTTCGTCAAGGGGTTGTTCGTCGAGCGGATCTTCCCGGACGACCCGGTCTTCCAGAAGCAGAACCCTGACAAGATCACCCCCTGCCCCGCTCCGTGTCTCGGCTACTCAGTCCTGCAGACCAAGCTCGTGACAGACATCATCAAGGAACGACTTCCCGTGACCGTCTCGATCACCATGGGTGCTTTCGCGCTGTGGATCATCTTTGGAGTCGGATTCGGCATCGTCGCCGCGCTGCGTCGCGGCAGCATCGTGGACCGAGGACTGGTCTCGCTGGCGCTGGTGCTCTATTCGTTCCCCGCCTTCTTCATCGCACTTCTGATGTACAACTACCTCTCGACGCAGTGGGGGCTGCTGCCGCCGCCCGCGTACGTCTCGATCTTCGACAGTCCGACTCAGTGGGCCCAGGGACTCCTCTTACCGTGGCTCTCGCTGGCCTCGCTGTTTGCGGCTGCCTAC
>JABBOX010000067.1 GCA_012927555.1 Phycicoccus sp.
CTCGCGGACCAGGTCGTTCAGGCGCTGACCCAGCAGGGTCCGAGGTTTGTGCAGGCCAGGGGTGTCGACCAGGATCAGCTGAGCGGTCTCGGAGGTCGCAATCCCCCGGATCGTGTGCCGTGTGGTCTGCGGCTTGCTCGAGGTGATGGCGACCTTCTGGCCGACCAGCGCGTTGGTCAGCGTCGACTTGCCGGCGTTGGGGCGGCCGACCAGACAGGCGAAGCCCGCCCTGAACTCCTGCGTCACGACGCGTCCTCCTGGATTGACCTGTGTTCACCGTTATGGCCCGGCGTGGTCCGGCCGGCATCTGAGATCTCGTCAGCCAAGCGTCGCACGATCACCGTGGCGATGCGGTGACGACGCCCGGCCATGCGCTCGGCTGTCAGGGACAACCCGGCGACCTCGCAGTGCGAGCCAAGGATGGGAACCAGACCGTTGGTCTTTGCGAGCAGTCCACCGACCGTGTCGACCTCGTCCTCCTCGAGGGTCACGTCAAAGAGCTCGGCCAGGTCGTCGATATGCATCGCGGCCGGAACGCGGGTCGAGCCGTCCTCGAGCTGTTCGACGCCAGGTCCTTCGCGGTCGAACTCGTCGTCGATCTCTCCCACGATCTCCTCGAGGATGTCCTCGATCGTGACCAAGCCTGCGGTTCCACCGTATTCGTCGATGACGACGGCAAAGTGGCTCTGGTCGCGCTGCATCTCACGCAGGAGATCGTCAATCGGCTTGCTCTCGGGGATGTACTGGGCCGGTCGCATCTGGTGATGTGCCGGCAGCGAGCCGGCGTCCGCGTCGGCATAGACCCTGCGGGCGACATCCTTGAAGTAGAGCAGCCCGAGAACGTCATCCGGACCGTCACCGACGACAGGGATACGCGAGAACCCCGATCGCAGGAACAACGACATTGCCTGCCGTAACGTCTTGTCGTGGTCCATGGTCACCATGTCGGTGCGGGGCACCATCACCTCGCGCACCACCGTGTCACCGAGCTCGAAGACCGAGTGGATCATCTCGCGTTCCTCGGCCTCGATCAGCGAGGACTCCCCCGCCATGTCGACCAGGTCGCGCAGCTCGGCCTCTGACTCGAACGGCCCGTCGCGATATCCGCGTCCCGGCGTCACGGCGTTGGCAAGCAGCACCAGGAGCCGTGCCACAGGGCCGAGCACCCGGCGCAGCAGGACCAGCATCGGCGAGGTCAGCAGTGCCACGAGGTCAGCGTGCTGGCGACCGAGCGTCCGCGGCGAGACCCCCACAAGGGCAAAGGAGACCACGGCCATGACCCCGATGGAGATGAGCAGGGTCGGCCAGACGTCATGGACGAGATCGGCCACCGCAATCGTGATCAGCACGGCCGCTGCCGACTCGGCGAGCACTCGCACGAACGCCGTCACCGAGAGGTATGCCGGACTGTCCGCGACGATGTTGGCCAACGCCCACGCGCCACGTCGGCCCGCCACGACGAGCTCGCCGGACCGGTGCCGCGAGAGGCGCGACAGGGATGACTCGGCTGCGGCCATCACGAAGGCGACCACGAGGCTGGCGAGCGCCGCAATGATGAGCTTGATGACCATGACTGTTATCGGGCCGTCGGAGGACTAGAGCTCGGCGCCGTGGCCGCGACCGGCCAGGAACGTCAGGAGAAGGGTGCGCTGGAGCTCGAACATCTCGCGCTCCTCGTCGGGCTCGGCGTGGTCGTAGCCGAGCAGGTGCAAGATGCCGTGGGTCAGGAGCAGCAAGAGCTCCTCTTCGGTGGCATGACCCGCCCCCACCGCTTGACGCTCGGCCACCGACGGGCACAGCACGATGTCGCCGAGGACACCCTCGGCGGGCTCCTGGCCATCGCGCCCCGGCCTGAGCTCATCCATCGGGAAGCTCATGACGTCGGTCGGTCCGGGCAGGTCCATCCACTGCACGTGGAGCACCTCCATCGCAGCCTCGTCGACAAGCTTGACGCAGAGATCAGCCTGCGGGTGGACCTTCATCTCGCCCATCACGTACTTCGCGCACGCGACAAGCTCCATCTCGTCGAGGGAGTAGTCGCTCTCGTTAAGAACGTCGATGCTCACGGGCGTTCACCGCCTTGGCTTCGTGGTCGCGACGGGCGCTCGACGAGCTGGGCAGGTTGTCCCAGCGTCCGTAGGCATCCACGATGGCCGCGACCAGGTCGTGGCGCACCACGTCATGGGAGTTCAGCTCGGCGAAGTGAACGTCCTCGACGCCGTCGAGGATCTCGCGGACGACCTTCAGCCCGGACGGTGTGCCGCCGGGCAGGTCGATCTGGGTCACGTCTCCGGTCACGACCATGCGGGAGCCGAAGCCCAGCCGGGTGAGGAACATCTTCATCTGCTCGGGCGAGGTGTTCTGCGCCTCGTCCAGGATGATGAAGGCGTCGTTGAGCGTGCGGCCGCGCATGTAGGCCAGTGGGGCCACCTCGATGGTGCCGGCAGCCATGAGCCTGGGGATCGACTCTGAGTCGACCATGTCGTGCAGGGCGTCATACAGCGGCCGCAGGTAGGGGTCGATCTTGTCGTTGAGCGTGCCCGGGAGGAATCCGAGCCGCTCGCCGGCCTCGACCGCGGGTCGGGTCAGGATGATCCGGGTGACCTGTTTGGCCTGGAGCGCGGCGACCGCCTTGGCCATCGCCAGGTAGGTCTTGCCGGTGCCTGCGGGGCCGATGGCGAACACGATCGTGTGCTTGTCGATGGCGTCCACGTAGTGCTTCTGACCCAGCGTCTTGGCGCGGATCGTCCGACCGCGGTTGGACACGATGTTCATGGTGAGCACGTCCGCGGGACGCACGTTCGTCTGTGCCCGCAACATCGACACCGAGCGCTCCACCGCATCGCGGCTCAGCGACTGGCCGGTCGCCAGCACGACGAGCAGCTCATCGATCAGGCGCTCGAGCAGGGCGACCTCGGCTGCCGCACCGGAGACGTGGAACTCGTTGCCGCGCACATGGATGTCAAGGTGCGGGAAGGAGTGCTCCATCGCGCGCAGCAGCTCGTCGCGGGGCCCGAGCAGCGTCACCATGGAAAGGTCCGGCGGGACGACGATGGTGTGCGCGGGCGAGACACCGGCCGGTGAGGGCTGGCCCTGCACGGACGGGGGCTCAGGAATGGTGGGCTGTCCAACATCAGTCATGTTGTGCCCAGTCTACGTGCGATGTCAGCCCGGCGGCCACGTCATCGCCCGTCCCCCCAGCACGTGGACATGGGCGTGGAACACCATCTGGTTCGCCAGCGCGCCGGTGTTGAACACGCTGCGGTAGCCAGCCTCGAGACCTTCCTGAGCCGCGACGGCACCGACCGCCTCGAACAGCTCGACCACGCTCTTCGGCGAGGACGCGCCCAACGCGACGACGTCCGGCTGGTGCTCCTTGGGAATCACCAGCACATGAGTGGGCGCCTGCGGCTCGATGTCGCGAAACGCCAACGTCGTCGCTGTCTCATGGATGATGTCGGCGGGGATCTCACGCGCGACGATCTTGCAGAACAGACAGTCGCTCGGTGCCGAGGTGTTGACAGTGCCCGCGTCTTCGGTGCTCATGGGACGAGCGTACGGCCGGCCGGGACACCGCGCGTGAACACTCCGGTCAACCGCGCAATGGAGCCGCGCGTCATACCAGCGTGAGAATGTTGACCGTGGCCGAACGCGGAGAGACTGGGCCTGCCATCGCTGGGTGGGAGGCCGATACAGCTCTCACCGACCTGTATGCCGCCCACTGGCATTCGCTCGTCCGCCTCTCGTGGCTGCTGGTCAGGGATCAGTACGTGGCCGAGGAGACGGTGCAGGAGGCCTTCGTGGCGATGCACTCCCACTGGTCCCAGCTTCGGGATCGCGACCGGGCCCTGGCCTACCTGCGCCGCAGCGTGGTCAACAGCTCACGCTCGGTGCTTCGTCACCGGGTCGTCGAGGACCGTTATCTGAGCGCCGAGACCAGCGCCCGCACCGCCCTCGGCATGACCACGGAGCCGAGCGCCGAGACGCTTGCCCTCGAGCATGCGACCGGCGACCGGCTGGTTGCCGCTCTGGGGCGCCTGTCCCGACGACAGCGCGAGGTGCTGACGCTGCGCTACTACCTTGACCTCAGCGAGGTCCAGATCGCCGATGCCCTGCATATCTCGCCGGGCTCGGTCAAGGCACATGCCCATCGGGGCCTGGCCGCCCTGCGCACCGAAGTGGAAGGCCCGTCATGACAGACGACGACATGAGGGACAGTGACATCGAGCGCCAGCTGCGCGAGAGCCTTCGCCGTCACGCCGAGCGGATCACCCCCCGAGAACGACGAACGGAGATCCTGGCCATGGTCCAAGAACAGACAGAGACGTCGGAGCCCCGGCGACGCTGGCTCATCCCTGTTGCCGCAGCCGCGTCCGTGGCCCTCATCGGCGCCGTCGCGTGGGGTGTCGCGAACACCGGCACCCAGCAGGTCACGCCAGCAGGGACGTCCACGTCGAGCACGACCGGAACCGCGACGTCGAGCACGACCGGAACGGCGACCTCGAACGCGACGGGGGCGACCACGCAGGTGGCTTTGCCGGCATACTTCGTCGGCGCCAACTCGGGCACCGGCGACACGTTCGGCCTCTACCGGGAGTTCGTGGCGACTGCCGTTCCGGTCGGCGCCACGCCGGCGCAGAAGGCCAAGGCGGCCGTCGCTGTGGCGATGAACGCCCAGCCGTTCACCAACTTCGAACCCTACGTCCAGCCATGGTCCGGGACAAAGGTCGAGGACCTCACGTTCACCCCGGACCTGATCACCATCACGCTCAACGGTCCCGGCGCGAGCGGCTTCACCCCCGAGCAGACCAAGCTCGCGGTGCAAGAGCTCGTGTGGACCGCCCAGGCGGCGATCGGCCAAGGGACCATCCCGGTGAAGTTCGTGGTTGCCGATGGATCCCCGCAGCTGTTCGGGGCCTATGCCACCGACAAGACCTACAACCGCCCGACCAAGGAGCAGCAGTACGAGGACCTCGCGCCGATCTGGATCCTCTCGCCCGAACGCGGCAAGGTGCTCGCAGCGGGTGACCCCGTGGTGGCCAGCGGTGAGTCCTGTGCCTTCGAGGCGACCACCGTGTGGGAGCTGAAGAAGGGCGGGGCGGTCGTGAGGTCCGGCTCCACCATGGCCTCCAGCGCGTGCCCGATCCGAGGCACCTGGCAGGTGGACCTGGGTGTTCTCGCCCCTGGCAGTTACACGTTCCGAATGTTCGAGGTCAGCCAGAAGGACGGTAAACTCGTCGCCGAGACGTCAAAGCCCTTCACCGTCAAGTAGTTCGGACGGGCATCGGGTTCTGACCGGCTCGCGCTCAGCGCCAGCGACTGGCGGCACTCATCACCGCGAGTGCCGCTGGTCCGGCGCTCGACGAGCGAAGGATGTTGGACCCGAGCCGCACCATCACCGCTCCGGCTGCGACGAAGGCGCTGAGCTCATCCGGAGAGATCCCGCCCTCGGGACCGACGATGAGGACCACGTCACCGGACGACGGCAGCTCGAACCCGGCCAGGGCGCGCTCGGCATCCTCGTGCAGGACGAGGGCCAGTGCGGCCTCGCTGATCCGCTGTATGACGGCCTGGTTGTTCGCCGGCTCACTCACCACCGGCACGCGGGTCCGCCGCGACTGCTTGGCCGCGGCCAGCACGATCGACTCCCACTTGCGCAACGACCGGGTTGCTCGTTCCCCGCGCCAGATCACGACACTGCGAGCCGCTTGCCACGGAACGACCTCATCCACCCCGAGCTCGGTGGCGGCCTCGATGGCCTGCTCGTCCCGATCGCCCTTGGCCAGGGCCTGAACCAGCACAAAGCGCGAATCCGGTTGCGGTTGAAGAGTTATCGCTTGCACTCGCAGATGCAGCTCACCCGGACCGACCCCCTCGACGATGGTCTCGGCACGATGACCAACACCGTCGGCGAGCAGCACCTGCTCACCGACGCCGATCCGCTTGACGGTGGCGGCATGACGACCCTCAGAACCGTCCAGGACGAACAGGGCCCCGGCAGCGGCCCCCGCCAGCCGATCCGCGGATACGAAGAACAGCGGGGCGGTCACGTCGCGAGCTTCGGTGCCCGGCAGGACATGGGCCGCGAAGTCATTGAACTACTTGCCCAGGAACGCGTCGCGCAGCTTGCCGAACAGCCCCTGCGAAGCGGGGGTGAGATGACCCTCAGGACGCTCCTCACCTCGCAGCACCGCAAGCTGGCGCAACACGTCCTCCTGCGCGCCGGTGAGCTTGGTCGGAGTCTGGATGGTGGCATGGACCAGGAGATCACCGCGGCCGGTCCCCCGTAGGTGGGTCACACCGAGACTCTTCAGCGTGATGACATCGCCGGGCTGGGTGCCCGGCTTGATCACGAGATCCTTCATCCCGTCAAAGGTGTCGAGCTTGATGGTCGCGCCCAGGGCGGCTGCCGTCATCGGGAGCTCGACCGAGCAGTGCAGGTCATCGCCGCGGCGCTGGTAGGCCTCGTGCGCGATGACGTTGATCTCGACATACAGGTCACCGGCCGGCCCGGCTCCCGGCCCGACTTCGCCGCTGCCCGAGAGCTGGATCCTGGTCCCGGTGTCCACCCCGGCCGGGACGCGAATGGTGAGGTTGCGGCGGTTGCGCACACGACCCTCGCCGGAGCACTCGAAGCAGGGGTCAGAGATGACGACGCCGTAGCCCTGGCAGGCGCTGCACGGTCGGGAGGTCATGACCTGGCCGAGGAACGAGCGCTGGACCTGCCGGATCTCACCTCTCCCGGCGCAGACGTCACAAGTACGTGTGCCGGTGCCGGGCTGCGATCCTTCGCCGTGGCAGGTTCCGCAGGCGACCGCCGTGTCGATCGTGAGCTCACGTTCGACCCCGAAGACGGCCTCCGACATGTCGATGTCGAGCCTGATCAGGGCGTCCTGGCCCCGGCTCTGGCGCGACCGTGGCCCTCGCGCTGCGCCGCCGGCCGCCTGGCCGAAGAAGGCGTCCATGACATCACTGAAGGAGAAGCCCTGCCCAAAGCTGTTGGCCGCGCCACCAAAGGGGTCCGCGCCGGAGTCGAAGGCCCGGCGCTTCTCCGGGTCGGACAACACGTCGTAGGCCTGGGAGATCCGCTTGAACCGGTCCTCCGCCTCGTCGTCCGCGTTGACGTCCGGGTGCAGCTTGCGGGCCATCCGGTGATAGGCCCGCTTGATGTCCTCGGGCTTGGCGTCGCGGCTGACGCCGAGGTCCTTGTAGTAGTCGTTCAATGAATGTCCTTGCGCAGATGTGGTGTGTCGCTGCCCGGGTCATGCGTGCACGAGCGATGGGTGCACGAGCGATGGGGCGCACGAGCGATGGGGTGTTCGGGTTATGGGTCGAGGATCTGGGAGACATAGCGGGCAACCGCGCGGACCGACGCCATCGTTGTCGGGTAGTCCATGCGAGTGGGGCCAAGCACCCCGAGCCCGGCCAGGACATCATTGCCGGTGCCGTAGCCGGTGCTGATCACGGACGTGGCGCTCAATCCGGCGTGAGGGTTCTCATGCCCGATGCGGACCGCCACCACGTCGCCTTCGTCGGTCAGGGTGGTCAAGAGCTTGAGCAGCACGACGTGCTCCTCAAGAGCCTCGAGGACCGGACCGATGGTGAGGGGGAAGTCCGTGCCGAAACGCATGAGGTTGGACGTTCCCGCCAGGACCACGCGCTCCTCACGCTCCTCGACCAGCGCATCCTCGAGCGAACGGACGACGGCTCGAACGAGATCCCGGTCGGCCGGCGCGAAGCTGTCGGGCAGCGACTGCAACAACGAGGCCGCCTCGCTGAGCTGATGTCCGCTGGCCTTGGCGTTGAGCCCCGAGCGCAGGTCCGAGATGAGGTGTTCGCCGTCAGCGCTCAACAGGTCGCACGAGGACTCGATGACCCGTTGTTCGACCCGACCCGTGTTGACGATGAGAACGACCATCAGTCGGTTGGCGCCGATCGGCACCAGCTCGACGTGGCGCACCGAGGACCGGGTCAGCGATGGGTACTGCATGACCGCCACCTGCTGGGTCAGGGATGCGAGCAACCTGACCGTGCGTTCCACGACGTCGTCCAGATCGACCGCGCCCTGCAGGAAGGTCGAGATGGCGGTGCGTGCCGGGCCACTCATCGGTTTGAGCTCGCTGATCTGGTCGACGAACACCCGGTAGCCGGCGTCGGTCGGGACCCGTCCGGCGCTGGTGTGGGGAGCCGCGATGAGTCCCTCATCCTCCAGGGCTGCCATGTCGTTGCGGACTGTGGCCGCCGACACTCCAAGATGGTGTCGTTCGAGCAGCGCCTTGGAGCCGACCGGCTCGGACGTCTGGACATAGTCCTGAACGATGGCGCGCAGCACCGCCAGCTTGCGTTCGTCGATCATGCGCCCCACCTCCATCTCGTTGACCCAGCCAGCGAACGTCCCATTCTCGTTGGCGGCGCGTTGGCACTCCGATATGTCGAGTGCCAAGTCTACGATGCCACGGTGAACGATCGTTACGGCAGTGATGTTCTCTCTGGCGACTGGCGCGTCCCCAAGGGCGGGCGCGCGCGCGAGGTCGAGGCCGAGATCGGGCTGGTGGTCGAGGACATGGAGACCGGCTGGTGCGGTGCGGTCGTCAGGGTCGAGAAGGCCGGTGGCATGAGGGTCGTCCACCTCGAGGACCGCGGCGGCCGGAGCAAGGGCTTCCCACTGGGGCCCGGGTTCCTGCTGGATGGCGCACCGGTCATCCTGACTCGACCGACAGCTGTCGCACGGGCCGCCGCCGAGGCCGCCAAGGTCGCGGCGTCACGGACCGCGAGCGGCTCGCGGGCGCTCGAGGGCGTGCGCGCCAGGGTCGCGTCAGGGTCGCGCATCTTCGTCGAGGGCAAGCACGACGCTGAGCTGGTCGAGAAGGTCTGGGGCGACGACCTGCGGATCGAGGGCGTGGTGGTCGAGATGCTTGATGGCGTCGACGATCTCGCTGCGGTCGTTCGTGACTTCGCACCGGGCCCGGGCCGTCGCCTCGGGGTTCTCGTCGACCACCTCGTCCCCGGGACCAAGGAGACCAAGCTGGTTCAGGAGGCCCGAGCGCTGAGCCGCTTCGCGCCGTACGTCAGGATCCTCGGCCACCCGTATGTCGATGTGTGGCAGTCCGTGCGACCTGAACGCCTCGGGTTCCAGAGCTGGCCGGTCATTCCCCGCGGTCAGTCCTGGAAACATGGGATCGTCGCCGAGCTGGGCTGGCCGCATGAGTCCCAGACCGACATCGCCCACGCCTGGAAGCGCATCCTGGCGACCGTGCGCACCTACGCCGACCTCGAGCCGACATTGCTGGCCAGTGTCGAAGAGCTGATTGACTTCGTCACGACGCAGGAGTGACGAACTAGGGCTCAGTGTCACGACGCAGGAGTGACGAACAAGGGCTCAGTGTCACGACGCAGAAGTGACGAACAAGGGCTCAGCGTCACTGCGTAGAGACACGCAGTCGGAATGTATTGACAAACACTCGACCGCACTCGGCTCGGAGCAGTAGATTTTCTCATAAGGCGCGTTTGAGCGCTCGACCTTACGAGGGGTATGTGATGAGTGAAATCCCGCAGGACCCATCCGCTCAGGGTGACCAACCACCGCCGCAGGCGTACACACCGCCACCCCCGCCACCTCCTCCGATCAGTGAGCCCGGACCGGCATACGGCCAGCAGGCGCCGGCCGCCGGCCAACCGGGGATGGCGCCTGTCTCTCCGAGTGACGCCCGCATGTGGTCATTGTTGGCCCATGTCGGCGGCATCTTCTTTTCCTTTGTCGCGCCTTTGATCGTCTACGTGATCTACAAGGACCGTGACCCCTTTGTTCGTCGTCACGCCGTTCAGGCGCTGAACTTCCAGATCATCATTGCGATCATCTACTTCGTCTCGGTCCCGCTGTCAGTCATCGGCATCGGCATCCTGACGGGGTTCGCTGCCTGGGTCTGCACCCTGGTGTTCGGCATCATGGCGGCGATGGCCGCGAACAAGGGTGAGGAATACACCTACCCGCTGATCCCCAAGATGGTCACCTAAGGTCGGCCGCCAACAACACCACCGAGCGAGCGCCCCCGGTCCAAGTGGACCCGCGCGGTGGCGGGGGGGGTGGGCCC
>JABBOX010000099.1 GCA_012927555.1 Phycicoccus sp.
GACGGCGTCGAATCTGAACTTTGTGAAGGGCCAGACGGTGCCGAACCTGGTGATCGCCCCGGTCGGGACCAACGGCAAGGTGGCCCTGTACAACGGTTCGGGCGGGACGGTGCAGCTGATCGGCGACGTGGCGGGCTGGTTCTCGAACACCACCGCAGTGACGACTCCGGGGCCGGTCACCGCGGTCACCGCGACCCCGGCAGCCACCTCGATCGCGTTGTCGTGGACCAACCCGACCTCGACCTCGCTGACCGGGGTGATGATCCGCCGCGCGGCGGGTGCGACCGCGCCGGCGTCGGCCACCGCGGGGACCCTGGTCACCGACAACGCGAAGACGGCGACCACCATCACCAACACCGGGCTGAGTTCGGGGACCCAGTACTCCTACGCGTTGTTCGCCCATAACGGCACACCGGTCTATGCGGCCGCCGCGAAGGTGACCGCGACCACCATCGTTGTCGTGGCTGGCCCGCTGACCTTCCCAACAGTGCCTGCGCCGACGATCAGCGGCAACCCCAGTTACGGCAGCACGCTCCATGCGAATCCGGGATCATGGGGAGTGTCTGGGGTCGCCTTCAAGTACCAGTGGCGCTCGAACGGCGTCACGATCGGCGGGGCCACCGGGGCTGACTACGCGGTTGAGAGTTTTAACATCGGGCAGGCGATCAGCGTGGCCGTGACCGGCAGTGCCCCGGGCTATACCATCGCCTCCGCCGTCAGCGCCCCAACGCCGGCGATCCCGACTCCGCCGGTGATTGGCACCGCGGCCACGAGAACGCAGCGGATGAGCCAGTCGAACCTCAACTCCACCCAGATCGGGTGGTACGAAGCAGGCACTGGCCTCACCCTCGTGTGCTACCAGCGCGGCCAGTCGGTTCAGGGCTACTTCAGCTCGTCGTTCCCAACCGGCTGGGACAACCTCTGGTACCGAATCAGTGACGGCAGCTACGCCGCGGACGTGGACATCGAGACCGGGACGCTTGACCCGGTGGTGCCTGCATGTGCCGACCAACCTGTCGCAGACACGACGAACTCGCAGGTGATGGCGACTACTCAAAGGATGTCGAGCGACACCTTGAACTCCACCCAGAACGGCGTCTACAGCGTCGGCTCCCGGCTGACCTTGTCGTGCTACCTGCATGGGCAAGCGGTGAGGGGTTACTACAGCGGCTCGTTCCCGAACGGGTACGACGACCTCTGGTACCAGGTGAGCGACGGGTACTGGGTTGCGGACGTGGATCTCCAGACCGGTAGCAACAACCCAGTCACCCCCGCGTGCGCCGCCCCGCCGACCCCACCCGCAGCCAGCAGCGACGAGATCACTCGCGCCAAGTCCTGGATCGATGCGAAGGTGCCTTACAACCAGGGTGCCTACTACACGAACCAGTACGGCACTTACCGGCAAGACTGCTCCGGCTTCGTCTCCATGGCACTTGGCCTTCCGTCGAGTTTCACGACGGTGACACTGCCTCAGGTCATGCACCCGATCAGCAAGGATCAGCTTCAGCCCGGAGACTTCATGCTGAACAGCGGGGGCGGCAACAACGGCCACGTCGCGATCTTCATGGGCTGGACCAGCGCGTCCCACACGAACTACGCCTCCTGGGAGGAAAATGGGGTGCAGGGCTACACGTTCATTCAGAACGTTCCCTATCCGTACTGGTCGTCGTGGAGCGGCAGCAGCAACTACACGCCGTATCGTCGCAACTGACGGTCTCACGGCCCACTTCCGCCCGGTCACAGGTCCCTCTGACCGGGCGGACGCAGCCAACCTGGCTCCCGCGAACGGCAAGCAGCCGCTGGCGTCGACGCCGACGGGTACCGCGTGGTCCTGGGCATGGCCACCTCCTCGGTCGAGTCCGGGGCGGGTGGAACACCTTATTCAAGGACCTGGTTGGCCCGCGGCCTGAACGGTGTCGCGCTGGTGACCTCCGACGCGCACACCGCCACGTTCTGCATGGCGACTGACACCGCCGGTCGGGTGCTCCAGTATTCGTAGGAACTCCGCCTCCCGGTCGTCAATCCGGTTTGCCGACGACTTCTCTACAACGGGCGCCATCCTTGGCAGAACCGGCTGTTGCTGAGGCTCGGTCTGTGAGGTGGGTTCTCTACCTCGTTCCGGCCTTCCTTTGAGCAGTCAGACTTGTCGCGGCCTCCGCACCCGTCACGATCATCGCGGCGCCGAGCCCGGCCATGATCGCGAAGAGGATGGCCTCGCCGCTCTCGTCCCCGGGGTTCCTTGCTGTCCAGATCCAGACCCCGATGGCGAAGACCACGAGGACCGCCACGGAGGTGAGGCGGACGACATCCAGGCGATGGTGCGCGCGACGCGACGGTGAGAGGTCGCGCACTCCGTCGAGAACAAGCCACACCAAGAGCGCGACGAAGGCCCCGCCGATAACGACCACGACCGCGACCAACCCGGCGATCTCGGAGCCACTCACCGAGGTCACCAGCCAGACCAGCGGGACAAGCACGACCGCGGCGAGGATTCCGACGACGTTGCCGAGGACGAATCCACCGGCGACGGCGCCCAGCACGGCCATCCATGTCAGGCGCCGGCCGTGAAGTCGCCACGCGACCAGTGGCCCGACGATCACGACCGCAAGGCTGGACAGGGCTGAGAACAGCTGGACCCACGTCGTGTCCTAGGGCGGATCGCCCTCCGGCATGAAGGTCAACGCGAGCGCACCCATCACCAGGCCGAACGCGGCCGCCGTCACCAGGCACGCATCGCCCGCGAGGGTCCCGCGCTCCTTCGTCACGACCGACTTCAGGGATGTCATTGCCCGCCGCCTGCGCGTGCCGGGCGGGCTTCCCGCAGATGCCACGGCGCACCTCCTCAGTCCAGTCTCATGGTCCCGCCCGACTCGCCGGCAGGGAAAGGGACAAAGGTCCTGAGGCCCCTCAGGTGTAGGTCCGGATCACCTGCTGCAGCTTTGCGTCGTGCGCTCCATGCCAGTAGACGTGGCCGCAGGTCTGGCACCGGGAGAATCGTTCCTGCGTGCGTAGCGTCCCAGGTTGGAGCTGACCCGCCACCTCAGCCTTCGGGACCGGCATCACGATTCCGCCGCAGGCCGGACACAGGCTCCACGGCCGCAGGGGCGGTCGAAACCGCTCGACGACGTCCGCCAGCTGGACGTCGGGGTGCTGACCGTGCACGAACGCGGCCCGGCGCAGAGCCCGGCGCATCAACAGGCCCCGATCGCGACTGAGCAGGATCCGGTCCTCGCGTTCGGCCTGCTCGACGAGCTGGTTGTCGTCCGCGTCATTGTCGTATGCCGCCTCGACTCCGAGGAGCCGAAGCCTGCGGGCCAGCGCGCCGAGGTGCACGTCCAGCAGAAAGAGCGGCGGCCCGTCCAGGGGCTGTGGCCGGGCTCGGACCACGACGTCGAGCTGGTCCTGCTCCCGCAACCGGCTCCGCCAGGGCACCGAGGCGTCGGCCACGACCAGGTCCCCGACCTCGGTCAGTGGCACGCCCACACTCTGGACGAGATGCGCCACTGTGGCAGTCGGATCGTGTGGCAGTTCGAGCTCGCCGTTGTCGCGGGCCTTGCGCTGCAGAAGAAAGCGCAGTGCAGGGTGGACCCGTAACCGGACGGTGCCAGGCGCCATGGGTGTTCCCGCCGACGCAGCTCGTTCCGTGGAGTCAGCCTCCTCGCACGTTGCCCAGGGTCACGTTGCCCAGGGTCACGTTGCCCAGGGTCACGTTGCCCAGGATCACGTTGCCCAGGATCACGTCAGGACGGGCTTGAGCGCGTCGAGCAGGGTCGGCGAGCCCGGTAGCACCTCCAGGTCGTACCGAACGCGGAGCGCGGGCTTGCGGATCTCGATCACGCGGCGGAGGTCGATAGGCGTGCCGATCACGACGACGTCGACATCCGCCGCGTCGATGATCTCCTCCATCTCGGCGAGCTGGCCTTGGGAGTAGCCCATCGCCGGCAGCACCGGGCCGACGTCGTACTTGAGGAAGGTCTCCGCGATCGTGCCGGTCGCCCAGGGCCGGGGGTCGACGATCTCGGCCGCTCCGTGTGCCCGGGCCGCGACGACCCCGGCGCCGAACTTCATCTCGCCGTGGGTCAGGGTCGGACCGTCCTCGATAACCAGGACACGCTTTCCCTTGATCGCATCGGGATCGTCCACGGTCACGCGGCTGTTCGCCTTGATGACGGTCGCATCAGGGTTCGTCTGGTGGATCGAGTCCATCAGCGCGCTCACCTGCTCGGTCGAGGCCGAGTCCATCTTGTTGATCACGATCACGTCGGCCATGCGCAGGTTGACCTCGCCCGGGTAGTAGCTCGTCTCGTGGCCGGCGCGGAGCGGGTCGGCGACCACGATGTGGATGTCCGGCTTGTAGAAGGGCAGGTCGTTGTTCCCCCCATCCCACAGCAGCACATCGCATTCGGCTTGTGCCTGCTCAAGGATCTGGCCGTAGTCGACGCCGGCGTAGATGATCGTCCCCGCCATGATGTGGGGCTCGTACTCCTCGCGCTCCTCGATCGTGGTCTTGTGCAGGTCCAGGTCCTCGAGCGTCGCGTATCGCTGCACGCGCTGCGCCTCGAGGTTCCCGTAGGGCATCGGGTGCCGCACAGCCACGACGCGCTTGCCGGCTTCCTTCAGCGTTGCGGCGATCGCTCGCGTCGTCTGGGTCTTGCCCGAACCTGTGCGGACGGCGCACACGGCGACCACGGGGACGGTCGAGGTCAACATCGTCTCGCGCGGCCCGAGCAGCACGAAGTTCGCGCCGGCAGCCTGCACCTGGCTGGCCTTGTGCATCACGTACGCGTGGGGGACGTCCGAGTAGCTGAAGATGACGTCGTCGATCTCCTGCTCCTTGATCAGCTGGGTGAGCATGCTCTCGTCGTGAATCTGTATGCCGTGTGGGTAGCGCTCGCCGGCCAGGCTCGCCGGGTACATCCGGTCGTCGATAAACGGGATCTGGGTCGCGGTGAAGGCGACAACCTCGACCTGCGGGTCGTCCCTATAGGCGACGTTGAAGTTGTGGAAGTCGCGCCCGGCGGCGCCCATGATGAGCAGTCGACGCTGCATCTCTGGATCCTCTCGGAGGTCTGATGCGCAGAACGTAAGGTCTGGCGTCCTGAACCTATCCGCCCGACCACCCGGGCGCATCGATACTGAGTGACATTTCCGCGCCGCAGGGACCTTCGCCCCTGTCCCCGCCGTGCGCCGGTCGGGACCATACAGTTGTCAGGCCATGTCACTGGACTGGGAAGGTATGCCATGAACAGGGTCCTTGCCATCTTCGTCGGTGCCGTGGTGCTCCTCGCCGTCCTCGCCGGGGTGGTGGTGGCAAACCGGGCCTCGCCTGACCTGAACCCGGGCACCCCTGAGGGAGTCGTCCAGGCGTACCTGAAAGCCGTGTTCGCGGGGGACTACCCGGGCGCGGCCAGCCACCTGTCGCCGTCGTTGGGTTGTGACGCCTCGGGCCTGGCGGCTGGCTATGTCCCCGAGTCCGCACGGATCGTCCTCGACCACAGCGCCGTCAGCGGCGACCATGCGGTCGTGACGGTCAACGTCACCGAAGGCACAGGGGGCGGGCCCTTCGACTCGGGTGGGTACTCGCACACGGAGCGCCTCACCGTCCAACGCGAAAGTGGGGTCTGGAAGATCACCGGGTCACCCTGGCTTCTGCCTTCGTGCCCCTCGACGAAGGGCTGATCATGGTCATCGGGCTGCTCTTCTCGCTCATCTCCGTCGCGTTGCCGATCGCGCTGGTCGTCTGGGCGGTGCGCCAGTTCGGCGGCCGCAGAGACTCCCGTGGGATGGACGCCCACAGCGTCCGGCGTTTCTTCCAGTACCTGCTGCTGTTCGGACTGATGGTCGTGGCCGCGGTCGGACTGTCGGACCTCCTCGGCCTGTTGTTCCAGAAGCCTTCGCTGGCCGGGAACGACAACAGCACCCTGGCCCGGGCACTGACCTTCTCCGTGTTCGGCATCCCGATGTTCGTCCTCCTGGCGGCGTGGTCGCGACGCCGTCTGCAGCAGGACCCGGACGAGGCGCGCTCACTGGGCTGGGCCTTCTACGCCACCGTTGCCCCGCTGACAGCGCTCGTCGTGGCCATGACCGCGCTGCACGGCGTTGTGTCGGCGGCCCTGGCGGACCACCGCTTCGACGGGTCTGCCCTGTCCCAGCTCGTCGTGTGGTTCGGGGTCTGGCTCGCTCACTGGATCATGGCGAGCCGGATGCTTGACGCCGACCGCAGGCTGGGGCATCTGGTGATCGGCTCGCTCATCGGCCTGTTCACGACTGTCGCCGGGCTGGTCTGGCTCCTGGGCGCGTCATTGGATGCCCTCCTCGTGGACCCGGCCAGCACCCTGCTGGTCCAGCAGCAGCAACCACTCGCGCAGGCCGCCGCCACGGTGGTCGTCGGCGTGCCGGTCTGGGTCGTCTACTGGCTGAGGAACTTGTCGAAGGCCCGCCGTACGCCGCTGTGGTTCGGCTACGTGCTCCCGGTCGGCGTCGGTGGATCGTTGGTCCTTGCTGTCGTCGGGGCCAGCATCGTCCTGTACCAGGCGCTCGTCTGGTTCATCGGCGATCCCACCTCCACCCAGGCGGCACAGCACTTCGAGGGGGCGCCGACTGCGGCAGCGTGCGTCATCGTCGGCGCCGTGAGCTGGTGGTACCACCGGCAGGTCTTCACCGGCGCGACTCCCGCACGCATGGAGGTCACCCGGGTCTACGAGTACCTCATGGCCGGCATCGCCCTCCTGGCCGCAGCGGTCGGCGTGGCCATGGTGTTCGTCGCACTGGTCGAGTCGCTGGTGCCCCCAGCCGCGGTCGAGGTGGGCACCTCCATGGTCAACTCCCTGCTGTCCGGGGTGACCCTCCTGCTCGTCGGCGGCCCGCTGTGGCTGGTGTTCTGGTCGCGCATCGGGCGGGCGACGCACGACGGCGGCCCCGAAGAGCTCGGCTCACCGACCCGGCGGATCTACCTCTTCGTGCTCTTCGGGCTGGGCGGCGTCGTTGCAGTGATCGCAGTCCTGGTCGCAGCGTTCCTCGGGATCCAGGACGCGTTGAAGAATGGCTTCGACGCCCAGGTGGTGCGCGAGATGCGTATACCGGTCGCCATCCTGCTCGCGACCGGTGCGATCTCCGGCTACCACTGGCTTGTATACCGTCACGACCGGTCGCTGCTACCGGTGGCGGAACCTCAGCACGGACCCCGCTACGTGCTGCTGGTCGGTGCCCCAGATGACATCGTCTGCGGCGAGGTCGGCCGACTCACCGGCGCCCGGGTCGAACTCTGGGTTCGCGCAGACGGCTTGGCCGCGCCGTGGGCGGTCGACGACGTGGTCGCCGCGGTGAGCCAGTCAGGGGCGGACGCGGTCGCTGTCATCGCGGGGCAGGCGGGGCTGGAGACGATCGGGCTGCAACGCCCGTAGACCGAGCAGTGATGTCGTGAGGCTGGGAGATCGTGGACCGTAGCGGAGTGGGCGCGTACGAGTCGCCCTTCGTCGGCGAACAGCGTCGTCAGCTGGTCGCGCGGCTATTGGCGGAGTTCGACAACGTCAGCCAGTCCGGAACGCCCCGGTGGTGGTCCCTCGAGGAGGATTCCGGCTGGGGCAAGACCCGGATCATCCACGAGCTCTACCGCAGGCTTGCCGCAGAGCGGCAGAACGGCGCGAAGTACTGGTCGCCGGCGCTGCTTCCGCAGGCTCCCGTTGCGAAGAATGCTGGGTCCCTGACATCCCTGATGTCCCTGCGGAAGAAGGTGATCCCCGAGTCGGTAGCTCCCGAGCTGGAGGCCGTGCCGCAGTGGTTCTGGTGGGGGATCTCATGCGCAACGCGAAGCGGCACTCCGGTTCAGGCGCTCGCCGCCGACCTGACGCAGTTCGCGGACCATCAGGTCGGTCTGGATCAACGGTGGCGGCAGCTGGCCTCGCCTGAGCCACGTCTGGGGGCGGGGCGGGGCTCCGAACAGGGCGAGGTGGTCGAGACGTCGGCCGGAGAGGTCCTCGGCGTGGCTGCCGGCCTGGCCAGTCTGCCCGTCCCCGGGCTGGGGGTGCTGGCTCTGGCCGCGGAGTGGGCCGTGCCGGGCGGGCGGGACTGTGGCCGCACTGAACCACCCAGCCCCGTGGCGTATGGCGATGGACGCGACAGGCCAGATCTTGTCGACGAGCTTGCCCCGGCACTGGAACGACTGGGCGCCGCTGGGCTGCCGATCGTGATCACGATCGAGGATCTCCACCTCGCCGACGAGAGCCTCGTGGAGCTCTTGGCTCGTCTTCTGGCCGCGCAGGGTGCCCCCGTGCTGGTGATCTCGACGACGTGGCGGGGGTTGCTGGACGACGACAGTCTGCCAGCGCACCAGCTTATCGAGCGGGTGCACCCTGATCGGGTATGCCGGGTGCTGACGGATGAGGCCCTGCCGGATCTCGCGGTCGGCGAACGGGAGGTGATCGTCCGCGCCATACTGCCCGAGGTCACGGCGTGGAACGCGAACCTGGTGGCGTCGTCGTTCACGAACCCGTTGGCCCTTCAGCTGGCCTGTCACGTTGACCTGTTGAGCAACGCTGATCGCGATCTCGGTGCTGACGAAGTCGGGGGTCTTCCTCACGATGTCGACGGATTGTTTGGACAGCTGTGGAGCGAGCTGGCGCAGACCACCCGCGAGGTGCTGATGGTTGCGGCGCTCAGCACTCCTGCCGGGATCAGCGACAGCATGGGACTCGCGGATTTTCGCTGGGACTCTTCCTTGCTCACGGCGGTCTCGAACACCGAAGCCGCGGCCTGGGTTCGGTCAGACGACACGAGACTTCGGCTGTTCCCTGACCCCGCGCAGTACGACGTCGCGCTGAGCCAGGCCAAGGTCGCGTATGACGAGGCCCGGCGCCGCGCGGTGTACGAGGCGATGGCACGAGCCATGTCGGCAGGTGTGGCCGAGTCGCCAGCGCAAGAGGAGCACCGGGCCCGGCTGCGCGTCGCACTGGCATACGTGGGATTCCTCGCGTGGGACGAGAGCACCGTTGCGGGCTCCGTGGCCCTATGCAGTTCGTTGCTCGCGGATCCAGATGTGGACAGTTGTCGCTACGTGATCCGGCTCGTTGAGAGCGCGCTGCAGTCCACCAGCACTTCATTGGCCACCGGTGGCCATTGGCTGACGCTGGGCGAGGCGTATGCAAGGACGCTTGGCGGGTCGGGCCGGGTGGCCGAGGCGATCACGGAGACCGAGCGACTCTTGGCCGATCGCACCCGGGTGCTCGGCGCCGACGCGCCGGACACGATGGCCACTCGCGGCAGCCTGGCGGGGTGGCTCGCCGCGGCGGGTCGGCTACCCGATGCGGTAGCGGAGGCCGAGCAGCTCCTGGCAGATCGCACCCGGGTGCTGGGAGCGGACGACCCCGACACCCTGGCCACCCGCCACCACGTGGCGGCGTTGCTCGGGCGGTCGGGTCGGGTGGCCGAGGCGATCACCGCGCTCGAGCAGCTGCTGGCCGACCAGCGCAGGGTGCTCGGCCCGGATGCCCTCCAGACCTTGGCAACCCGTGGCGCCTTGGCGGG
>JABBOX010000009.1 GCA_012927555.1 Phycicoccus sp.
GCGGCGCAGCGGTGGGTGGGGGGCTGGGCGCAGGAAGTGCGCGATGTCGTGCATCGCCGTCTCGGTCAACAACCGAAGCGCCTCCGGGGCCACCTCGAGGAACGATCGTCCGTCTGGCCCTTCGACCGTCCTGACGCCCTCGGTGGTCAACAGCCGGTATGCCGTGTTGTCGGCTCCCAGCGGAAGCAGGTCTTCGTATTCGAACTCGGGCACGGTCGCTCCTTTGAACACAAGAATCTGTCAGGTGAACACAAGAATCTGTCTGGCCTGGCGTGCAGCTGTCTCAGCCCACGCCATGGAAGAGGTTCCCAGCGTAGGACCTTGCTAGAGGTGGCCTGCGTCACGTTCTTTGAGCTCGGCCTGGCGAGGTGGGTTGGCGCCGGCGCGGGACACCGTGATCGCCGCGCAGGCCAGCGCGCGCTCAACGGCCGGCAGCACATCGGCCAGTGACGCGGACCGCAGGCGCTCGCGCGCCTCGACGCCGCCCAGGAGCTCGGCCTCCAGGAGCCCGGACAGCAGGCCCGCCATGAACGAGTCTCCAGCGCCGACGGTGTCGACCACCTCAACCGTGGGGGCGTCAACGCTGGTCAGCTCGCCGGTCACGCTGAGCGCGACCAAGGCGCCGTCGAGACCGCGAGTGACCACCGTCAGCGCGGGACCCAACTGACCCCACAGCCGCAGCACGTCCGAGATCGGCGCCCCCTCGTACAACCAGGCGATGTCCTCGTCACTGGCCTTGACCACGTCGCTGAGACCGATGATCTGTTCGATCTTGGAGCGGACCTCGTGCGGGCTCTCCATCAGGGCGGGGCGCACGTTCGGGTCGTAGGAGATGGTGGCTACAGGGCGCGCGTCCTGGATCGTGGAAAGGACCGCCGAGGCTCCGGGCTCAAGGGTTGCGGCGATGGAACCGGTGTGGACATGGGACAACCCCTCAAGAGTCGGCTGCCCGGCAAGCTCCCACGTCAGGCTGAAGCTGTATGTCGCGGCGCCTGTCACATCCAAGGTTGCCGTTGCCACGGACGTCGGTCGTGCTCCGACGTTGCCTTGGGTGAGCGAGATCCCTTCATCTGCAAGGTGACTGGCGATCTTGTCGCCTCGATCGTCGTCGCCGACGAGGGTCGCGAAAGTGATGTCGTGACCTAGACGGGCGAGGCCGACGGCCACATTGGCCGGGCTGCCCCCGACGTGTTCCTGGGTGGATCCGTCCGAGCGCTGGACGACGTCGATCAGCGACTCGCCGATCACCAGCGTGCGCCCACTCATGTCAGTCCTGCAGGCATGTGTTCGCGCGCCATGTCAGCATCCTCCGAGTCAATGGTTGGGGGTGACGTGACTCTATCGAGGAGGGCGGGGCCCTCGGGGTCGACGCGCGACAGGGGCGGCTCGTCATAAGGGAGGGCTTTCGGCGACGATGGGAGCGTGAGTACGACGAGCGTTCCCGATACCGCGCCGGCCCCGGCCGTGCAGCCGCCCGCCCGACGTGGTTTGGGGAGCCTGCGCAGCATGGTCATCTCGATGGTCGTGATCATGGTTGCCGGGCTGGCGTGGTTCGCCATGGTGCCGCGGGTTCGTGAGATCACCCAGCCGGCGGTAGACGTCACGTCCGTGGCCAAGCAGGTGCGTCAGGAGACCTCGTGGGCGATCTCCCAGCCCCAGCTACCCGCTGGCTGGAAGGCCACCAACGTGCGTTTCACCGCTGCCGGCGACGGGCTGAGGACATGGCATGCCGGCTATCTCTCGCCCGAGGGCAACTACGTCTCGATCGACCAGACGCAGCAGGCCACGGACGCGTGGATCTCGGCCCAGACCTCGAACGGGAGGGCCGAGGGCACCCTGGCCGCGGCGGGAGTGACGTGGCAGGAGCTCAGCTCCAGGGAGACCGTCCAGCGCAGCCTCGTGTCCAGGGGCTCCGGCTCGACCGAACTGTCGACGGTTCTGAGCGGGACGGCGCCCTACGCTCAGCTGGCGCAGTTCGCGGAGGCTCTGAAACCGGTGCCTGCGAGCTGACCCCGGTCAGTCCGTGCCGCACGATCTCGTCAGTGCCGCACGATCTCGTCAGTCCTGCGCGGTCAACTTTGCCTCTGCCCCGTCGAGCCACGTGCTGCAGTGGGCGGCGAGGGCCTCCCCGCGCTGCCACAGACCCATGCTGTTCTCGAGCCCGATCTGGCCGCCCTCCAGCTCAGCGACGATCGAGATCAGCTCGTCGCGAGCCTGCTCGTAGGTCAGATCCTTGATGTCCGGGAAGTCGGTTGTCTTCGAGAACGGACCTGTCTTCGGAGGCTGAGTCACGGGGTTCTTGGCGGCCACACCAACACCCTACGACCGTTGGCTGACGGGTCGGACCCCGAAGTCGCCCCGAGCGACCCGAACCCGGAGGAGCTCGTCCGGGTCGACCTCTGCCCGATCCATGACGATCCGGCCGTCAGCGTGCTGGACGACGGCGTACCCGCGTTCGAGCGTGGACAGCGGCGACAGTGCCTGAACCTGTGCTCGCAGATGGTTGATCTGGTCACCCGCGCGATGCACGTTCGACAGGACTCGCGCCCTGGACCGGTCAGTGAGCGCGTCGAGCTCCTGCCTCCGGGCGGTGATCATGGCTCGCGGATCGGCCATGACCGGCCTGGAGCGCAAGGAGACCAGGAGGCGACGTTCATCGTGGATGCGCGAGGTCAGCGCACGGCATACCCGTAGGCGCGTCTGGTGGATCGCGGCGCGCTGCTCCATGACGTCGGGGACGATCAGCTTGGCCGCGTCGGTCGGGGTTGAAGCGCGCACGTCGGCGACGAAGTCGAGCAGGGGAGTGTCGACGTCGTGGCCGATGGCGCTCACCACCGGGGTGACGGAGTCGGCCACGGCTCTGACCAGGGACTCGTTGCTGAAGGGGAGCAGGTCCTCGAAGGATCCTCCGCCCCTCGTGATCACGATGACATCCACACTTCGATCGGCATCGAGCTCACGGAGGGCGGCGCTGACCTCGGGCACCGCGTTGGGCCCTTGGACCGAAACCTGCCGGATCTCGAACTGGACTGCGGGCCAACGCCGTCGGGCGTTCTCCACCACGTCCTTCTCGGCCGCACTGGCTCGGCCACAGATCAGCCCGACCTTGCGGGGCAGGAAGGGCAAGGAGCGTTTGCGATCGCGGTCGAACAAGCCCTCGGACGCCAGGACGCGCTTCAGGTGCTCCAGCCTGGCGAGCAGCTCTCCGACCCCGACCGGGCGTATCTGGCGGGCATCGAGATTCAGAGTGCCGCGCTTGGTCCAGAACGTTGGCTTGGCCTGGACGACGACGCGTGCGCCCTCGGACAGGGGCACGGGCATGGCATCCAGCGTGGCGGTGCGGATGGTGACGTTGAGCGACATGTCGACGTCCGCATCCCGCAACGTCAGGTAGGCGGTGGCCTGTCCCGGACGGCGGCTGACCTGGACCACTTGCCCTTCGACCCACAGGGCCGACATCTTGTCGACGTATTCCGAGATCTTGATGCTGAGCAGGCGCACCGGCCAAGGTTTTTCGGCGGTGGTGTCCGCAGCGCGCTCGGGTAGGGGTTGGGGACTGCTCACGTCAGCAACTTTAGAAGGCGACCTAACATGGTGGGGTGACTTTGACGACAAAGCGAGTTTTGCTGGCTGCCCCACGTGGGTACTGCGCCGGCGTGGACCGGGCTGTGGTGACGGTCGAGAAGGCGCTGGAGCTCTACGGGCCGCCGGTCTACGTACGCAAGGAGATCGTGCACAACAAGCACGTGGTGACCACGTTGCAGAAGCGTGGGGCGATCTTCGTCGACGAGACCCAGGAGGTGCCCGAGGGCGCGACCGTCATCTTCTCGGCCCACGGCGTCGCACCAGTCGTGCATGACGAGGCCAGGGCACGGTCGCTGAAGACGATCGACGCGACCTGCCCGTTGGTGACCAAGGTCCACCGCGAGGCCGTGCGCTTCGCGGACGAGGAGTACGACATCCTGCTGATCGGTCACGAGGGTCATGAGGAGGTCGTGGGCACGGCGGGGGAGGCTCCCGATCACGTGACGCTCGTGGACGGTCCTGACGACGTCGCCAACGTCACGGTCCGCGACCCTGCCAAGGTCGTCTGGCTGTCCCAGACCACGCTGTCGGTGGACGAGACGATGGAGACGGTGAGCCGGCTGCGTGAGAAGTTCCCGTTGCTGCAGGATCCGCCCAGCGACGACATCTGCTACGCGACACAGAACCGTCAGCTCGCCGTCAAGCAGATGGCGCCGGACACCGATCTGATGATCGTCGTGGGCTCGCGCAACTCTTCGAACTCGGTGCGGCTGGTCGAGGTGGCGCTGGAGCACGGAGCCCGTGCTGGCCACCTGGTGGACTATGCCGATGAGATCGACCCGGGCTGGCTCGAGGGTGTGGGCACGGTCGGCGTCACCAGTGGTGCCAGCGTTCCTGAGGTGCTGGTGCGTGACGTCCTGGCTTTCCTGGCCGCGCGCGGCTATGAGGATGTTCAGTCGGTTGTGGCGGCCGAGGAGAGCGTGTTGTTCTCGCTGCCGCATGAGCTCAACCGCGACCTCAAGGCCAAGTCCGGTATCGAGGCCACCAAGCTTCGCTACGACATGGGTTCACTGCACTAGAGGCGTGGGCGCCTCAGCCCGAGAGGCGTGAGCGCTCAAGTATGCGAGGTGCGAGCGGCTTCACGCGGAACGCACGTGGGCCCTTTCGTCCGGAACGACGATCAGCTCGGCGGCCGTCAAGGGCCGAGGAGCGGTCTCGACCGGCGGGGTCTCCGGCAGTGCTGAGTCGGCCAGACCGATCTCGTGCATCTTGCGGGCCGTCACGATGACCCTGGACTCCAGCGTGGCCACCAGAGCGTTGTAGCTCTCCACGGACTTCTGAAGTGAAGATCCCATCTTGGTGGCGTGTGAGCCCAAGGTGCCCAGACGTGAATACAGGTCGCTCCCCAGCTTGAGCAGCTGCTGTGCGTTGGCGGTCAGGGCGTCTTGCTGCCAGGTGAAGGCGACGGTGCGCAGCAGGGCGAGCAGGGTTCCGGGCGAGGCCAGGACCACTTTCCGGGCCTGTGCGTACTCGAACAGGGCAGGGTCGGCGCCCAGCGCTGCAGCGAGGATGGCGTCGCCCGGAATGAAGCAGACCACCATCTCTGGCGTAGTAGTGAAGGCCGACCAATACGCTTTGGCCGCAAGGGAATCCACGTGTCCGCGCAGTGATACCGCGTGTGCCGCCAACAGTCGCGAGCGCTCGGCGGAGTCGATGCTGTCGGCCTGGGCGCTGAGGAAGGCGGTCATCGGAGCCTTCGCGTCGATCACCAGGCACTTGTCGCCAGGGAGCCGGACAACCACGTCGGGGCGCACTCCGCGGTCGTGACTGCTCACCGCGCTGACCTGTTCCTCGAAGTCGCAGCGCGCCAGCATGCCGGCGTGCTCCAGGACCCGACGGAGCTGGACCTCACCCCAGCTGCCCCGGATGGTGGAAGCGTTGAGCGAACCCACCAGAGAGGCGGTCTGGGAGCGCAGCGCCTGGGTCGAGGTCGTGACGTCAGCCAGCTGCACGCTGACCTGGGAGAACTGCGCGACCCTGTCTCGCTCCAGGGTCCCGACCTGATGCTCGACACGGACCAGCGCGTCACGCAGGGGTGCCAGCAAGGTCGCGGTCTGGGCGTCATCGCTGACCGCAGCTTCCAGATCGATCACCCGCTCGCGCAACAGGTCACGTTCGGTGGACAAGGCGGTTGAGCGTCCGGCAAACAGCACACGGGACACGAGCCAGGCCAACAGCGCCCCGATGAACACTCCGACCACAGCGGCTATCAAGATCTCCATGTGTCACACGGTGGCAGAAACCACCGACAGTCCCTGTTCGACACGGCGAAGAACCGGCGCACGCGGCATCGGAACTGCCGAGGTCGGCCGATGGGAGGCTGCAACCATTCCAACTGGCAACCATTCCAATGGTAATGTAATGGTATGCGGACAACCATTGACAGGGCGGGGCGTTTGGTCATTCCCAAGGAGCTGCGCGACCGACTCGGGCTGGTCTCGGGAGAGGTGGACGTCTTCGCCGAGGGAGCGGGGCTTCGGATCGAGCTGGTCAGCACCGACCATCTGGTCGAACGTGATGGCCACCTCCTCCTGCCTTCCGGTGGGGCGCCCCTGACCGACGACGATGTCCGTGAGCTTCGCCATGCCGACCAAAGGTGACTCCGAGCCGTGCCTGCTCGACACCAGCGCGGCGTTGGCATTCGTGCAGCCGAGTCATGCTGCTCATCTCACGACATTTGCGGCCCTGGTCGATCGGCCCAAGGGCTTGGCTGGCCACGCGGCTTTCGAGACGTTCTCTGTGCTCACCCGGCTGCCTCCACCGGATCGATTGACGCCGCAGGCCACTCAACGGCTGATCGAGGTCAACTTCCCGCACACCCGTTTCCTCAGCTCCGAGAGGTCGGCCGCGCTGGTTGCCCAGCTGGCCGCGAGTGGCGTGTCGGGCGGCGCCGTTTACGACGCACTCGTGGCCGCCGTGGCCGCAGAACACGGGCTGAGGCTGGTGAGTCGCGATGCTCGGGCCGCCGGAACGTATCGGGCGATGGGGGCCGATCTCGAGCTGCTCCCCTGAACAGCGCGAGGTGCGAGCCGTCATACGGGCTGGTCCTGAGGCATTAAACTTCTCGTCTTGTGGCCCTAACTATTGGCATCGTCGGCCTGCCCAACGTCGGCAAGAGCACCCTTTTCAACGCACTGACCAAGAACGACGTGCTCGCGGCGAACTATCCGTTCGCGACGATCGAGCCCAACATCGGCGTGGTGGCGCTTCCTGACCCCCGGCTCGATGTGCTGGTCAAGCTCTTCGACAGCCAGCGTCTGGTGCCGGCCATGGTGTCCTTCGTGGATATCGCCGGCATCGTTCGTGGCGCCTCCGTGGGTGAAGGTCTGGGCAACAAGTTCCTGGCCAACATCCGTGAGGCAGACGCGATCTGCCAGGTGATCCGGGCGTTCAAGGATGACGACGTCGTGCACGTGAACGGTGAGGTCAGTCCCGAGGGCGACATCGAGACGATCAACACCGAGCTGATCTTCGCCGATCTGCAGACCCTCGAAAAGGCTTTGCCCCGGATGGAGAAGGACGCGCGGATCAACAAGGACAAGAAACCCCTGCTGGACAACGCGATTGCCGCACAGAAGGTGCTCGAGACCGGCGATACCCTGTATGCCGCGGGTGCGGCCGCCGGAGTCGACCTCGACGCGATCCGCGAGCTTTCACTGCTGACCACCAAGCCATTCCTCTACGTGTTCAACCTCGACGAGGACCAGCTGACCGACGACTCGTTGAAGTCGACGTTGTCCGCCCTGGTCGCCCCGGTCGATGCGATCTATCTTGACGCCAAGCTCGAGATGGACCTGGCCGAGCTGGAGCAGGAGGACGCCGCCGAGCTCCTGGCGTCGGTCGGCGTGGAGGAGCCGGGCATGAATCAGCTTGCGCGAGTGGGCTTTGCCAGTCTCGGCCTGCAGACCTTTTTGACCGCCGGCTACAAGGAGACGCGAGCCTGGACCATCCACAAGGGCTGGACGGCGCCGCAGGCGGCCGGCGTGATCCACACCGACTTCCAGCGGGGGTTCATCAAGGCTGAGGTCATCTCCTTCGATGACCTCGTCGCGGCGGGCACCATGGTGGCGGCGAAAGCGGCCGGCAGGGTCAGGATCGAAGGCAAGGACTATGTGATGGCCGACGGCGACGTGGTGGAGTTCCGCTTCAACGTGTAGAACGCGGCATCGCTACAGGTCAGAGGCCCAGGAACTGGTCTGAGTCCTTGGCGGGGTCTGTGGGTCTCGAACGGACCAGTGCTGTCGGACGCCCGTAGTGCGTGACAGCTGTCTGGAAGTCGACGGTGTGGCTTCCTGACCTGTACTTGTCCTGGCTGCTCAGTTGTACGGTGACCGTCTTGCCCGCGCCAGCATTGTCAGCGGATCCTTGAAGGCTCGCGACGACCTGGCCCTTCGCCATCACGAAGATGGTGAATACGGCTGACTGTGCAGCCTTGTTGGTGTTCGTAATGCGCACCGTCCCGCCGAAGTCACCGAGGGCGCGGTCCTGGAGGCGGTAGCTGTCAAGAACCCATCCCTGGTCGGTCGGCAGCGTCGGAGCGGACGTAGGTGCCGCCTGGGCCACGGCTGTGTCGCCGAGAGCAGGCCCCGATCGCTGGCCGGCGGATGATGGCGTCGTGGACGGGTCGCCGAAGTTGTTGGCGGCACCGAAGATGAGAAGAACCGCAAGCACTGCAGGAGCCCTGAACCACCAGCGCCGGTAGAACGGCCTCGGCTTCGTCCGCGCGGTACCGAGGGCAAAGAGCCCCGCGCGAAGCGCCCACAGCTCCGCCTTGCCAACGCCATGCCACGCAGGCTTGCTCGCACTCATGTGAACCTCCCAGAGATCGGCACCCTGCAGTGGTTCGACGGTAGGGATCGTTCCTTGGAGGATTCTGGTGAGAGCTCGGCATATGCCTCGTTGCGGTCGAGAGCAGTCTCCGGAACGGGGGCCGAAAGTCCCTAGTAGGCCGTCGCTTCTAAAGGGCTGGGTATAGGTGCCGGAGTTTGATGCGGGCGTTGCTGGCGGTGAATCTCCAGTCCACTTGACGTTCGTCGGCGTTCGTGGCGCTGGCCCATGCGAGCAGTTCCTCGTTGAGGACCTCGAGTTCGGCGATGCGACGGCCCAGGCATTGCTTGGTCAGGCAGGACAGTTCGATCTCGGCGATGTTGAGCCAGGATCCGTGTTTGGGGGTGTGGTGGATCTCCAACCTGCCGGCCAGGGCGTAGGCCTTCTCCGGTGGGAATGCCTGATAGAGGGAGGCGATCGAGTGGGTGTTGAGGTTGTCCATGACGAGCACAACCTTGTCCGCGTCGGGGTACTCGACGCTGAGGAGATGTTCGACGCCGTGGGCCCAGTCGACTCGGGTGCGGGTGGACTCGGCGTAGGCGCGGCGCCAACCGCGTAGGGGTTCGGCCCACACGAAGATCGAGCAGGTGCCGCAGCGGATGTACTCGGAGTCCTGCCGGGCCACCTGCCCGGGCACGGCCGGCGTGCCAGCTCTGGCGTCGGCGAGCGGTTGGAGTGGTTTCTCGTCCATGACCACGACGGGGTAGGCCCGATCGTAGGGGCGGGCGTAGACGCCCAGCACGTCCTCCATCGCTGCCACGAATGCCGCGTTCTGCTTTGGCGGGATCGTCCAGCACGCCTTCAGGTGAGGCTTAAGCGCAATACCACTTAGTTAGGTTGCTCGGCTGCTAGAGTCGGCCCATGCCAAGGGTGGGTCAGGTCAAGGCTTCGGATGATGAGCGCCTCACGGATCGGATTGCCATCGGGGTGTTG
>JABBOX010000200.1 GCA_012927555.1 Phycicoccus sp.
CCCGGACCGCCTGGCCCGGGTCTTCGTGCGTTACGGAACAGCCCTCGCGAGGTCCGGAACAAGGACGAACCCGGGCCGCCCGGCACTAGAGTCAGCCCATGCTGCGCGTAGGACTCACCGGCGGGATCGGCTCGGGCAAATCGACGGTGGCGCAACGGTTTCTTGAGCTTGGCGCTCTGGTCATCGATGCCGATCTCCTGGCCCGCGAAGTCGTTGCCGTCGGCTCGCCCGGTCTGGCTGCCATCCATCAACGTTTTGGTGACGCGGTGCTGGCCGCCGACGGTTCTCTTGATCGCGGCGCGCTCGGTGAGATCGTGTTTGCTGACCTCAGCGCGCGCAGGGACCTGGAAGCGATCACGCACCCGCTGATCGCTGCCCGAACCCACGCGCTGCTGGAGTCGGCAGCCCCCGACCGGATCCTGGTGCACGACGTACCACTGCTGGTGGAGAAGGACATGACCGCTGACTACCACCTCACCGTGGTCGTGGGGGCTGACGAGGACATCAGGGTGGCGCGCCTCACCGGTGCGCGGGGCTTCACCGCGGCTGATGCACAGGGGCGTATCGCGGCCCAGGCCAGCGATGGTGCACGCCGGGCGGCAGCCGATGCGTGGCTGGACAACAACGGGACCGTGGAGGCGCTGCTGGTCCAGGTCGATGACCTGTGGCAGAACCGGATCGTGGGTTTCAACGACAACCTGCTGACGGGGCGTCGCAGTCATCGCCCGGACACCCCGACCCTTGTGGCGTATGACGATTCGTGGCCATCGACGGCGACGAGGCTGATCGGACGGATAACGCTGGCGTTGAAGGCAGCCGGACTGGGCGAGGCAGGAGTGGAGGTCGCGCACATCGGCTCGACGAGCGTGCCGGGCCTGCCCGCCAAGGATGTGATCGACCTGCAGGTCGGAGTCCGACGACTCACCGACGCAGACTTGCCCGAGTTCGTGAAAGCGTTGGCGGACAAGGGTTTTCCCCGGGTAGATGGCAGTGACAACAGCAATCATCAGGACACGGTGCATGCCTGGGCGCCCGATGCGGCGTTGTGGGCCAAGCGCTTCCATGGCAGCGCCGATCCCGGTCGCGTCGCCCACGTGCACGTCCGCGAGCAGCACTCTGCAGGCTGGGAGGGCTCGCTGCTGTTCAGGGACTGGCTGGTCGCCAACCCCTCGGAGCGGGACGAGTATGCCGACCTCAAGCGAGCGCTTGCCCGGGCGGAGGCCACGACCACGGCATACACCCTGGCCAAGGAGCCGTGGATCGACGGCGCTCTGGAACGCGCACGAGTCTGGGCCCGGCATACCGGATGGAGCGCTCCGTGAGGGGCGCGGTCGGCAGTTGTTCAGGTGTCGGCGGGGGCGTCTACGGTTGAGCCATGCGGCCCACGACTGACCTCCAGCGGACGGTTGCCCCGTTCAAGGTCGTCGCCGACTTTGAGCCCAGTGGCGACCAGCCGACGGCGATCGCCGACCTGACCAAGCGGATCAAGGCCGGCGAACAGGACATCGTGCTTCTCGGCGCGACCGGTACGGGCAAGTCGGCCACCGCTGCCTGGCTGATCGAGCAGGTCCAACGGCCCACGCTGGTGATGGCACCGAACAAGACGCTCGCCGCACAGCTGGCCAACGAGTTCCGCGAGCTGCTGCCGAACAACGCCGTCGAGTACTTCGTCAGCTACTACGACTACTACCAGCCAGAGGCGTACATCGCCCAGACCGACACCTACATCGAGAAGGACTCCTCGATCAACGACGAGGTGGAGCGGTTGCGGCACAGCGCCACCAACTCGTTGCTGACCCGGCGTGACGTGATCGTGGTGGCCTCGGTCTCCTGCATCTACGGTCTCGGCACTCCGCAGGAGTACGTCGACCGCATGGCCCGGCTCAAGGTGGGCGCTCACATCGAGCGTGACGACCTGTTGCGCAGGTTCGTGGGGATGCAATACACCCGCAACGACATCGCGTTCACCCGAGGCACCTTCCGCGTGCGCGGCGACACCGTCGAGATCATTCCGGTCTACGAGCAGCTGGCGATCCGGATCGAGTTCTTCGGGGACGAGATCGAGCGCATCTACACCCTCCACCCGCTCACCGGCGAGATCATGCGCGAGGAGGAAGAGATGTATGTCTTCCCCGCGACGCACTACGTGGCCGGTCCCGAACGCATGGAACGCGCGATCCATGGCATCGAGACTGAGCTCGAGGAGCAGCTGGCCGCCTTCGAGAAGCAGGGCAAGCTGCTCGAGGCCCAGCGGCTTCGCATGCGCACGACCTATGACATCGAGATGATGCGTCAGGTCGGTTCCTGCTCCGGCATCGAGAACTACTCGATGCACATCGACGGCCGGCCGCGGGGTTCTGCGCCCAGCTGCCTGCTCGACTACTTCCCCGAGGACTTCCTGCTGGTCATCGACGAGTCGCATGTCACCGTCCCGCAGATCGGCGCGATGTACGAAGGCGACATGTCCCGCAAGCGCAACCTGGTCGACTTCGGGTTCCGGCTGCCCAGCGCCATGGACAACCGGCCCCTGCGCTGGGAGGAGTTCCTGGAGCGGACCGGGCAGACGGTCTATCTTTCGGCAACCCCCGGGCCCTACGAGCTGGCCAAGGGCGATGGCGTGGTCGAGCAGATCATCCGTCCGACCGGGCTGGTCGACCCCCAGATCGTCCTCAAACCAACCAAGGGCCAGATCGACGACCTGTTGCACGAGATCGGCGAACGGACGGCCAAGCACGAGCGGGTGCTGGTCACGACGTTGACCAAGAAGATGGCCGAGGACCTGACCGACTACCTGCTGGAGAGGGGCGTCCGGGTTCGCTATCTCCACTCAGAGGTCGACACGCTGCGGCGCGTCGAGCTTCTCCGCGAGCTGCGGATGGGAGAGTACGACGTCCTGGTCGGCATCAACCTGCTCCGCGAGGGACTCGACCTGCCGGAGGTCTCGCTGGTCAGCATCCTGGACGCCGACAAGGAGGGGTTCCTGCGTTCCGCCCGGAGCCTGATCCAGACCATCGGTCGTGCCGCGCGCAACGTCTCCGGCGAGGTGCACATGTATGCCGACAAGATGACTCCGTCGATGGCACAGGCCATCGACGAGACCACCCGTCGGCGTGCCATCCAGGTCGCCTACAACCTTGAGCGAGGCATCGACCCCCAGCCGTTGCGCAAACGGATCGCGGACATCACCGACCTGCTCGATCGCGAGGACGCCGACACCGAGGCCCTGCTGGGCAGCGGTCGGACCCAGTCGCGGGGCAAGGCTCGGGGCGGCGCCGGCGGTCGAGGGGCATTGGCTGCCGACGTCGGAGTGTTTGACCGGCGACTGGCCGAGATGCCCGCGGCCGATCTTGCAGACCTCATCCAGGAGCTCACCGTCCAGATGCACCAGGCGGCATCCGACCTGCACTTCGAGCTGGCTGCCCGGCTACGCGATGAGCTCGGCGACCTCAAGAAGGAGCTGCGGCAGATGACTGCCGCCACGTCCTGAAACCGGCTGGCGCTGAGCACACCGACTTGAGTTTGTGCCCAGGACTCGGCGATAATGGCGCTCCACGGAGGGGAGTATCCCCACGCGGCGTCCTCGTCATCACGGATCAGCGAGCCTTCGGGCCTGCCTGCTCCCGGGGAGCCGGTCCGCCATCGGGGCGGGAGAGACCTCCGGCCACTTGGTGTTGCACCGTGACCGGAAGGTAAATCTGCACATGAACGACCTGAACGTGGCCCCGTGGGTCTGGATGCTCACGCTAGGCGTGACAGTGGTGCTGCTCCTGATCGATGTCCTGATCATCGGCCGCAGACCACACGTCCCGTCCATGGGCGAGTCAGCGCGCCACCTCGCCTTCTTCGTCACCCTCGCCGTCCTTTTCGGGCTGGGGATCTGGTACTTCTCCGACGCCGACTTCGCCGCGCAGTACTTCGCCGGATGGCTGACCGAGTACAGCCTGAGCGTCGACAACCTGTTCGTCTTCCTGATCATCATGAACAAGTTCGGTGTGCCCCCCAAGCTGCAGCAGACCGCCCTGATGGTCGGCATCATGATCGCCCTGGTCCTGCGCGGCATCTTCATCGCCGTCGGAGCCGTGGCGATCAACCAGTTCTCCTGGATCTTCTACGTGTTCGGCGCTTTCCTCATCTACACCGCCGTCAAGCTGGCCCGCGAGGGAGAGAGCGAAGACGACGAGTATGAGGAGAACGTGCTCCTGAAGTGGGTCGAGAAGCGATTCCCGGCCACCAACGTGTGGCAGGGCACCAAGCTGCTCGTCACGTTGAACGGCAACCGCATCATCACGCCGATGTTCATCGTCATCCTCGCGCTCGGCACCACCGACCTGCTCTTCGCGCTGGACTCGATTCCGGCGATCTACGGTCTGACCCAGGAACCCTTCCTCGTCCTGACCGCCAACATCTTCGCCCTCATGGGGCTGCGTCAGCTGTACTTCCTCATCGGCGGCCTGCTCAAACGACTGGTATATCTGGGCATCGGCCTGGCCGTTCTCCTGTCCTTCATCGGCCTCAAGCTGATCCTGCACGCGATGCACGAGAACGAGCTTCCGTTCATCAACGGCGGGCAGAGCATTACGAGCGCTCCGGACATCACGATTGGCCAGTCGCTCTCCGCCATCCTGACCATCCTGGTCATCACGACCGTCGCGAGCCTGCTCAAGACCCGCAAGGACAACCGGGCCACCACCCTGGACTGACTCTGCACCCTCGACCGACTCTGCTCGCGGCGTTCTCCTGAGCCGCGCCAGAAGTTCGCTACTGGTTCGTGGTCTCGGCGATGGCCTCGGGTGTGGACCGCTCGGACCTCACGCCCAGCACCAGCCCGCTCGCGGCGACGACACAGGCCATACCGAGCAGCTGCGGGGCTCTGAGATGCTGGCTGAGCACGACGAGCCCGGCCACGGCTGCCACCGCTGGTTCGAGGCTGAGCAGGATGCCGAAGACGTGAGCAGCCAGCCGCCGCAGGGCGATCAGCTCCAGGGAATACGGCAGGACCGACGACAGCACCGCGATGCCGGCGCCCCGCCAGAGCGCGTCCGGCGTCCACAGCGCTGACCCGCCGGTGACGATCCCGACGGGAGCGACCAGCACGGCGGCGATGGTCATCGCGATGGCGAGGCCGTCCAGCTGGGCGAATCGTGCCCCGGTGCGCCGGCTGAAGACGATGTATGCCGCCCACGACGCGCCCGCGGCGAGCGCGAGCCCCAGCCCGGTCAGGTCAACCTCCGACCAGGGCGTGCTGACAATCCCCGAGATCAGGACGACGCCGACAGCCGCGCCGGCGACGGCGAGCAGGTCCTTGCGTCGGTGGGACAACACGGTGGCGAGGACCAGGGGACCGGTGAACTCGATGGTGACCACGACGCCGATCGGTATCCGGGCCAGCGAGCCGTAGAAGAAGAGGTTCATCATCGCCAGGACCACTCCGAAGATGACGACCACCAACCAGTCCGCGGTGGTCCGGCCTCTCAGCCGGGGTCGCGCAATGGCGAGCAGGACGGCGGCGGCGATGGTCAGCCGCAACGTCACGGAGCCGAACACTCCGACGACCGGGACCAGCGTGGCGGCCAGCGCTCCGCCGAACTGGACCGAGACTACGGCGGCCAGGACCAGCAACGGCGCAGGGACGCGCCGACTCACTCCGAGAGCCCCGCGCCTCGCTCGAGCCCGGGCACGCGTCCCGCCCCGACGAGGCTGTTCCGGCGTGCTGGTGTCAGGGCTTCCTCGACAACCACCGAGCCGGTCTCGGGAGCGTGCAGCATGCGGCCGGGGCCGGTCACGATTCCGACGTGATGGGGTCGCTTGCCTTCGTGAGCGAAGAAGTAGAGGTCGCCGGGTCGGGCGTCTGTTGCCGAGATGTGCTCGCACGCGTCGTACTGGTCATCGGCGTCCCGCGGGAAGACCACGCCGAGGCGGCGCAGGCAGAGGTGCACCAGTCCGGAGCAGTCCAGCGCCCAGTCGCACATCCCGCCCCAAAGATAGGCAAGGCCGAGGCGCTTGCGAGCCGCCGCGATGAAGGCCTCGGCGCTACGACCACCGTCGAGGGAGTCCGAGTTGGCCGAGATCTGCGTGCGGTCGGGGGCCTGCGCGCTGACGTGGGCGGCGGGCAGCCACCCCCGATAGCCTCGCGGATCGAGGGTGCTGGGCTGCATCGGCGCGACCACCTGGAACCAGCCGTTGTTGGGACCGTCGATGTTGTCGGGATCGTCGATGTTGTCGGGATCGTCGATGATGTCCACCGGCTCGCCGAGCTCGAGCTGGGTGAGTGTTCGGCCATGGAGACCGAGTCGCGCAGCGGCGGCATCGAGGTCGGCCAGCCACGCGACAACATCGGGATGGGGGGCAACGGCCGCCGCGTCCACGTCGCGGGGCGACGTCGGGCTGGACCAGAGCGTGGTGACGGGAACGGTGACGTACCTTCGGCTGCTCACGTCTGCCATCGTCACACGTCCGGGCTTCACTGTGCGGGATGGACTCAGCCTGCGGGATGGACTCAGCCTGCGGGATGGATGCAGCCTGCGGGATGGACGCAGAGCGAGGGAGGGGCGCAGAGCGAGGGAGGGCAGGGGCGTGGGCATACGGCATACTCGCTTGTCATGTCGGACGTGTCGCTGGGACTGCGCAGTGAGATCCGGGCTCTGGTGGCAGCCGCTCCGGGCGAGCTGAGTGTCGTCGTGATCGGCGCCGGTGGCCTGGTCGTCGACGTGGCCGGAGGTCGGGTCGTTCCAGCGGCGAGCACCATCAAGGTGCCGATCATGATCACCGCGCTGGAGCAGGTGGCCCTGGGTGGCTTGACGTTGGACCAGCCCGTCCCCATCGCCCCCGATCGGGTCGGCGGCAGCGGGGCGCTGTCATTGCTGCCGTCGGTGACGGAGCTGCCGTTGGTCGAGACACTGCGGCTGATGATCGCGTTGAGCGACAACGACGCCACCAACGCGGTGATCGCGCTGGTCGGCCTTGGGTCCGTCGGCCAGACCTGTCGTCGGCTTCGGTTGGCCCAGACCCATCTTCGACGTGCGTTGATGGACTTTGCCGCGAGTGATGCCGGTATCGACAACGTCACCTGTGCCCTGGATCTGGCTCAGGTGATGGCCAGGCTTCGGGCGGGCGAGGCGCTGCCCGAGGCCGAAACCGCGGTGGCCCTCGACCTCCTGGCTGAGCAGCAGTTCCTTGACGGTCTGCCTGCACTGTTGCCCGAGGGGGTGACGCATGCAAACAAGACCGGAGAGCTGTCAGGCGTCCGGCATGACATGGCGTTGTTCGAGCACGACGGCCGTTGGGCGGCGGTTGCCGTCACGGCCACCGGCCTCATGGGGCCGGGCGCAGGGGTTGATCGTGGCTCCACCGTGCTGCCAACCTTCGCAAACATCGGTGCTGCAGTGTGGGACTGGCTCCGTGATACTGGCCCGTCGGCCGGAGCTAGCCACACAGGCAGAACGGATGTCCCGCCGGGTCTGCGTAGACCCTGAAACCGCTGGTCTGGCCGGGTCGGGCGCTGTCGTCGGCAAGAGGGGAGTGGCCCCCAAGGCCACGGCCTGGTCGTGAGCGGTCATGTCCTGACCCAGCAGGCCTGCGTCGAACTCGGCGAGAGCGCGGGGATCGGGGCAGTCGAGCACGACGGTGTCGAAGGGACCAACGCCGACCCGCCCACCAACGATCGGCCCACCAACGATCGGCCCACCAACGATCGGCCCACCAACGATCGGCCCACCAACGATCGGCTCTGGTGCGGAAGTCATGCCGAGAAGCCGATGGGGCCGGCGTCCGTCATGGATGTGCCGGTGGAGCGCGGCGTGCGCAGGTACGGCAGATCGGAATACAGGTGGCATTGACCGACAACGGCGAGGTCCAGCTGGGAGCGGATACTGCTGTCGGTCTTCTCGCCGCGGCCGCTGCGAAGGTCGCCGCGAAGTTCGCCATCGAAAAGCGCCTCGACCGCGTCAAGATCTGTCCGGCGGACGACTTCCGGTGGGCGTTCTACGACACCCCGCGGCTGAAGCTCCTCTTTGTCACCCGTCGCGGTGGTTCTCCACCCAGGACGCAGCCTCGAGCAGCTGTAGGCCGACCTCGCGCGCCCGTTGGGGTGTCAGGTTAGGCCCGTAGTCTGCATCGAGCGTCACCACGACGCCATGTTCGCGATCCGTGCAGATGCCGACACTGGCCCAGCTCTTGCCCGAAACGCCTTCTACGGTGGGCCACCTCGGACCATCGTGTTCAATGGGCTCGTCATTGCCGAGGTGGTTGGTCGTGCACCAATTCGGACACGTCACGATGACGCTCATGCTGTCGCCGCGATGGCGCGGCGATTCCCGTCTGGTGTGTGTGCGGACGCATCTCCCTGCACGATGCCAATCATGATCGTTTCGCTTTCCGTCGAGGTTCGCGGTCAAGGCCCAGGTCGGAATTTCCACCTCCGACATCGGGCCGGCGTTCACGTTACGACCGGATCTGTGTCAAGTGGTGGAGGTTGGACCTGTCATTTTCCAGGGACACGACGGCCATGCGCGTCGGGGAGCGGACTACCAACCCCGCTCGCGCCACTCCTGCAGGTGAGGGCGTTCGGCGCCGAGGGTGGTGTCGCGGCCGTGACCCGGATAGATCCACGTGTCATCGTCATAGACAACGAAGATCCGGGTCTGGACGTCGTCCAGCAAGGAAGCGAATCGATCAGGGTCATTCTGGGTGTTGCCGACGCCCCCGGGAAAGAGTGAGTCGCCGGTCCAGATGTGGGTGTGCCCGGTCGGATCGTTGTAGGCCAGTGCCACCGATCCGGGTGTGTGCCCCCTGAGGTGGATGACCTTCAGGGTGACCTCACCGAAGGTGAGCGCGTCGCCGTGTCGCAGGCGCCGATCCGGTATGACGGGCAAGGCGTCCGCGTCGGCATCGCCAGCCGCTGTGGTGGCATTCGTTGCCTCCACCACCTGTATGAGAGCGCGGTGGTGGTCCCAGTGCTGATGAGTGGTCACGATGGCGTCCAGCCAGCCGCTGCCCTCAGCGACCAGTGACAGAACCCGGGCAGGGTCGTCCGCGGCGTCAATGAGCAGCTGTGCGCCTGTGTGCACGCACGTCAGCAGATAGACGTTGTTCGACATCTCCCCGACGCTGGCCTTGCGGATGGTCAGCAGCGGTAGATCCCGTTGGTCGCTGGCGCCGCCGGCAGCCACGTTGCCCTTGTACTCCATACGTCATCTCCCGTCAATGGGATCAATAGTGAAGCGCCCCAGCTTCTCTGCCGTTCCTATACGGGGTGCGGCTCTCGGTTGAGAGCAGCGTAGTGGGCTTGCTCGTACTCGATGGGTGGGAC
>JABBOX010000103.1 GCA_012927555.1 Phycicoccus sp.
AGTACTCTTCGAAAAGCACCAACTTCAGGCGGCACAAGCCGCCTGAACGCGTGTCCACCGTTCGGGGTGAACCTCACCGACGCGTGCGCGGTTGAACGACGACCCATCACCTCGTCTGGTTCGAGGTTCGACCGCGACGGGCTTGTCAATCATTTGCCCCGGGTTTGTGGTTCATCTGCGGCTTGCTTCGTGAGACCCTGCAGCGATGGGATGTCTCGGCACCAGCCTGCCGGGATGAGCTCCCACACCATCTCCGGAGGTTGAAGTGATGACACGAACGGCTCGAAGAACCGGTGTTGCAGCTCTTGCCACACTCACCCTGATCGGAATCGCCGCCTGCTCCCCCCCGCCGAAGACCTCCGACAGCACCAGCAACGGGGGGATCAAGGCCTCCGCCGCGACATCAGCAAAGGACCTCGGCGGAATGTCCGGTCTGATCGCGGCCGCCAAGAAGGAGGGGACGCTCAATGTCATTGCGCTTCCTCCGGACTGGGCCAACTACGGCGAGATCATCAAGGGGTTCGAGGCGAAGTACAGCCTCAAGGTCGACAGCGCGCAGCCCGACGCCTCGAGCGCCGACGAGATCACCGCGGCCAAGAATCTCAAGGGCCAGTCCAAAGCTCCTGACGTGTTCGACCTGGGCGGTGCGGTGGCCAGTGCCAACACCGACATGTTCGCGGCATACAAGGTGGCGACGTTCGGTGATGTCCCCGCCGCACTGAAGGACGCGAACGGCCTCTGGGTCAACGACTACGGCGGCTACATGAGCATCGGCTATGACGCGGGCAAGGTCCCGGCGCCGACGACGGTCGCGGATCTGCTCAAGCCTGCCTACAGGGGCAAGGTCGCCCTCAACGGTGACCCGACCAAGGCCGGCGCGGCATTCAGCGGTGTGGTCATGGCCGCCATCAGCCAGGGCGGAACAGCCGACGACATCAGCAAAGGTGTCGATTTCTTCAAGTCGCTGAACGCTGCCGGCAACTTCCTGCCGGTTGACCCGACCGGCGCCACGATCGAGTCCGGCCAGACGCCGGTCGTCTTCGACTGGGACTACCTGAACGTCGCACAGGGCGCCAAGCTCGTCGGCAAGATGGAGTGGAAGACCTTTGTCCCATCCGGGGCCGTAGTCGGCGGTTACTACGTTCAGGCCATCAACAAAGACGCCCCTCACCCCGCCGCGGCGCGTCTGTGGCAGGAGTACCTCTACTCCGACGAGGGTCAGAACCTGTGGCTCAAGGGCGGCGCACGACCGGTGCGTGAAGAGGCCATGGTCGCAGCGAGCACGATCGACAAGGCCGCCTATGACGCCCTTCCCAAGGCAGAAGGAACACCGGTGTTCCTGACCACTGCTCAGAGCGACAAAGCCAAGGCCTACCTGACGGCCAACTGGGCAAAGGCCATTGGCTAAGAGCCCGAGCACCAGGGCGCCCATCGGCCGCAAACCGGTGGGCGCCCTGCTCGGCGTCCTGCCCTTCTTTGCCTACACCACGATCTTCCTGGGGATACCGACCCTGATCGTCGTTGTCGGCGCGTTTGTCGATGGCAACGGCCAGCCGACCCTGGGCAACCTGTCGGCGCTGGCTCAACCGCAGATCGTGTCGGCCTTCGTCCACTCGGTCGTGCTGTCCGCGGTCACGGCCGTCCTGGGCGCTTCCTTCGGGGCGCTGCTGGCGTATGCCGTCTCGACCGCCCGCGAAGGCAGCCTGATGCGCCGACTGGTCGCCTCAGCGTGTGGCGTCCTGGCGCAGTTCGGCGGCGTGACGCTGGCTTTCGCGTTCATCGCCACCTTCAGCTCCCAGGGATTCTTGACCCTCTGGCTGAAGAAGTACGGCATCGACCTCGCCGGGAGCAACTGGCTTTACGACCCGTACAAAGGGTTGGTCCTGGTCTACACGTACTTCCAGATCCCGCTGATGCTCATCGTCTTCCTGCCGGCGGTGGAGGGGCTGAGGCCGCAGTGGCGCGAGGCGACGGAGTCCCTGGGCGGCAGCACCTGGAACTACTGGCGGCATGTCGGCGGGCCAATCCTTGCGCCGTCCTTCATCGGAGCCATGCTGCTGCTGTTCACCAACGCCTTCAGCGCCTATGCAACGGCTTATGCACTGATCTCGCAGGGATCCCCCATCATCCCGTTGCAGATCGGCGGCACGCTCAGCTCCGAGGTGATCCTCGGCCAGGAGAACATCGGCAAGGCCATGGCGCTGGGCATGGTCGCCATCGTCGCCGTGGTCATGACCCTTTACGTCGTTCTCCAACGACGTACGACCAAGTGGCTCGGCTCATGAGCCTGCACGGCACCCGCCGACGCAGGCAGGCCGGCTTCCGGTGGGCCGTCGTCGGGGTGATCGGCCTGTTCTTCGCCCTCCCGATCGTGGCTATGGTCGAGTTCACGACCCGCGCCCCAGGCGGTGGCCGGACGCTGGACACCTGGGCCACGTTGTTCAACTTCAGCGTCATCGATGCTGACTATCCCGAGCTCCAGCACGGTGTTCTGGCCTCTGCCGGTCTGACTCTGCTGACGGTGACGATCATGCTCGTCATGCTGGTCCCGACGATGACCTGGGTCCGGCTCCGGCTGCCGGGGGTGCGCCGCTTGGTGGAGTTCATCTGTCTGCTCCCGTTGACGATTCCCGCGATCGTGCTGGTGGTCGGCCTCGCTCCCGTCTATGCATGGGTGGCGTACTTCCTCGGCGAGTCCTCGTTGTGGCTGGCCCTCGCCTACGTCATCCTCGTCCTGCCCTACGCCTACCGTGCGCTGGATGCCGGCCTGGGTGCCATCGACGTGAAAACCCTTGCGGAGTCAGCCCGTTCGCTCGGTGCGGGGTGGCCGACGGTCATGTGGCGCATCATCCTGCCCAACGTGAGGACAGCGGTGCTCTCGGCTGCGTTCCTGTCGGTCGCCCTTGTACTCGGCGAGTTCACCATCGCCTCGCTCTTCAGCCGCGACAACCTGCAGGTAGCCATCAACCTGCTCGGCAAACGCGATTCCTCGCTGGCGATCGCGGCCGCCCTTGCCTTCATGATCCTTGCCTTCGTCGTCCTGTTGGCGATGTCCTTCGTCGGCAGCAGTCGTCGATCGAGCCGTTCCGAGGAGAGCTGATGTCCCCCACCCGCACGCCGGTTCCAGACCAAATGACCGGAACCGGACGCGGTCGAGGTGTGGCCGTGACCCTGTCGGACCTGCGACGCTCCTATGGCCCCATTCGAGCCCTGGATGGGCTCACCCTGGACATCGCGCCCGGCGAGTTCGTCGCGCTCCTCGGTCCCTCGGGATGCGGCAAGACCACCGCCCTGCGCGTGTTGGCCGGCCTGGATGATGCAGACTCCGGACGGGTCGAGGTCGGGGGCAAAGACATCACGTCCGTGCCGACCAGTGCACGTGACATGGGAATGGTGTTCCAGGCCTACAGCCTGTTCCCGCACATGACCGCGCGCCAGAACGTCGAGTTCGGGCTCCAGCTCCGCCGTATCCCGTCCGCCCGCCGCCGCGAGCGCGTCGCCGAGATGCTGGACCTCGTCGAGCTCTCGGACCACGCCGACCGCTACGCCCACCAGATGTCCGGCGGCCAGCAGCAGCGGGTCGCCCTGGCCCGCGCCCTGGCCATCGAGCCCCAGGTCCTGCTGCTCGACGAGCCGCTGTCCGCCCTGGATGCCAAGGTTCGGGTGCAGCTGCGCGATGAGATCCGCCGCATCCAGCTCGAGGTCGGCACCACGACCTTGTTCGTCACGCACGACCAGGAAGAGGCCCTGGCCGTTGCCGACCGGGTCGGCGTGATGCGGGCCGGCAACCTCGAACAGCTGGCCTCACCCCACGATCTCTATGCCAGGCCTGCAACGGCATTCGTGGCCGACTTCGTTGGTCTCACGAACCGTCTGCATGCCATCGCCGAGGGCGACCACGCCATCCTGCTCGGGACCTCGGTGCCACTCCTTCCGGGTTCAACGCAGCATGGGCCCGCGCTGTTGCTGATCCGGCCGGAGTCCATCGAAGTCACGGCAGACCCGACCGGTCGCGCCACCGTGATCACCGCGAGCTTCCTGGGTTCGACGGGGCGTCTGCATGCGGTGACCGACTCGGGCGAGACCGTCGTGGCGCAGATCGACAACGACACGGTGGCCACGTTCTACCCCGGAGACAAGGTCACGCTGGTTCCGCGGCCCAATCCCGCTCTGGCGGTCGCAGCATCAGAATGAGCTGACTACGTCACCGGCGGCGGCCAAGCGGGCGCATAGACGTTGACCGGAGAGAGTCACCCGCCTCGAACGCGATGTGGGCGGGGCAACCCCGAAGGGTCACCCCGCCCAGTTGGACGCTCAGCGCCGGAAGCCAGCGATCCGCTCGATGCGAGACCGCGATTACCGATGCGAGACCGCGTCTATTTGATGAAGCCTTCGGACCGCATCCAGGCCTCGGCCACGGTACGGGGCTTCTTTCCGTCCACGCTGATCTGCTTGTTGAGGGCCGAGAGCGTATCTGTGGTGAGCTTGTCGGCGATCGGCTTGAACAGTGCCTCGATGCCCGGGTACTTCGCGGTGACGTCGGTCCGGATGGAGATCGCCGGGTTGTAGATCGGGAAGAAGCTCTTGTCATCCTTGACCACGTTGAGCTTCAACGACGAGACCCGGCCGTCAGTGGTGTACACCTCGCCGAAGTTGCAGGTACCGCCCTTGCTCAGCTCGGTATAGACCACCGCGGTGTCCAGCAGGTGCTCGTACTTGGATGCGAGCTTGAAGCCATAGAGCTTCTCCACGCCCGGGAAACCGTCGTCCCGGCTCTGGAACTCGCTCTCGACGCACACTGTGGCGGCCGCCGGGTCCTTCTTAGCGAGCGCTGCATAGTCGGACAGCGTCTTGACGCCGTACTTGTCCAGCGTTGCCTGTGTCTGGGCCAGCGCGTAGGTGTTGTTGGCCGGAGCGCGATCCCACCACGTGACGCCGTTCGCGGTGTCATCCTTGGCGACCGCGTCGAACTGCTTCTTCGAGTCGCCGATGGGCTTGGTGTTCTTCAGGAAGCTGATCCAACCGGTGCCGGTGTACTCCCAGTACAGGTCGATCGCCCCGCCGGTGAGTGCCTTGCGGGTGTTGTTCGTCCCCTGGATGTTCGTCTTGTCAACCGGGGTTGCGCCCGCTGCTTCCAGAGCCACGAGGGCGATCTGACCCAGCAGGAGCTGCTCATCGAAGTCCTTGGAGCCAACCTTGATCGCGGCGCCTTTCAGCGCGTCAATCTTCTGGATGGACCCGCTCTCCACGGTGTCGCCAGCGCTGGCATTGTTGAGCGTGCAGCCTGACAGGGCGACACCCACCACCGCCACGAGCGCGGTCGTCTGGGCGAGTCGATTGCGATTGGTTCGCATTATTCGTGCCTCATTTCGTTGTTTCTTCGGGATCGATCCAGGGTTGTCTTCTTCGGCATCTATCCAGGAACGTGGCGCACAGCACGGCGAGAACCGGCCGCGCGGAGTGGTCATCTCGGCGAAGGTCAGAGGCCCCGAGGCCGCAGGACTTCTTCCGCGATGCCGCCGACCCAGTCGGCGAACAGTGCGAGCACAGCGGCGAGGACTCCGAACGTCAGGCTGAGGGCCGGGCGATTCAGCTTGATGCCTGCCACCAAGCCACCACCGAGGCCGCCCGCGTCGATGAATGTCGCCAAGGTCGCGGTCGCCACGGTCAGCACCAGCGCTGTGCGGACGCCGGCAAGGATCACCGGCACCGCCAACGGGAGCTCCACCCGGCCCAGGACGGCCAGGCGGGACATACCCATGCCTCGTGCGGCCTCCTTCAGTGCGGGGTCGACGCCGTCCAGTCCAACGATGGTGTTGCGCAGGATCGGCAGGGTCGCATACACGACGAGCCCGATCACGGCCGTCCAGAAACCGATACCGAGCCACAGCGCGAGCAGAACGATCAGTCCGATCGAGGGAATGGCCTGACCGAAGTTGCCCAACCCCAGGCCGATCGGCTTGATCCATCGGGCGAAGGGTCGGGTCAGCAGGATTCCGACGGGCACCGCGATGACTATCGTGAGGGCCGTGGCGATGAGCGAAAGCTGCACGTGATCCCACAGATCGATCCTGATTCTGTGCGGGTTGAGCACACGCCTCTCGATCGAGTCGAGCGTCTGTGCCTGCACCCACAGGTAGAGCATCCCCAAGACCGCGGCGAGCAGGATCGGACGGACCGACAGGCCCATCAGCCGCCGCCAGAAACCGCTGCCCCGGGTCGCGAGCTGCTGGGTGTCGACGGCCGGGTCATCCAGCGCAACGTCATCCAGCGCGACCAACGCGGGTGCCATCAGGAACCCGCGGACGGGTCGAGCTTGGCCGTCGGGTCGTCACTCGGATCGTCCGCGGAGTCGTCCGCGATGGCGGCCATCAGGTCATCGAGGCGGATCGAGCCGAAGACCTCACCCTCACCGGACTCGTCCGCAGCCACGAGGACCTTGTCCTGGCCGCTCTCCAGCATCAGGTCGAGCGCGTCATGCAGGCTGGCGTCGATGGTGATCTGTGAGAGGTCCTTGCGCGCAGGAACAGGGCGCAGATCGGCGTCACGCAGCGGCATCAGACCGAGTCGCTTGAGCTGCCCGCCCGAGCCGATGAAGCTGCTCACGTAGTCGTTGGCAGGCGCGGCGAGGATCGCCTCAGGCGTGTCGAACTGGGCGATGACGGACTGCGGGCCGAGAACGGCGATACGGTCCCCCATCTTGAGGGCTTCGTCGAAGTCATGGGTGACGAACACGATGGTCTTGCCCATCTCACGCTGCAGTCTCAAGAACTCGTTCTGCAGGCGATCGCGGGTGATCGGGTCGGTTGCCCCGAACGGCTCGTCCATCAGCATCACCGGCGGATCTGCTGCCAGGGCACGGGCGACGCCGACCCGCTGCTGCTGGCCGCCGGAGAGCTCGCGGGGGTAACGCCGGGCATACTCACCGGGCGGCAGTCCGACGACCTCGAGCAGCTCCTCGACCCGATCGGCGGTCCTGCGCTTACTCCATCCCAGCATGCGCGGGACGAGACCGATGTTCTCGGCGATGCGCATGTGCGGGAACAGGCCAGTCTGCTGGATGACGTACCCGACATTGCGTCGGTGCTCGTCGGCGTCGAGCTTGAGGACGTCGGTGCCCCCGATGAGGATCTGCCCTGACGTCGGCTCGATAAGTCGGTTGATCATCTTCATGGTCGTCGTCTTGCCACAGCCGGACGGACCGACGAGCACCACGATCTCGCCTGCCGCGATCTCCAACGTGATGTGGTCGACCGCTGGGGCGACCTGGCCCGGGTAGCTCTTGGTCACATCCAGGAGCTGGATGGTGGCGCCGCCGGTCCCTGCCGGCACAGCGGCCGGGGCCAGCGAAGTCGCCGAGTCAGATGTTGTCGGTTCGGATGAGATTCTCGAGTCAAGTGCGGTGTCAGGCACGGATCCCCCTTGAGGTGGTCAGTCGGTCGATCACGATGTAGGCCAGGTCGAACAGCAGCGCAATGATCACAATCGCTCCGGTCCCGATCAGGACCTGATTCAGCGAGTTCACCGCGCCGAAGCGCGCCAAGCCGTGGAAGATCTCGTTGCCCAGTCCCGGTCCTGAGACGTAGGCGCCGATGGCAGCGATGCCGATGATCATCTGGGTGGATACACGAATGCCCGAGAGGATCACTGGCCAGGCCAGCGGGACGCTGACGCGCCACAACAGGCGGGAACGGCTCATGCCCATGCCGCGGCCTGCGTCCACGATCGAGCTGTCGACGCCCGACAGCCCAACGATCGTGTTCCGCGTGATCGGCAGCAGCGCATACAGGACGAGAGCGAACAGGACGTTGGCCGTACCCAGACCCAGGGGGCCGATCAAGATGCCCAGCAGAGCTATGGACGGGATCGTCAGGAATGCCGAGGTCGTCGTCGTTGCCAGGCTCGACGGGAGGGGATGCCGGTAGGTCAGCATGCCCAGGCCCACGCCGATGATGATGGCGATCGCCATTGCGGCAACAGTGATGTCTATGTGCTGGATCGCGTCATTGACGACGTCGATCCAGTTCTCTGAAAGGTATTCGCCCAGGCTCAGTGGTCTACTCCGTCGCGTCAGTGCGTACTCATGTACGCCAGATGAGTCCAAATCGTGTCTTCAGCCAGGCCCTACACGTACTGACGCAGGTGCCAGCGTTCTCCACAAAGGGAACGCGACCGCGGTGCATCGTGGCTTTGTGCGCCACATTTGATGCACTGGTTGCAACAACATACCATTTATCCCAGCAAGCCCAGCACAAGACGAACCGGAGATGCCGTGATCTCGCCCCCACCTCATGCGTCGACCGCCACCCATCCAACGGCGTCGACCGCCGGGGCCACCCCGACCCTCCCGCCTTACACACCTCACTCAGCGGGGCTCCGCCGGGACATGGAAGTGCTCAAGGAGCTCGCCAGCGAGGAGTGTCTGCGCCGTAGTGGTCTGGGCGTGGTGCGCATCGCCGAGCGCCTGGGGCGGGAGAAGAGTCAGGTCTCTCGCGCGTTACGTGCGCTCGAAGCCGAGGGCCTCGTCGAACGCGACCCCCGAACGCGCACCTACCAGCTGGGCTGGGGCCTCTACGCGTTGGCTGCTCGCGGCATCGAGACACGTCTGGTGCGGGCCGCAACAGCACACCTGCACCGGCTCGCCGCAGATCAACGAGCCGAGGTCCAGCTCTGCGTGCTCATCGGCGGGCAGGTGCTGACGCTCATCTCGGTCCCGCCCCGCGCTGACATTCGGGCCGAGGCGCCGATCGAGACTCCGGCCGGACCGGTGCTGGCTTTGGACTGGTCGGATGGGGCGCTACGAGACCTGGTTCCGCCTGGCTCCTCGGACGACGACAGCCGACTTGACCACGAGAGCCTGCTGGCCAGCTCTGCCCATGCGCGGACACACGGATACGTGCACTATCCGGCGACCGAAGAAGAGCCGGCACGTTATGCCGCGCCCGTCCGCGACTTCCGGGGCATCGTGCTCGCCGCGCTACAGCTCACTGAGAGAGCCGGCGAGCAACCTCCGCTGACCGGCATCTCCGCGGAGCAGGCGGTGGTGCATACGGCCCGCGCATTGTCGGCCGACCTGGGTTTCGAGCGGTGATCCCCCGGTGATCGCGTCGGGCTAGGCTGCCCGCGTGACCGACTCGAGGACTGAATCCCTGGATCTGCACGACGCCTCCGTCGACCCGTTCGCGGTCGCGGTCGCG
>JABBOX010000149.1 GCA_012927555.1 Phycicoccus sp.
CCGCTGTCGCTCGGCACGCACCGCGAGGATCTCCTCGTAGACCGGCGGGTCCACGCGAAAGATCGACATGTCGAAGCCCATCTCGTCGGCACCGGTGAAGATCTGGCCGATCTCGTGGAATGGCTGCTGCGTCCGCAGGATCCCGCCCCGGAGCCAGGCGTCGGTCGCCAGTATCAGGTGCCGCAGGGTCTGGGCCAAGGACCACTCGTCCTCGACGTGGGCGTCCACCAGGTCCGGCGGCGTGTCCGCCACCGTCGTCTGCCACGCGGACTGCACAGCGACCCATCCCTCGCGCAGGCCCTCGGGCGTCTGCGCCTTCGCCAGCTCGCGGCCCGGGAACTGCCGGTTGAGCTCGGCATCCACGAGCGGCACCACGTCGACCCCATTGACGAAGAGGCTGCCGAAGAACAGGTCGTGGCTGTCGATGTCGAGTCCGTCCACATCGACGCTGCGCATCGTCACGCCGCTGACATCGGAGAATCGCAGGGTGGCGCCCTTAAAGCTCGCCTTGACGAAGGTCGCGCCTTCGAACTCCTTCGTGCCGGAATAGGTCGTCATCGCTCCATCATCACCGCTGTCGGGGACAGTCGTGCGACATCGGCACCAACGACGGTCTCAACCAGATCAACGGACACCTTCCTTTCCTCGGTGAACGGCCTTGTGGCCGAACGCGGCTGCTACCTGAAGGCTGTGACCGCATACGCCGCGCAGTTTCTTGGTCATCGTGACGCCAAGCCGGCGGGGAGGGCACGCACGTGCCAGCTCGTTGCGCGCTCTACCAACAACTCACCTCACCTTGCAGCCGAGTTCATCGAAGGCCGACCGCGCCGGCAAGGCGTCAGCGCTGCGCCCTTTCGGTGCGGTTCAGCGTCTGTAGATAGGCGTTGTAGGCGATCAGCTCGGTGTCGCCGCCGCTGACCTGGCGCCGTTCCGCAGCCCGGGTGCGGCGCTCATCGGACTGCAACCATCTCCGCACCAGGACCATGAGGACCAACAGCGTGGGGAGCTCCATGAAGACCCAGGCGATCCCTCCCCCGGTGGCTTGGTCAGTCAGCGGCGAAGTTTGCCAGGCCAGCATGGGCATGGAGTAGAACCCGACAAACAAGGTGGTGGACATCATGACCACAACACCGAAGAAGGCATGGAACGGGGCGGTCGCGGCCAGCTCCACCACAGCCAGCAGCGGGCCGGACAACGAGCGGTGCTCCGGCCTGGACGTGCGCGGTGACGGGTCGACGCCGAGGACTCCCCAGAAGTAGATGAACCCGATGAGCAGGAAGAGCAGCAGCATCAGGTTGTGCCCCCACATGGTGCTCATCAGGTAGTCAAAGGCGGGCGTGAAGTACAGGCCGTAGAGGCTCATGATGAACGACACGAACGTCACCACGGGATGCGTCACGATAGCCATGCCCCACGTCTGCAGAAGCCACAGGACGGCGCGCCGCAGTCGACCACGTCGCCCTGGCCCGACGGGCAAGACCGACAACAGCAGTGTCACCGGGGCGCCGAGGACCAGAAAGATCGGGGACAACATGTTCAGAACCATGTGCTGAATCATGTGGATGCTGAAGAGCTCCATGCCGTAGCCGTCAACGGCAGTGGCCGTGACCATGAGGACTGACGCCACCCCGGCGAGCCAGAAGATGCTGCGTTGGATGGGCCAGCGGATGCCGCGGCGGTGAAGGGCAATGACGCCCGACCCGTAGAGCAGCAGCAGGACCAGAAAGATCAGCGGCAGCAAGGGAATCGGCTGTGGGTGCCAGGCGAGCACGCGTCCCAGCGTTGGCGGCAGGGTGGGCATCCACATGGGTCCGGTCGTGCGACCCGGCTCTTCGAGGACGGCGGTCAACATGAAGGCCTGCCACAGCATCGCCACGTCCTCCGATCATGGATGGGCTCGAACAGATGGGCTCGAACAGATGGGCTCGAACAGATGGGCTCAAACAGAGCGAGCGTCCCACAGATCCTCAGCAGCAACCTGCGGAAAGGTCAGGTCAGGACGACGCCCAGTCGTGCAGGGTCTGTGCGCAGAAGTTGTGCAGGTCGCGGTTCCCCTCCATCAGGTCCCGTCGGGTCAGCGCGTACGGAATGCCGCGGATCCCCAGGTCCTCGATGGGGACGCCATCCGAGCGGCCGGACCGGATCGCCCGGCGGATCGCCATCGTGAAGTGGATGCCGTCAGGCAGCGGGTCGAACTCGTATGCCGTGCCCGTCAGTGCTTCGCTCAGCTGCAGGTCGTCCCAGACGTTTGCACCTCCTGCGCCAGTCGCCTGGCCGACGGAGACCAGCGGCCCGATCCCGTGGTCAGCCCATCCTGCGGAGAACAGGTCGCCCGAGGAGTACGTGTTCGGATCGACCACCAGGACCGCTGCGCCCGGGTAGGTCCGGCCGATGTCCCGGCACCACGCCGGATCGGTCAGCGCGATGGGCTGGGAGTAGACCTCGCCGGTCGACACCGCGTCGGTGAGGCTCTCGACCCACGCGTCCAGCTCGAGTCGGTTGAACGCGCTCTCGGCCATGGCCCGCGTGACCGGGGTCGCCAGCAGGGAGAAGCGGGTCGGCCGGATCATCTCGTCGGTGAACAGCTGCAGTGACCGTTCGGCCGCCCAGATCAGTCCGCCTGGGTTGGCCCGCAGGTCGACGATGAGCCGGTCCTGTGGCAGCTCCTGCAGGAGCCGTCTCACCTCGGTGACGAACGCCTCGTGGTCGTCGACGTCAAAGCTCCAGATCCGCAGGTAGCCAACGTCACCGCGCTTCGTCGGCACCGTCCGGGCCGACAGGACGTCAGGCAGGGACGACGCGATCCAGCCCCCCACGGCCGCGCCCGAACCGACGACCGGTGAAGCAGCCGGAGCCGAGTCCGGCTCGGGAGCAGACGTTTTGCGTTGCGGCGCCTTGCGTTTCGCGCCCTCGAGCCGTTGGGCATCCCAGGCCGCGGGAGCGAACATCAGCTTCTTGGCCTTGCGGACAGACTCCGCGGCGGGGTTCCAGCCGGCCTTGAGCGCAACCTGTGGGTCCTTGGCCATCGTTGCCGGCGGTATGCCGACAACCCGCCACGGGATCCGTACCTCGTGCAGCGTGCGCCCCACCTTGAACCCGACGACGACCGAGTGCTCGTCGGGGGGCGGTCCGTAGTCAAGGGAGCGGAAGGTGAGTGTTTCCAACGCTCTTGCCCGCCGAGCGTCCGGTCGCCCGCCGGTCTCCTGGGTCGCGTACACGTCCACGGCACGGCTCATCGGGACGAAGTTCCACGAGACCAGCTCCACCCCCTCGACAAAGTCAGGGTCCTCGACGTCCGCTGTCTCTGCGAGCTTCGAGACGATGAATCTCGCTGCGGCATACGACCCGAAGGACTCCACCAGGAAGGGCAGGGTGGCGACCCTGCCGCGCAGACCGGACGGCCCGACATACCGCGTGTGCGCGTCACGCAACCCCGTGATGATCCCGGTGATCGCGAGATGGAACTCGCCGTCGGTCAGCTCGACACATCGCTGTCGCAACAGCCGAAGCGCCTGCACCGGGTCCACCGCGTAGCCCGCACGTTTCTGGGGCAGGTGGCAGTAGACGCCCTCGAGCAGGGGGACCAGTGTGTCGATCACCTTCAGCCGCTCCCCCGGGCCCAGCGCGGGGATGAGACGCCGGCGGCGGCGCAGCACATCACTCAGGAGCATGCCGCGCTGGGCGGCGGCTGCGTGGAGGCTCAGATCTGCCATGAAGGGTCCCCTATCGGTAGAAGCCGGCCAGGTCGTCGAGGAGGCCACGGTGGTAGCCCCGGCCGACGATCGAGTTGAGGAATTCGCGGTCGTGGCTGAGTCCCGCCAGCGGCGGCACCACGATCTCGGTGAGCGTCTTGGGCAGCCCACCAAGGGGTGCCAGGCCGGTCGGCATGTCCAGCGCCAGGCGCAGCGGTGTCGGCGGCGGCGAAGCAGACGGCCGCGACGTGGACGACCACGACCCGCCACCGTTGCGCGACCGGGCCAGATACGCGGCCGCCATTGCCGCGTCCTGCTTCAGACGTCCCCTCTCGATCGCACGCTTGGGATCAGAGCGGACCTTCTCCAGGCGCGCCATCACGTCGTGCCACTCCCAGGGGCTGGCGGGGTCGTCGGGTCGGGGCAGCAGCATCGCCCGGGCCTCGCCGTCGACCGTCAGCGCGGTGGTGACCGTCGAGCCGGCGGCAGCCATCAACGCCGGCGTCCCGTACTGCGCCCGGCCGCCGATCACGACCAGGTCCACGTTGCGTTCGCGAGCATTCACCAGGGCATGGAACGGGTCCGCGCGTCTGGTGGCCCGTATGACGAGCACGTCGCCGTCCGATCCGGGCTGCAGTCGCCCGACCTGTCGCTTCCACGACCGCGCAAGGACATCGCCGGGGTTGCTGGTCACCATGCGCACGAGGTCGCTGTCGGACAGACCCCAGCCGTGATCGTCGGAGACGAGCCGTGCCACCTTCAGCTCACCCAGGACGCTACGGGTGCCGGAGGGACCCCAGTCCGACCCGAGGCAGACGGTCTGTCCTGCCTCCATGGCTGCAGGCACGTTGGTCGTGGACCCGTACAGCCACATGTTCGAGAACGGCGACCAGACGACGGCGCCATGCTTGCGCCAGGTCGAGAAGGCCTTCGGCGCAACTGCGTTGCAGTGCACCGCGATGAACCGCTCCTGCAGGCAACCGGCCGCCTGCGCGTCGTGGAACTCCTGTGCCACGACCGTGCCGGCCTGACCCTCCGAGCAGTGATAGATGAAGCTGCTGCCGTGCCGCATCCGGACGGCCTTGTCGGCCAGTCCTGCGGGCTTGAGTGTGAGGGTCGATGCGTAGACGAGGTTGGCGTCGCGCCCACCCCACTTCTCGTCCTCCGCGTTGCGCACGACCCACCCATCGCGAGGCCGGTTCTTGGGCGGCGAGCCCTGGATCGTGGTGGTGCCACCGACGATCGCGCGGGTCTCGGCATAGGCCAGCAGCTCCTCCGGAGAGGCGGTGATGAAGGTGTATGCCGGCCACGTCACGTCGGCCGCATAGGTCCTGGCTCCCGGCCAGGTGTTGTGGTGCAGGAACGGCTTGTCGGCGGGGCGGTTCGGATCCGTCCACAGCGGCAACGTGTTGTAGGCCAGGTGGTTGTGCAGGTCGATGAGTCCCGGGAACACCAGCGAGCTGCCGACGTCGACGACGCGAGCGGCCTCGAACCCGGCAGGGGTCGCGGTCCTGCCCCGGGTGACCGCGCTGACCATCCCGTCGTCCCCGATCCACACCGTGCCGACGAACCCGTCGAGCTCGCCCGGGGTGACGGCTCGGTCTGCCGACAGCGGGACGATCCTGCCTCGGATGGCGAGCATTGCCAGCCCCTTTCCTTGGGGACGATCTCTGCGACGTTTGACCGTCGCTCGGGCGAGGTCTCTCTAGAACGGTCTTTCGGACGTCGGGATTCGAATGACGATCGTGGCGCGCTTCTCGTTGGCGTTGGCACCCTGGCGGTCGGCCCAGGTCTTGTCCGACCGCATCCACACCGGCAGACCCGGCGGCAGGTCACGCTCGGGGATCACCGCGAGGTCCGAGGGTGCCAGGTCAGTTCCATAGTGCGCCAAAGGAATTGGGCTATCCGGGGTGACGTGTCCGGACAGCTGGTCGAGCGCGGCGTTCCAGGTCGTCAGCATCTTCGCCATCGCCGTGGCATGGGTCGCCGAGCCCGACGCAGCCGCGCTCTCGGGATAGGTGGGGTGACGCATCGTGGTCACCACCCCGGAGAACGCCTTGCCCCGAGCGGTCTGCGCCTGCCAGAGCTTGACCGACTGGTCGGCCAGCTGGCCCAGCGACAGCACAGCCTCGATCGGCTGGTCCTTGACGATCGTGTCCAGCCACCGGTTGCGATACGCCGTGATCGCCGGGTCGTCCACGTTGCGACTGCCGCCGCCCTGCCCGAGCACGCTGTAGGCGAAGGAGTTGATCATCACGTAGCTGCGGTCGATACCGAGCCGGGCGAGGAACCCCTGGAGCCGGCGCCCTGCCGTGCCGACCAGGATGCGCCGGACGACGGCCTCGTGCTGGGCAGGGTCCTGGCCCACGACAAGGATGCGCGCCGTGCGGTCAAGGCGCCCCCGATGAAAGACCGGACCCCACTCGACGCGGAAGTCGTCGACGGTGAAGACCGACTCATCGGGGTAGTCGGCAACGAGGGCACGGTAGGGCGCCCGCACATATCCCGGACAGAACTCGCGCATAGATCACAACCTTCCTCCCCGAATGTGGGCATGGCAATGGTCGGCTGCCATCCGGCGTGGGTAGGTGTGACGAATGTGGACACTCAGTGACAAAAGCCGAAAACCGTTGCCGCATATGGTAAAGAACTGTCCAAGGTTCGATTTCCCATCTGGGCAGGTCAGGATGCGGTCCTTACCGTCGAAACTGCGACCACACCCTTTTGCGCCGGCGAAACCCACTGATGCCGAGGGAACTTCCACACACCAATTCGTTGCGTAGGAGGCAGACATGCAAGAGAACTTCGAACCCACTCTCCGAGCGCATGTCCTGCGCGACGACAACGGTCGGGCTCGTTCGATCCGTCATACGCAGGAGCATTGGGCCTCCGAGCAAGGGAGCCCGGCGGAGGCCGCCCTGGACTACCTGCGGGAGATGGCGGGCGTCTACGAGGTGCCGAACACGGAGCTGACCAACCTCCATGTCCACGCAACACACCTGGACCCACGACCGCTGGGCGTGGAGTACCGGCTCGACCAGGAGATCGCCAACTTCGACGCCATGACGTTCGGGTTCGATCAGACGGTGATGAACACCCCGGTGTGGGGGGCTGGGATCAAGGTGACCGTCAAGACCGGCCCGAATCGGGTGGTCGCCTCGGTCAACACGAGTCATGACGCCATCGAGGTGACGCTGCCGCCGGAGGAGACGATCGAGCGGTTCAAGCGGATCTTCCAAGCCGCCGAAGTCAGTCGCCTGCGCCGTGGCCTGGGCGACGAACCGTCGGAGACCGAACAGGTCGAAGCCTCGAAGATGGTCATGGAGAGTGTCGGTCTGACGGCCAAGAGGCGGCGCGCGGGCGCCCGCCCGGCGGCGGCCGCCCGATTGATCCGCGGTCGGTTCTGGATCTACGAGTACGACGAAGAGACGCGCTTGCAAACCCAGGGCAAGAAGGTTGCCGATCGGCTCAACCGGCACCGCGGCGAGAGTGCTTCGAGCGAGCAACCACCAGAGGACCCGGCCCAGGCGCTGTCCCTGCCGTTGCCACCGGTCAGTGACCAGATCCGCGACGGCGGCTGCTACCTGGTCGCCGAGATCACCTTCGAGGCTCCGGCGGGCAAGCGCGAGCGGGTGACGTGGCGGGCCCTGGTCGAGCTGGAGACCGGATCCGTGCTGTATCTGCGCCCGCTCAGCGGCGATGTCGACGGCCAGGTCTTCACCCAGGACCCGCCAACCAAGACCGGGAACACTGCGCTCAGCTCCGCGTCCAACAACGCGACGCTGAACCCGCATCGGGACACCGTGACCCTGATGAACCTCGGAGCACCGGTGGGTGCCGTCCAGTCCCTCAGCGGTACCTACGGCAGGCTGGCCGAAGTGGAGGGCGACATCGTCGCGGCTCCGACACTGCCGGCAGGATCCGACTTCCTCTTCAACACCCGCACCAACGACTTTGCGGCCGTCAGCGCGTACTTCCACGTGGACCGCCTCTTCCGCACCATTGCTGACCTCGGGTTCACGATTGCCGGGCCAAGCGGCTACTTCAACAACACCACGTTCCCGATCCCCCTTGACCATCGCTGTTTCACGGGGAGCGTGATCAACGCCCACTGCATCGGCAACGGCGTCGGCGGCATCGGCCACGTGGGCTACGGGATCATGGACACGACCGATCTCGCGAACCCGCTCGGCCGGGCCTGCGACCCGCGGGTCCACTGGCACGAAGTGTGCGGCCACGGCATCCTCTACGAGTTCGTCGACAGTGCCAACTTCGGGTTCTCGCACAGTGCCGGCGACAGCCTGTCGGGCATCTTCTTCGATCCGGAGTCGCACCTGTGGGGAGTGGACGGCACGCCCCTGGGCAAGCCCGGAGACCTTCGGTTCACCTACGTCCCATGGCATCCGACGCTCAACCGGCGCTTCGACCGGACCACCGCGACCGGCTGGGCCTGGAACGGGGCGCAGGACGACGCCGGCTACGGATCCGAGGAGATCCTGGCCACGACGCTCTTCCGGGTGTATCGCTCGATCGGCGGTGACTCGACCGATCTCAACCGGCGCAAGTTCGCGTCCCGCATGATGATGTACCTGATTCTGCGGGCGGTTCAGAACCTCACACCCGCGACCAACCCTGCGTATGCGCGGAACTTCGCCACCGAGCTGATGACCGCGGACGACTTGAACTGGACATCCGAAGGGGTCTATGGCGGCGCATACGGCAAGGTGGTGCGCTGGTCGTTCGAGGTCCAGGGCGAGTATCAGGTTCCGCTGGTCACCAACGGCGGGCTGCACGACGGAACGATCACTACGCGCGGGCTTCCGCCGCCGCAGGACGTGTACATCGACGACGGGCGCGCCGGGGAGTACCAGTACCAGCCCGTCCACTGGCACACCACCACGGTCTGGAACCGTCGCACCAACGACGGTCTTCCAGGACATCAGGAGCCGGAGCTGGGCGCGACGAACTACGTCTACGTCAAGGTCAAGAACCGCGGCACGCAGACCGCGACGAACGTCGTCGTCAAAGGCTTCCACACCAAGCCGGGCGCAGGGCTCCTCTGGCCCAATGACTTTGAGGCCTTCACGACGGCGCAGATTGCCGTCGGCACGATCGGCGCGAACAACACCGAGGAGAAGCTCGTCGGCCCGTTCGAGTGGACGCCCAACATCAACGGCTATGGGCACGACTGCCTCCTCATGGTGGCGTCATCGGACGCGGACGCGTCCAACGTCGACAAGTTCACCGCCGGCGAAGTCATCCCTGAGTGGCGCCTCGTCCCGAACGACAACAACATCGCCCAGCGCAACGTCTACCCGGTGCCCGGCGGTGGCGGTCCGGAGGGCCTCATCGAAGGTCTGGACGGGATCGGCTTCTGGATCGGGAACCCCAACCCCCGGCGCGCGACCCTTGCCCTGAATATCGAGCTGCCGGACGTGTTGTCGTCCCGAGGATGGCGGCTCACCTTCGAGGGTCTGCCGAAGGACTCGCTCGTCCTGAAGTC
>JABBOX010000095.1 GCA_012927555.1 Phycicoccus sp.
GTGGGACATGAAGACCTCCGAGGTCGGGATGGATGCCGTTAGACAGCTCCACTCCACTCGGAGGTCTTCGTCATGTCCAACCCGAACCTGTCACCAACGTCCGTGGTCAGTACACCTAGGGTGGCATTCATGGAATGGGCCCGTGCGACCGAGGGTGACCGTACGCCGGTCGATCCAAGTATCGGCGGCAGCGGGCGCATCCTGGTCTGCGACGACACGGCGCAGATCCGTCAGCTCATCAGGGTCAACCTCGAGCTTGAGGGATATGAGGTTGTCGAGGCCGCCGATGGGCAGGAAGCCCTGGGGATCCTTGAGGACCTGACTCAACCGCTGCCCGACGTCATCACCGTGGACGCGCTCATGCCGCGGCGTGACGGCTGGTGGACCGTGTCGATGATCCGCTCCGACCCCAGGCTGGAGCACATCCCCATCGTCATGGTCACGGCGTCCGTGCAGTCACATCACCGCGCGCAGGCCGAGCAGTCCGAGGTCGACGCTTTCGTGGCCAAGCCGTTCGACCCGGACGAGCTGTTGGCGCTGATCGCCGTACTGGCCATGGGCGGCCGCGTCTGAGCTCATGGACGGTCGCGATCAGGCTGGCTGCACGTCCATTCCTGTCAGTTTCTGAGCCAGGGTCAGCAACTTGGCTGAGTTGGTCTTCAGCAGGAACGCGTCAATCGCGGGCTCGTCGGCAGCGGTCTGACGCAGCTCCGCATGCGCTGTGAAGAGGATGATCTTGGCGTTTGGAGCCACTTCTTTGAGCCGTGGCGCCGCTTCGATGCCGGTCAGTGCTCCGGCCAGTCCGTGGTCGAGCACAATGATCCCCGGCTCCGTCGTTCGCGCCATCTCGAGGGCCACCTCGGCGCTGGCCGCCGCACCAGCGATGGAGAAACGGTCATCCATCGAGAAGATCGTCTCGATGAGGAACTGAAGGTCGGGGTCGTCCTCGATGACAACGAGGATCTTCACCGCCGTCATCCGCACCCCCTTGAGCTGTGGCAGAAGTTCGACAAACTGGCACGTTCAAAGGCTACTGGACAACTCATGTTCCGCCTCAAACAAATCCGCTCCAAACAAGCTGGGCGACCCATGGTGAGACGGGTCCGGGTCGACCACGAGGGCGCCCCTAGAATCGTGGGGGTGAACCCCGAACTGCTCGTCCTCGCGATCCGCACCGCCCTCATCGACGCCGTCGCTGCCGGTGAGCTTGCCGTGGACGTGCCGGATGAGGTGCGCATCGAGCGGACCCGGAGTCGGGATCACGGCGACTGGTCGACGAACATCGCCATGCAGATTGCCAAGGGTGCCGGTATGCCGCCCCGCCAGGTGGCCGCGACCCTGGCCGCGCGCCTGGGCGCGGTGAGCGGCGTCAAGGCGGTTGACATCGCCGGGCCGGGATTCCTCAACATCACGCTGGACGCCGCGGCGGCCGGAGAGCTCGCGCGGGCGATTGTCGAGGCTGGGCCGGCCTATGGTCGCGGCGACGCGGAGGCTGGCCACCGGATCAACGTGGAGTTCGTCTCGGCCAACCCGACCGGCCCGATCCACCTCGGGGGCACCCGATGGGCAGCCGTCGGTGACGCGCTGGCGCGCATCTTCGAGTTCTCGGGCGCCGAGGTGACCCGCGAGTACTACTTCAACGACCACGGAGCCCAGATCGATCGTTTCGCGACGTCGCTGCTGGCTGCTGCCAAAGGCGATCCGGCCCCCGAGGATGGCTACGCCGGTGCCTACATCAGTGACATCGCCGTTGCTGTGATGGAGAGGGAGTCGGGCATTCTCGACCTGCCCGATCCGGAGGCTCTGGAACGTTTCAGCACGCTGGGCGTCGACCTGATGTTCACCGAGATCAAGGCGTCTCTGCATGACTTTGGTGTGAAGTTCGACGTCTACTTCCACGAGAACGACCTGCACGAGTCCGGCGCTGTCGACCGTGCCATCGCCCGGTTGACCGAGCTGGGCGCGATGTATCAGAAGAGTGGCGCCACATGGCTGCGTACCACCGACTACGGGGACGACAAGGATCGCGTGGTCATCAAGTCCAACGGCGAGCCGGCATACATCTCCAGTGACCTCGCCTACTACCTGAACAAGCGCGAGCGCGGCTTCGACCGGGCGTTCATCCTGCTCGGCGCCGACCACCACGGCTACGTCGGGCGGATGATGGCCATGTGCGCGGCCTTCGGCGACACCCCGCACGAGAACCTCGAGATCCTGATCGGCCAGATGGTCAACCTGATCAAGGACGGCGAGCCGGTGCGGATGAGCAAGCGAGCCGGGACCGTCGTGGTGCTGGAGGATCTCGTCGAGGCCGTCGGGGTCGACGCCGCACGCTACGCACTCACCCGGTCCTCGACGGACTCGATGATCGACATTGATCTGGACCTGCTGACCAAGCACACCAACGAGAACCCCGTCTTCTACGTGCAGTACGCCCACGCCCGGACCTGCAACGTCACCCGACTGGCCGGTGAGGATGGCGTGCATCTCGCCGACGGTTTCGACCCGTCGTTGCTCACCCATGACTCCGAGGCTGCCCTCCTGGCCGCCCTGGGGGACTTCCCGAGGACCGTCGCGCAGGCGGGCAAGCTGCGCGAGCCCCATCGGGTCGCGCGCTACCTCGAGGATCTCGCCGGCCACTTCCACAAGTGGTACGACGAGTGCCGGGTCCGCCCTCGAGAGGCCAACGAAGAGATCACGGACCTGCACCGCACGCGGCTCTGGCTCAACGAGGCCACGCGGGTCGTCCTGGCCAATGGCCTTGGCCTGCTCGGGGTCTCATCGCCTGAGCGGCTCTGATGGGGGCGCATGAGGCTGGTGCGCTCCACGCCGATGGCGCGCACCGTGGTCCGTCGTGGTTGCGTCCCCCCGAGGACGTCAACGAGTTGGTCACGGCGCTCTGGGCACACTCGGTCCATCGGGGCGGCGAGGGCGCTCTGGCCGTCGGTGGCCTTGACGTCCGCGAGATCGCCAGAGACTTCGGCACCCCGGCATACGTGATTGACGAGGACGACTTCCGTTCTCGTGCGCGAGACTTCAAGCAGTCGTTCGACGAGGTCTTCCGGGATCTCTGCGGTGGCGCCGACGTCTACTACGCCGGCAAGGCTTTCTTGTGCACCGCCGTGGCACGGTGGATCCACGAGGAGGGCCTGGGTCTGGACGTCTGCTCCGGTGGCGAGCTGGCCGTGGCGATCCGAGCCGGCTTTCCCGGTGACCGAATCGGCTTCCACGGCAACAACAAGAGCGTTGCCGAGATCGAGGCTGGCCTGCGATACGGAGTCGGTCGCGTCGTGGTCGACTCCTTCGAGGAGATCGAACGGGTGGCCGCCGCAGCCGAGCGGCTCGACGTCGTGGCCCCCGTCATGGTCCGGGTCACCGTCGGGGTCGAGGCGCACACCCACGAATACATCGCCACCGCCCACGAGGACCAGAAGTTTGGCTTCAGTCTCGCCGGGGGAGAGGCGGCAGAGGCGGTGCGCCGCATCCTGGGGCACCCGGCATACCTGTCCCTGCTGGGTCTGCACTCCCACATCGGCAGCCAGATCTTCGACACGAGCGGCTTCGAGGTGGCAGCCCACCGCGTCCTCGGGCTGCACCTGGACGTGGCTCGCGAGCACGGCATCCGGATGGCTGAGCTCGATCTCGGTGGCGGCTTCGGGATCGCCTACACGACTCAGCACGACCCGTCGTCCCCACGCGACCTGGCCACCGGCATGGCGGAGATCATTGAGCGCGAGTGCCGGGCCGACGGCGTCCCGGTCCCCAGGATCTCGATCGAGCCCGGGCGCGCGATTGCCGGGCCGTCGACCTTCACGCTCTATGAAGTGGGGACGGTCAAAGAGGTTCTGCTCGATGGCGACGCCTCGCGCACCTATGTCGCCGTCGACGGCGGGATGAGCGACAACATCCGCCCGGCGCTCTATGACGCCGACTACTCCTGCACGATCGCGGGCCGGGTCAGCCAGGCCTCGCCGACGCTTGCCCGGGTCGTCGGCAAGCACTGTGAGAGCGGCGACATCATCGTCAAGGATGAGTTCTTGCCTTCCGACATCAGTGCCGGTGACCTGCTTGCCGTTCCCGGCACCGGCGCCTACTGCCGGAGCCTGTCCAGCCAGTACAACCACCTGCCGCGACCGCCTGTCGTGGCCGTTCGGGGGGGTGTGGTGCGCGAGATCGTGCGGCGCGAGACGATCGAGGACCTGCTGGCCCTGGACATCGACCAAGAGGAGCGATCGTGAGCGAGACCGACAAGCAGGCGCAACCGTTGCGCGTGGCGCTGCTCGGGTGCGGTGTCGTCGGGACTTCCGTGGCTCGGCTGTTGACAGAGCACGCGGGTGATCTTGCCGCACGGGTGGGTCGCCCGCTGCAGATCGTCGGCGTCGCGGTACGGCGCCCAGACAAGAACCGTTCGGAGACCGGTGTCGACCCGGCCTTGTTCACGGTCGACGCCGAAGAGCTCGTCACCAGGGCCGACGTGGTCATCGAGGTCATCGGGGGCATCGAGCCTGCCCGTTCCCTCATTCTTCGGGCGATGAAGCACGGCGCCAGCGTCGTCACCGCCAACAAGGCGTTGCTGGCCGAGGACGGTCCGCGCCTTTACGAGGCGGCGCAGGACTGCGATGTCGACCTGTACTACGAAGGGGCAGTTGCAGGAGCCATCCCGCTGCTTCGGCCGTTGCGTGAGTCGCTGGCAGGTGACGACGTCCGCCGGATCCTGGGCATCGTCAACGGCACCACGAACTACGTGCTGGACAAGATGGACACGACCGGCGCGTCCTTCGGCGATGCCGTCGACCAGGCGCAGGCGCTCGGTTATGCCGAGGCGGACCCGACCGCAGACGTCGAGGGGTTCGATGCCGCGGCAAAGGCCGCCATCCTGGCCTCGCTGGCATTCCACACCCGGGTCAGCGCCAGGGACGTCTATCGCGAAGGCATCACCGAGGTGAGCGCCGCCGACATCAGCGCGGCGCGTGAGATGGACTGCGTCGTCAAGCTTCTCGCCATCTGCGAGCTCATCCCGGGCAACGGCTCAACAGACGGCAACGACACCGGTCACCCGGGGGACGGCATCTCGGTCCGGGTCCACCCCGCCATGATTCCGCGCAGTCACCCGCTGGCGGGCGTCCGCGAAGCGTTCAACGCGGTTTTCGTCGAGGCTGAGTCCGCGGGGCAGCTGATGTTCTACGGCCGCGGCGCGGGCGGCGATCCCACGGCATCCGCCGTCCTTGGTGACGTCGTGGCCGTGGCCCGGCACAGGGTCGTCGGCGGTCGCGGGCCCGGTGAGTCGACCTATGCCGAGCTGCCCATCCTCCCGATGGGGCTGGCCATGACGCGCTATCACATCAGACTCGACGTGGCGGACCGTCCCGGTGTCCTCGCCCAGGTAGCCCTGGCTTTCGCCGAGCACAACGTCTCGATCGAAACTGTGAGACAGCAACTGCTTTCGCCAGATCCACAGACCCCCGGCGAAGGGCGTGCAAGCCTGGTGGTCGTGACGCACACGGCCTCTGATGCTGCCCTGTCAGCAACGGTCGAGGCGTTGGCCCACCTGTCCACAGTCCGTGCCGTCACCTCGGTGATGCGCGTCGAAGGAGAGTGACCATGACCCACACGACGCCTCACTTCTGGCGCGGAGTCATTGAGGAATATGCCGACCGCTTGCCTTCACTCGCAGGTGCGCCCGTGGTGACGTTGGGCGAGGGCGGCACCCCGTTGATCCCTGCGGCCCACCTGTCGTCGCTCGTGGGCGCCGAGGTCTTCGTCAAGTACGAAGGCCTCAACCCGACAGGGTCGTTCAAGGACCGTGGCATGACCACGGCCATATCGGTGGCCGCGCGTCGCGGCGCCAAGGCCGTGATCTGCGCCTCGACAGGCAACACCAGCGCGTCGGCGGCCGCCTACGCGACCAAGGCCGGCATGGCCTGCGCCGTTCTCGTGCCGGACGGCAAGATCTCGATGGGCAAGCTCAGCCAGGCGATCGCCCACGGTGCCACGTTGCTCCAGGTCGACGGCAACTTCGACGACTGCCTGACCCTGGCCCGCAAGCTTGCCGAGGCCTATCCGGTGGAGCTGGTCAACTCGGTCAACCCGGCGCGGATCGAGGGCCAGAAGACCGCGGCGTTCGAGATCGTCGACGTTCTGGGGGACGCGCCCGACATCCACTGCCTGCCCGTCGGCAACGCCGGCAACATCACGGCCTACTGGCGCGGCTATCGCGAGTACCACCGTGACAGCGAAAAGCCAGGCCCTGCAACGAAATTCCCCAAGATGTGGGGTTTCCAGGCGGAGGGCGCCGCGCCCATCGTCAAGGGTCATCCGATCGACCACCCCGAGACCATTGCCACCGCCATCCGGATCGGCAACCCCGCCTCGTGGCGCCAGGCCGTGGAGGCACGCGACGACTCGGGAGGAATGATCAACGCCGTCTCCGATGCGCAGATCCTCGCCGCACACCGACTGCTGTCCGCCAAGGAAGGCATCTTCGTCGAGCCGGCTTCTGCCGCCAGCGTGGCCGGGCTGCTCGCTGCGCATGCCGCGGGACTGGTCCCGGCAGGCGCTCGCATCGTGTGCACCGTGACCGGTCACGGGTTGAAGGATCCGTCCTGGGCGCTCAAGGACGTCGACGGGGTCGAGATCGTGCCGACCCGTGTGCCGCTCGACGCCTTCACCGCGGCCAACGCGCTCGGGCTCGAGGGCTAGACCGTGACCGATCTGGTCAGTCTGGTCAGGCTGCTCGAAGGGTCGTCGGTCCGCGTCAGGGTCCCGGGCAGCAGCGCCAACATCGGCCCGGGATTCGACTCCATCGGGCTGGCCCTCGGGATCTGGGACGAGTGTGTCGCGACAGTGACCGCCGAGCCGGGTCTGGTCATCGAGGTCGAGGGCGAAGGCGCGGCAGACGTGCCTCGCGACGACCGGCACCTGGTCCATCGGTCGATGGTGCGGGCCTGGGAGCAGCTCAGGGTCAAGCCACCGGCGGGTCTGCACCTCAGCTGTCGAAACGCTATCCCGCACGGTCGCGGGCTGGGGTCGTCCGCGAGCGCAATCGTGGCCGGAATCGTTGCCGCGCAAGGGCTTTGCGACATGGCGACCGGTCGAGACAGTGCTGACAACACCTTTGACCGCGCTTTCACCAACAACCTCGCCACGGCCATCGAGGGCCACCCCGACAACGCCTCGGCCAGCGTGTTCGGCGGCATGACCCTGTCGTGGGCGGACGACGTGGACTCCGGGCAGATCCACTCCGTGCAGCTCGAGGTGACTGCGGACGTCATACCGCTGCTGTTCATCCCTGCGACCCAGCTGCCGACGGCCACTGCGCGAGCGGTCCTGCCCGAACTGATCCCTCACTGCGTCGCGGCACAGAACTCTGCCCGGGTCGGTCTGCTCGTCGAGGCGGTCACCCGACGTCCTGAGCTGCTGCTTGCCGCCACCCGGGAATGGCTGCACCAGGAACAGCGCCGATCATCCTTCCCGGACTCGATGGCACTGCTGGATACCCTTCGCGGCAAAGGACATGCGGCCGTCATCTCCGGTGCCGGGCCCAGCGTCCTCGTCCTCACCACGCCGCCGCAGATCGAGGAGGCCCGAGCCCTGGCCGACCATTCCGTATGGCGGGTGCTCGCGCCCGGGATGCCGCTCATGGGCGCCAGCCTCGAACGGGTCTCGACCTGAGCGATGAGCGGGTGATGACTGCGCGTGCCGTTGATGGGCGCGAGTGGTACGACACGTTCGGCGCCCAGGCTGCCGGCGATCGAGTGGGGTGTTATATTGAATCTGCACCCCGGTGGTTACCGGCGATCACGTTTGATCGAGGACACCACAACAGGTGCGCCAACCACTAAGCGAGTGCGCCTTCTTGATGCACGCGGCGTCTTCACGCCGGCTCTCGTGGTTTCCCACCCGTCAGTGTTCCCTCAAGTCAGGGTCCTCTGACACCACATCCCCGGTCCGGCATTCTGCGTGGACCGAATACGAGGGGGAAGGATCCTTCGTGACAAACACCACCGATCTCGCAAGCGCGCATACCATTGCCGCCGACGAGACACCCAAGCGCGCAGGCAGCCTCAGCACCATGAAGCTGGCCGAGCTCCAGGGCATGGCCGGGAGTCTCGGCCTGACCGGGACCGCCAAGATGCGCAAGGGCGACCTGGTTACCGCGATCAAGGCCAGCCAGGCCGGCGGTTCAGCATCAGCCAGCTCGACGTCCACCGCGCCCGCAGCGGCGCCGCTGTCCGTGGCCGCGCCGGACGCCGGCCAGCGTCCAGCTCGCACCTCCCGTCGGGCCCAGCGTCCGGCCGGGATCTCGCCGGCCGATGACGGCGCTACGCCGTCCGTCCCGGACCACGTCCAGGTGGACACCGTTGCGCCTCACGACGCACCGGCAGAGGTCAACCCTGCGGACAACGGGCGCCCGCCGCGCCAGAACGACCGTCAGCAGAGCGACCGTCAAGGCGGACGTCAGGACAACCGCCAGCAGGACAACCGCCAGCAGGACAACCGCCAGCAGGACAACCGCCAGCAGGGCGACCGTCAGCATGATGGTCGTGGCGACAACCGCCAGCATGACCGCCAGCAGGGCGGCCAGCAGGGCGGCCAGAACGAGAGCCGCGGCCGCTACGACCAGGACGACGACTCACCCGGAGGTCGCCGGCGGAACCGTCAGCGCAGCCGCGACCGCAAGCGTCGTGGCGGCTCGGGCGAAGGCATGGGTGGCCAGGGCCAGAACGAGACCGTCGAGGTCATTCACGAGGACGACGTCCTTGTTCCCGTGGCCGGCATCCTTGAGGTGCTCGACAGCTATGCGTTCCTGCGCACCAGTGGCTACCTGCCCGGTGAGAACGACGTCTACGTGCCGCTCGGCATCGTCAAGAAGAACGACCTGCGCAAAGGTGACGCCGTCACCGGTGCCGTCCGCGCACTTCGCGAGGGCGAGCAGATCCCGGCCCGCCAGAAGTTCAACGCGCTGGTTCGACTGGACACCATCAACGGTCTGACCCCGGAGCAGTCCCGCGGCCGTGTCGACTTCAGCAAGCTCACTCCGCTCTACCCGCAGGAGCGTCTGCGTCTTGAGACCGAGCCGAATATTCTTTCGACCCGGTTGATCGACCTCATCGCCCCGATCGGCAAGGGCCCGCGC
>JABBOX010000108.1 GCA_012927555.1 Phycicoccus sp.
GTCCCTGTGGAAGTTGGTTCGCGCGCGCTCGAGGTTCCTCAGCACGTCGTCGACGGCGTCCTCTTGGTAGTCCTTCAGCGTGAACTTCACCGCGCACCCCTTCCGGACTCGATCTCGAAGTTGCGCAGGTACGCCTCATAGAGCCGCACCGGCTCCACGTGCTCCGGCAATTCCCGCGCAATGGACTCGAAGAGACGGTCCTCGTCGGTCACGACGAACGCGACGACAGCATCCGGCTGGTCGGACAGAGCGCGTACGAACTTGTCCACCTGGTCGAGATCCGCGATCACCCCATACGAGTCAGCGACGTCCCATCCCTTCGACAGGTCCTCGATCCGTCGGCCGCACGCGCCCGCCCGGAGCCACAGCAACGGAGCGATCCGCTGGAACTCCCGGTTGCTCGCGACGCGCAGAGGCGCCTCGTAGGTCAGTGTGAAGAACTCGACATTCTCCTCGAACCCCTCGGCCATCGGGAACTCATCGATGAACTTGTACTCGCCTTTGATCGGATCGCCGCTCGGTGTGTTGCCTGTGATCGCCGCCTCGATGCGCGGTTTGGTTATATAGTCGCAGATTCCCAGCGATTCCCACTTGCCATCCCCCTGGCGAAGTCCCTGTTTGCGCAACCCGGCCTGTTCTTCGGCAGAAACCTCGTTGTTGGTAACTGAGATGCTGCGTCGATGTCCACCATCTTGCCTATTAAGTCGCATAACCGCGTGCGCAGTTGTGCCCGAACCAGAGAAGAAATCGACGACCAATGAATTAGGTTTGTCCATTACGAAGAACCGAAGTGCATCCTCCACTGCGTAGAGCGACTTTGGGAACGGAAACTTGCGTCCTCCAAGCAGCGCGCTTAGCAACTTACTGCCGTGTTCGGTGGCAGAGTGAGAAGTCTGGCGCCAAATCGTCTTCGGGATCTCCGTGCCGCCGACGCCTGGCACGACTATTAGTGCTCCGTTGATGTCTTGTCCGGTGCTGATCAGTCGTCCATCAGCAAGGAACTGGCGCTGTCCTGCTGAGAGATACTCGATGATTGCCGATGCCTCGTCGCGAGTCAGGCGTGACCTGAGCAGGCCCTCCGCGAGCAGAGCACGGGCCGAGCTCGGTTTCTGCTGCCACCGTGCCTCCGACCCGTCTGGCTTGATTGGCCAAATGGTTAGCAAGCCCTGACGGTCAGGCTGGGCATGTCTGTCAGCGTCGGGAGGAAGTGGTTCCCCGAAAGCCTCAATCTGACCGGACGCCGGGTCAACGTAGATTGGGTAAAACAGCCCTGGCCGGTCAGCTCGGTGCCAGTTGGTGCCTTCGCGCTTCAGGTTGACGTATCGCACGCTCGTCTTGACGCTCTGCTCGTTGAGCATGTCGGTCTGCCAACGATCAGGCGACGCTTCCCCGATCATGACGAAGAAGAGCCACTCATCTATGCGCGAGAACTCCTTCGCTTTCGGAACTCCCTTCGGGTTGACGACGGACGTGACCATCTGCACCCGGGCTTCGGGGAAGACCTGCTCCAGCAGAAGACCCAGCCTGTGACCCTCGCGCTCGTCAATCGCTACAACCATCACGGAATCAGTGGGATTGAGAAGTTCGCGGGCGAGGAGCAGCCGTCGTTCAATGAAAGCAAGCCACTTCGAGTGGCGATACAGGTCCTCCCCTTCGACATAGTCGTTGTTGTACTTCCAGTCCTTCGCACCCGTGTTGTACGGCGGGTCGATGTAGATACAGTCCACTTTCCCGCGATGCGTGAACAGCAGGGACTGGAGGGCGTGATAGTTCTCCGCGTTGATCACCGTGTGAAACGGTTTGTCCCCGCCACGTTCGACCTTGCCGGTGGAGACCAGGCCCGGGTAGATGGGGTCCCGAAACTCCGCGACCACGACTAAATCAGCAACGGCCACTGTCTCGGACCCGTCGTCGTCAGACATTGACTCGAGCGTCGCCGTGCGTCGACCATCACCGTCCTTCTCGATCGACTTGACTCGCCATAGCCGCTCGTCCGCCTTCTTCGGGGATGCCCCGCGTGGTGGCAGGACCCGGACCTTGTCTCCATGCCCCACCCGACGACCGGGCAGCTCCACCGTCTCGGGGGTGTGGCGTTCGAAGTTCAGCCCGAACGCGCGTCGGTCCGCCAACGCGGCGACCTCCCTCTCGAGGTCGTCTGCCAGGGCCGGGTCTTTGAGACGCGCTTGCCGAATCAGATCGTTGAGCCGGGACAAGGGAACTCCTTAGAGATCGTCAGGTTCGATGGTCAGGGTGCCACGGGCGAACGTGGCAAGGATCCGCTGGTGCGTCTGACGCGGTAGGTGGCGGTTACCGGGCTCGCCAAACGGAGTGCCGGGGCGCGCGGGAGCCTCGCCGAGTAGTTGGTCGAGGCCGGGACGAGCCATCATCAGCAGCCCGTGAGTCGCCCGGGTGCACGTCACCGCGAGGCGTCCGAACGCTGAGTTGAATTCGTCGAGTTGTGCGGCTCCGGACAAGGGGTGGATCGCGACCGTGATGCCGTTCGTCTGGCCCTGCCAGGAGTCGACCGTCGAGGCGACGACGTCCGTATCCGAGAGCGAGTGCTTGGTGCGCAGCCGCTCGACCACGTCGGTGGCGTCGTCCACTGCCTGGTTGCGCGTGGCAAGTACGGCGATCAACTGCTCGTCGTGCACATCGCCGGGACTCGCGGACAAGGACTTTCCGGTCGGGGTGCCGGCGTCGTCGTACTCGGCACTCTCGAGCGCGAATCCAGCCGTCAGCAGCTCGTCGAGAAGTGACTCGACGACGCCCATCAAGGGGAGGTCGACGTCAGCGGCCTCCGGGGCGGGCAGCCCGGCGACCTCGAGCAGCGTGGGCACGCCGGAGCCGACCTGACGCCAAACGTCCGCAGCGATGCCGCTCAAGCCTTCGGCGACCAGGGCTCGGTCGCCCGGAGCGGCCACACAGTGCAACTGGTCCCACTCGGGGTAGAAAGCTCGCCACAGGTCAAGATGCGCGGCGGTCGGTCTCCACACGGCGGGTAGTTCGACTGACCACGTCCGCGCGTCCTCGTGGGAGTCCGTCGGCCACGCCCGGTAGGGGTTGAAGCCGGGGTCGCCTCGCCACGGATTCGCGCCGATCTCGAGGGGTGGGAGCTGACCGACATCGCCGACGCCGACCGCGATCGGTGCGGCCTTAGCGACCTTGTCGAAGAGGTGATGGGGAAGCTGCCACGCCTCGTCGACGAAGAGGACGTCGAACGGGGAGGCGCCGTTGTGTCCGGGACCGAAGTGGTCCATCTGCCGCTTCAGCTCGCTGATGGCTCCAAGTTTGTGGGACGTCGAGATGACGACATCGCAGTCCAGCGGAATCGCTGACGTCGTGGTGACGACCGTGGCGTTAGCGTGGGCTTCGTCCGGAACGTCGCCGTACCGGTGCTTGCTGACGAAGAGACATACGCGGTCGGCACCCAGGGTCGCGCCGAGTGAGGCTGCAAGTGGGTGGATCTGGTTGTTGGTGAAGGCGACGACGGCGATCCTGCGGCACCGCGGGTGCTCGATCGCGTCCGCGACCAACCGCTTCAGGACGAACGACTTTCCGGCTCCGGCGGCGGCCTTGAGCAGGATCCGGTCCACCGGTGCCGCGCCTGACAGTGCGTCTCGCAGAACACCGATCGCCTCGTCCGCGACTGCTGCGTTGCCTGAGGCAGCGCGGGCATGGTGGACCTCGTCGACTGTTGAACAGGCGGGAGAGGAGAACTCGATTGGCACGCGGTCAGTCCAGGTCGTCGATGGTCAGGTGTTCAGGGGGCTGAGTGGCCGGCTGTGCGATGGGGTCACCGGTCGGTGCGTTGGCGGGGGAAACCTCGAACGCGTCGCCGTTGCGGACCGGCGGCCAGACGTCGGGGTTCAGCTCGCCGCGGGCCCGGCGGCCGGCGAGTTGGTCGGACCAGTCGGCTTCGGCGTCCTCGTGCGGGCGGCAGCAGTATCGGTGACCGGCCGGGGCGTCCGCATACGAGTCAGGCTCGCACGTGGTCTTGGGCGCGGAGATTTCATCCGGCTTCGGTCGGTCGACGTTCAGGGCTCGGTTGCCCTTGAGCTTCGAGAACCACGTGAAGTCAGCGATGACGAGGTCGTCCCCAGCGGTCAGGGACGGCACGTTTTGCGGAGCCCACTGGAATCGCACCGTGTGACCGGCCTTGGTGTCGGAAACGCTTTGGGACAGCGGACCTACGGCCATTCCAGAGAACTTGAAGCTCCCGCCTTGGGCGATAACGTCGATGTCCGGGTGCTCGACGGACGACTCGCCGTTAACGTGGAGCAGCACGATGCGAGACCCGTCGCCAATGCGTCGTGACGCCACATCAATGACCAACGGATCGACGGACACGACGGCGGCGAGTGCGACCTCGCGAGAACCAGCGTCGATGGCGAGGTCGCGGGCGGCCTGCGGGTTGGCCAAGGCCAACAACTGGCTGTGGCACTTGCCGTCGCTCTCGATTATCGGCACCAGCGAATTGCGCCAGTGACGGTACGTCCGTCCGAATCGGACCAGGTCGGACGCGTGGAGTGACAGGCGCCGACGCCACACGGACTGGGCATCACCCTCGATCGCACGGTGGACCTCACGAAGGATCGAATCTGGAACTGCTTCGAGCGCGTCGAGGGCGAGCTCCAGAGTCCTGCATTTGTAGTCGAGCTCCTCGGTCACGAGGGCGTCGTACCGTGCCGGGTCTGCGGGGCCACCTCCGGGTGGGCGTCGACGGGACTTGGACCCGGCGAGTGCGCGGTGGACGTCGTCGGAGCGCCGGTTGGTCAGACGGGCACCGGGTGTGTCACACGACGCCTCGATTTCATCGGTAACAGTCCGGTGCTCCAGCGGATCGTCCGGTGTGGCATGAGCCCACGACGTCAGGTAGTCCAAGCGGTACGAACTGACCGCGGGTCCCCCGGCCACCACATGCCGAGCGAGCGCGCCGCGAACGTCCACGATCGGTGACCGCAACGTGAGAGCGCGGGCGCGGTCTTCTTCGAGCAGAAACGACACAGCAGTGCGATCGGACTCGGACAGGGCAGCCGGAACCTGCGCATCCTCACCATTGAACGTCAGTGGCTTTCGGCCCATCTGCTTGTCACGCTCCCAACGGAGTCGACTCAGCTCGACGCCCGCGAGGTTGTCGGCGATCGACACCAGGACGTCGGCCGTCGGCATGTCCGGGACAACGAGGTGGATGGGACTCGGCCCTGCCGGACTTGCTTTGCGGAGCTCGGCCATGGCAGCAGACAGCTCACGGCCGAGTAGGCGCATCACAGCGCGGCGCGTGTCCGGCGATTGGGGGTCGTCGAAAACAGTCGTCTTCCACGGCTTCCGTCCCTGGGCCGTCACGCGCTGCAATGCGATCCCGTGAATGCCGAGCGCGGCGGCATCGGACTTGGCGATGACGACATTGACCGTCCCCGGAAGGCCGGCCGGGTCCAGGCGAAGTTGTCCCGTCGACTGGGCAACCCCTTCCAGCGTCGCAGTCAGGGACGCGATGGCGGAGGCCGGCGCGCGCCCGAGGACGCCAGTGCCGTCGACGATTCCGACGACGTGCGGTCTGATGTCCGGCGGGATCCCGAGCTCGATCAGAAGGTCGGTGGGGTCGGTCGAGCGGCGCAGCTCGTCTCGGCAGTAGGAGAACAGGGTGCATGTCGTACAGGCGGCAGGGTCGAAGGTCGCCTGGAGATGGGAGACGAACGACGCCAGGTCAGTCGATTCATCGTATTTGGTGTCAGCGGCCTCGCGCCGGCGCTCCTCGACTCGCATTCGGACCTCTGCCCGGTGGTCGTCGATCAGCTCGACCAGGGCTTCCGGCTGTAGGAACGAGTTGCGCGGGACTGCGAGCACCCCGTAGGAGTGGACCGACATCCCGTCGGGCAGACGCGACCAGGCTGCGGCGGACTCGGCACCGAGCGCGACCTGGAGGAAACCTTTGAGGAGGCGGGTGTCCTCGATTCGCGAGCGGACCCGCTCGTAGTCCTTGGCGTCGCCGACGATCAGCCATGACAGGCCCTCGCCATCGACCTGTGAGGCGATCACAGCGAAGTCCGGCTTGACGTCGGTGGAGCGAGTGTCCTCGAACCCCACGAACGGAACAGCCAGTCCGTGGATCAATGTTGCCGCACCGTCGTTTACGGCCCGGGTCTGCGCGGCTTCGAGTAAGTCGGCAGTCTTATCGACGTTGACGTTCGCGTTGACCGTCACAACTTCAGTCGGTCGGTCGAGGCCCAGCCGTCCAACGGCCGTCGTGGCGACCTCGCTCGCGAATCGTTCTTCTCGAACGAGGCGCTCGAAGGTCATAGCGCGCATCCAGCGGGCTTCGGGGATGCCGCCAAAGTCGTCGGTGAAGCCGACCTGCTTGGCCAATCCGCGCCGGGTTACCCCCGTCACCAGAGGGTCCGTCCCTCGGAAACGCGAACAGGCGGCGTGTGCGGATGCTGCGACCGCGCTCGACCCGCCCCCAACTGCCTTGCCGACCACGATCACACCCCGAATCTGTTGTTCGACAACATAGCCGACCCCACCCGAGAGATCAGAGAAACGGGGGTCATCGGCCCGCTTCTGACTGCGGTCAGCCTTGACCGGGATTCACCTGTCCAACCGCTACGACGGGACGCCCTGTGGCCGCTGAGCCGCCCGTCTTCGAGCTTGCCGCCGATCGGTTCCTCCATCGCCCACGTCAATTCCGCTGTGGGCTAGTCGCCGGGAGGTCAAATGGCGACCCATAGGCACTTACAACCGCCCGTCGCCACGACGACGAAAGCGGCTGGCTTTGGCCGAACTCGTCTTGTAGATACTTCCGCCTGTTACGGCGCCCTTCAGTGTCAATCCAGAGGCCCAGGGCATACCGAGCCAGGCCGGCGACTTGCAGTGCTTCGTCGCCCACGGACTGAACGTCCACCCGCGGGAGTTGCGAAGCCGAAGCCCACTGGTCGAGGGTCTGCGGAACGGGTTCGGGGACGGGCCGCCCCCATACCAATGGGGACAGACGCTTCCCATCGCGAACTTCCAGCTCACGCACGGCGGCAACATACGTGGCGCGGGCTTCCCTTGTCTCTTCAACCAAGGTTGAAAGAAGACAGAGTCTGGATTCGAGCGCCTCGCGATCGATCGAAATGCCGCCTGCCTTCGCCCATCCGAGCAGGGGGCCCACAGTGCGCTCGGGATCCATTGTGATCAGGCCGCGTCGGTCGCAGATAGACAGCAGTCGAAGTGCCGAGTCGACACCCTCATAAGGCAACACCCAGGCGCCGCACGGGTTCCCAGCGAGATCGACCTGCCAAATGGCGACCTGATCACCTTGCTGAGCAACGATCACCGGTGCCCTGGTTGGCTGCCCGTCGATGATGCTAGGCCCGGCAAGTGGAACCCCAACTTCGGTGCTCGAGTCCTCAAGGATGGTCAAAGGATCACTTCCCCGCCTCGTTGCGCAGAGCCTTGGCCCACTGGCTTTCGCTATTCCCCCAGTCTCGGCTGGCGGCGAACTCGCCGGGCGCTGGGCTCGGGTACCCCAGCGCGGTGCGAAAGTCATCGACGCTCATGACCGGGATGCCGTAGCCGCGGGCCTTCTTGGCCTTTCCCGAAAGAGAGTCGGTGTCGGCCGCAACGACAAGTCGCACCTTCTTGGTCACGCACGGGTGGGGCACGTACCCGTGCTCGGCAGCGCGCTTCATCCACAATTCCCTGGATTCCGCCATGTCGCCGGTGAACACGATCATGTCACCTGGCTCAAGCGGTAGGCGCCCTTCGGTCGGGCGAACAACACGATCAACGCCTGCCTTCGCCAAGGCTTCGGACACCGCAGCCTCCGGTAGCCCGAGGATCTTGGCGACTTGTTGCAGATCGGAGGCTTCCTCTTTCGAAAGATGTCCGTCTGCCAGCGCGACACGCGCCAACGCATTGAGGTAGTCACGGTGGAGTCTCGCGACATCGATTGCGGTCAAACCCAGACTGCTCGCCAGAGCAGCAAGAGCCGACTGCTCGTCCGTCGAGATGCACCGATCGACGAGAGCCTCATCAAGAACCGCGAGATAGGGATCAGCAACATCCGAGGAATCAACGCGAGGCATGAAGTCGACCAGACGTGACACCAGGGCATCGGACAGCGCGGGCGCTTTGGGTGCTGCACTGCGCGAGCACGCTTGAAATGGGCTGATGTCGAACTTGGGCCAGAGCACTTCGCGGTTTCGGTGCAGCATCTCCTGCCATGGCGGCTCACCGGCAGAAGCCGAAATGTAGTGGCGCAGCAGGCCTGCCGCCGCCCTGGTGTCGGAGAGAGCAGAGTGCCAACCGGTGAGTGGGACGTTGGCTGCCGCACAGCACTCTCGAAGCGACCGTCCTGAATTTTCAAGGAACTGCGAGGACCAGGTCATGGTGCACACGCCCATGTCCCGGGTCAGGGGGAAGGGGACACCAAGCCGGTCGAACTCGGCGTCGAGAAACGTGAGGTCAAAAGGGAGGTTGTGCGCAACAATCGTTCGCCCTGAAAGAAGGCCAAGGAGGTGGCCGGCAACATCTGTGAATCTGGGCGCGTTGATCACGTCTGCCGCACGAATGCCATGAATGTGCTGCGGTCCGAGATCGCGCTCCGGGTTCAGAAGCGTGCAGAACTCGCTCTCGATCTGCCCTCTCTCGTCAACGAGAACGACTGCCAGCTCGACGACTCGGTGATGCAGGCGAGGCGAAAGACCAGTCGTTTCGGTATCGATAACGGCGTACAAAATGAACTCCCCCCAGTGAGGACGCGACCCAACAGTGCTCACCCTAGACAGTGCCTGCGACAGTCAAGGCAGAAACTGTGGAACCCATCGATATCAGGACGAATTGGCAATCAACCCGCTCAGGAGAATTCCCAGCGAGCTCGACAGCACCTGGAGGGATTCCAGGCCGTTTGTCGACGGACTCGTTCTTCAGTGGCGCGTCCACGACCTCGTTCAGCCGCTAGGCCCAGATGGCGCATTCGATGCCGTCGCTGAACACCTCCTGACGTTCCGCACTTCTCGGTGCGGTTATCTCGATGATTTTCCGGGCGGGTCTTCGGCTGCGTTGAAGGCGGTCAGGGATCGTGCTTCGACGTCGGTGATGAGTTCGCGTAG
>JABBOX010000034.1 GCA_012927555.1 Phycicoccus sp.
GCGCTTGCCCGACATGAAGACATCCTGCCTGCGGGATCATGAATCCCGCTATCAAGGTGTCCGCCATCCGGGGTGAACCCCATCGGCGCGTGTCACGCTGAGTGGTTGGATGGTGCGCGTGAGAGATCGAAATACATCAGTCGTTGTCCTTGGCGGCGGCCCCGGGGGATATGAAGCGGCGCTGGTTGCCGCCCATCTCGGAGCGTCTGTCACCGTTGTCGATCGCGACGGTTTGGGGGGTGCTGCCGTCCTCACCGACTGCGTACCGAGCAAGACCCTGATCTCGACCTCGCACTCCCTTTCCCGCATCGAGGTGGCCGGCGGACTCGGAGTCCGTTTTGACGGGGTGAAGAGCGGGCATGACGCCGCGGCGGACCTGGGGGCTGTCAACGAGCGCATTCTTGATCTTGCCTCCGCACAGAGCCGCGACATCCAGGAACGGCTCGAGACGGTCGGTGTCCGAATCAGCCGCGGTATCGGGCGGCTGGTGTCACCCTCGAGGGTGTCCATCGAGCTCGTCTCCGGAACCACCGAAGAGCTGGATGTGGATGTCGTGCTGGTGGCCACCGGCGCCACCCCCCGCGTCATGGCCTCGGCCTTGCCCGACGGGGAGCGGATCCTGACCTGGCAGCAGCTGTACACGCTGACCGACGTCCCGAAGCGGCTCATCGTCGTTGGGTCGGGGGTGACCGGCGCCGAGCTCGCAGACGCCTATCTTGGCCTTGGCAGCGAAGTCGTCCTGGTCTCGTCGCGTGATCGGGTGCTTCCGGGTGAGGACGCCGACGCTGCCACCGTGATCGAAAACGTCTTCCGGCGGCGTGGCATGCAGGTCATGAACCGGTCCCGTGCAGCTGGTGCCAAGCGAGTGGGCGACGGCGTGATCGTCACGCTGGAGGACGGCCGCGAGATCACCGGCTCACATGTGCTGCTCGCCGTGGGCTCGATCCCGCAGACCGGGGACATGGGACTGGTCGAAGCAGGCATAGCGCTCACCGACTCAGGACACATCCGCGTCGACCGGGTCTCACGTACCTCCGTGAGAGGCGTGTATGCCGCGGGCGACTGTACGGGGGTCCTCCCCCTGGCGTCCGTGGCTGCCATGCAGGGCCGCATCGCGATGTCGCACGCGTTGGGGGACATGGTGGCTCCGCTCAACCTACGAGTCGTCAGCGCCAACATCTTCACCGATCCCGAGATCTCGACCGTCGGCTACTCCCAGAACGACATCGACGAGGGGCGCATCGATGCGAGAGCGGTGATGTTGCCGCTCTCGACCAACCCCCGGGCGAAGATGCAGAACGCGCAGGACGGCTTCATCAAGCTCTTTGCCGCCACCGGCAGCAACACGGTCGTCGGCGGTGTCGTAGTGGCTCCACAGGCCTCCGAGCTGATCTTCCCGGTCGCCCTTGCGGTTCAGCACCGGCTCACGGTGGATCAGATCGCCAACACGATCACGATCTATCCGTCACTTTCAGGCTCTATCGCTGAGGCGGCCAGGCGCCTTCACTCCAGCGACTGATTACAGCGGTTGGTGTGCGGGGCGGGCTAAGCCTCCGGTCGATCCGAACGAGCCGCGGACCCGGAGTCGGCGATCGGGGGGTCCATCAGCCCATCCTTGACCCATCGACGCTTTCGGCTCTCGGAGGCGGCGGCGCGCACCTTGCGGAGCAGCGGCACGGCGACGGCGAACGCCACGATCACAACCAGCAGCTTGATCGGGAGGCTGGCCCCGGGCGAGGCCGCGGCGCTGACAAGGGTGGGGAACATGCGGGAAGTCTAGGCGCGGCCGGATGCCGCGTCAGTCCTTGATCTCGGCGACCACGGCGCCATTGGTCACGGTCTCGCCGACGCTGGCGCTCAGATTGGTGATGGTTCCGGCCTTGTGGGCGTTGATCGGTTGTTCCATCTTCATCGCCTCGAGGACAACCACAAGATCGCCTGCCTCGACCATCTGACCGTTCTCGACGGCGATCTTGACGATGGTTCCCTGCATCGGCGCGGTCAGGGAGTCCCCGGATGCCACGGCACCGGCGTTGGTCCCTCGGGAGCGCTTCGGTGCCTTCTTCTGGGACGCGCTGCCGGCACCGCCGAATGACAGGCCGCCGGGCAGAACCACCTCGAGCCGTTTGCCGCCGACCTCGACCACGACGCTCTGGCGCTCGCCGGTGTCCACAGGGGCAAGCGCCACGACTCCGGCGTACGCGGGAATCTCGTTGACGAACTCGGTCTCGATCCAGCGGGTGTGCACCGTGAACGGCTGGGCAGGGTTCTTGGGGGCGAAAGCCTCGTCATGGACGACGGCCCGGTGGAACGGCAGCACGGTGGGCATGCCGTCGATGACGAACTCGGCCAGTGCCCGGCGTGCACGGGCCAAGGCCTGCGTGCGGTCCTTGCCGGTGATGATGAGCTTGGCAAGCATCGAGTCGAAGCCCCCGCCGATGACGTCCCCGGACTCTACGCCCGAGTCCAGCCGCACGCCGGGACCGGACGGCGGGCTGAACTCGACCACGACCCCCGGTGCCGGCATGAAGTTGCGGCCGGCGTCCTCGCCGTTGATCCGGAACTCGATGGAGTGGCGCGTCGCCGCGGGGTCGGAGTAGCCGATGGCTTCACCGCTCGCGATGCGGAACTGCTCGCGGACCAGGTCGATGCCGGTGACCTCTTCGGTGACCGGGTGCTCCACCTGCAGCCGCGCGTTGACCTCCAGGAAGGAGATGACGCCATCCTGGCCGACGAGGAACTCACAGGTGCCGGCACCGCGATAGCCGGCCGCCTTCAGGATGGCTTTGGACGCGCGAACCATCTCAGCGTTCTGCTGGCGGGAAAGGAAGGGCGCTGGCGCCTCCTCGACCAGCTTCTGGTGCCGTCTCTGCAGAGAGCAGTCGCGGGTGGACACGACGACGATGTTGCCGTGGTCGTCGGCAAGGCACTGCGTCTCGACGTGGCGGGGCTTGTCCAGGTAGCGCTCGACGAAGCACTCGCCGCGGCCGAAGGCGGCGATCGCCTCACGGGAGGCGGAGTCGAACAGCTCGGGGATCTGCTCCATGGTGCGTGCGACCTTCATCCCGCGGCCGCCACCGCCGAAGACCGCCTTGATGGCGATCGGGAGACCGAACTTCTCCGCGAAGGCGACGACCTCGTCGCTGCTCTCGACCGGGTCGGTGGTGCCAGGGACCATGTGCGCGTGGGCCTTGGTGGCGATGAGGCGCGCCCTGACCTTGTCGCCGAGGGCTTGGATCGCCTCGGGGGGTGGGCCGATCCAGATCAGCCCGGCATCGAGAACTGCCTGTGCAAATGAAGCGTTCTCGGCCAGGAAGCCATAGCCGGGGTGAACCGCATCCGCGCCGGCCCTGAGGGCGACAGCGATCAGCTTCTCCTGCACAAGGTACGAGTCACCAGGTGTCGAACCGCCAAGCGCGTAGGCCTCGTCCGCGACCTTGACATGCAGGGCGTCTCGGTCCGGATCGGCGTAGACGGCAACCGAACGAACCCCGCTGTCCTTGCACGCCCGCGCGATACGGACGGCGATCTCGCCGCGGTTTGCGATCAACACTTTACGGATGGGCGCCATAGTCTCGGGAGCCTAGCGCCTGACGCGGCGATGGCGGAGGTGACCCGTCCCAGTCCGCTCAGCCACGGTCGAGCGCCAGGAGATCGTCCTGGCAGCGCTGCTCGAAGTCGTCGAGCTCCTTGAGCGCCTCCTCGATGTCCCGGCGCCGACGCTCGAGGTCTGCTCGCCGGTCGTTGATCTGGTTCAACACGTAGCGCAGCTGGCTCGCCTGACCCCGGGGCTCGTCATACAGGTTGATGATCGTGCGGATCTCCTCCAGCACGAAGCCAAGCCGTTTGCCCCGCAGGATCAGGTTCAGCCGGGTGCGATCGCGGCGGCGGTAGATGCGCACGGTGCCACGCCGTTCGGGGGAGATGAGCCCGAGCTCCTCGTAGTGACGCACAGCTCGGTGGGTGACGCCGAACTCGTCGGCAACCTGCGCGATCGTCCAGGTTCTCGGGTCGCTCGCTGTTTCTGACTCGCTCGAGGCAGTCACGAGGTTCATCGCGGAGCTCTTGTCATGTTGGTCAGGATGCTTTACGTTTACGTCAACGTCAAGTGACTCCGACCAATCCTCGGTGCCAACGAAGGGCCACCCCACATGTTCGAGCTCAGCAAGGAACACGAAGACTTCCGCGCAGTCGTGCGCGAGTTCGCCGAGGCAGAGGTGGCTCCCCACATCGCCGCATGGGACCGCGAGGAGCACTTCCCGGTCGACCTGATCCCCAAGATGGGCGACCTCGGGCTGTTCGGTCTCGTGGTGCCGGAGGAGTTCGGAGGCGCCGACGGTGACTTCACCAGTCTCTGCGTGGCGATCGAGGAGCTGGGCCGGGTCGACCAGTCCATCGGCATCACGCTCTCGGCCGGCGTGGGCCTTGGCATCAACCCGATCCTCACCTACGGGTCTCAGGAACAGAAGGAGCAATACCTGCCCGATCTCGTCGCAGGGCGTGCTCTCGCGGCGTTCGGTCTGACGGAGTCCGAGGCTGGCTCCGACGCGGGCGCCACTCGCACCAAGGCCCGCCTCGATGGCGACGAATGGGTGATCAACGGTTCCAAGGCATTCATCACCAACAGCGGCACCGACATCACTTCGGTCGTCACCGTCACAGCTCGCACAGGTGACAACCCTGACGGCTCAGCACAGATCAGTGCGATCCTGATCCCTTCTGGCACAACGGGATTCGTCGTCGAAGCGCCCTACCACAAGTTGGGCTGGCACGTGTCCGACACCCACGGCCTCTTGTTCGACAACTGCCGCGTCCCGGCCGAGAACCTGCTGGGTGATCAGGGTGCCGGCTACAGACAGTTCCTCAAGACTCTCGACGACGGCCGGATCGCGATCAGCGCCCTTGCCGTCGGGCTGGCCCAAGCCTGCCTCGAGGCCTCGATCGCCTACGCCAAGACGCGGATCGCATTTGGTCGGCCTATCGGCGTGAACCAGGGCATCTCCTTCCAGATCGCCGACCTTGCGGTGATGGTTGACGCGGCCCGTACGTTGACCTACAAGGCCGCATGGCTCAAGGACGAGCTCCACGCCGGGCGTCGCTCGGTCAAGGACGTCAAGCACGCCGCGGCAGTGGCCAAGCTCTACTCGACAGAGGCGGCGGTGACGGCCACCCGCATCGCCACGCAGGTCTTCGGCGGCAACGGCTTCATGGAGGACTTTCCGGTTGCGCGCTTCTACCGGGATGCCAAGATCCTTGAGATAGGCGAAGGTACAAGTGAGGTCCAGCGCATGGTCATCGCCCGGGGCCTCGGTCTACCCAGCACCTGATCTGCCCGGTTAGCGCTCCATCACACCAATCAGATGCCTCATGAACGGATGCCAGGAGATGTCGGTATGACGGACGTTCACTCCCAGCCCGCGTCACATTTCGCTGGCCCCAGCGATGGCGGCGACCCCCGCGTGGCGGATGTCCGTATGCGGCTGAATGTGGCTCATGCAGCCTCCGCGGCGCCCCCGCCGAAGGCTGCCGCCAAGCTCGTCTCACAGAACAAGCTGTATGTGCGTGAGCGCATCTCGTTGTTGTTCGACGAAGGCTCCTTCGTCGAGGACGGGCGTTTTGCCAACGCGATCTCGGGCGACCTGCCGGCCGATGGCGTCGTCACCGGGCGAGGCAGGGTGGACGGTCGGCCGGCCATCGTGGTGGCCAACGACCCGACGGTCAAGGCCGGATCGTGGGGCGCCCGGACGGTGGAGAAGATCATCCGTGCCACCGAGATGGCGCTGCGTGAAGAGCTGCCGATCTTCTGGTTCATCGACTCCGCCGGTGCGCGGATCACGGACCAGGTCGACCTCTTCCCGGGCCGTCGCGGTGCTGGCCGGATCTTCCACAACCAGGTGGCGCTATCGGGCAAGGTTCCGCAGATCTGCTGCCTGTTCGGCCCTTCGGCGGCCGGCGGCGCCTACATCCCGGCCTTCACCGACATCGTGATCATGGTCGACGGCAATGCCTCGATGTACCTCGGCAGCCCCCGCATGGCCGAGATGGTTGTCGGCGAGATCGTCTCGCTCGAGGACATGGGTGGCGCGCGTATGCACTGCACCGTCTCCGGCTGTGGTGACCTCCTCGCGTCAGACGACAAAGATGCCATCGACCTGGCCAAGCTCTACTTCTCCTACGTGCCGTCGAACTGGCGAGCCGAGGGCCCGACGTACGTGCCCGAGGAGCCGCTGCGTCCCTTGACGCGATCCACCGTCCCCGAGATCGAGAGCCAGCCTTTCGACATCCACGAGGTCATCGACGGCCTGGTGGATGACGACTCCTTCTTCGAGCTCAAGCCGCTGTATGCCGCGGAGCTGGTGACCGGGTTCGGCCGGATGGTGGGACAAACGGTGGGCGTGGTCGCCAACAACTCCGCGGTCAAGGGAGGGGTTCTCTTCGTCGACAGCGCAGACAAGGCGGCGCGGTTCATCTGGTTGTGCGACGCCTTCTCGATCCCGCTGATCTATCTGGCCGACGTCCCCGGCTTCATGATCGGGTCGGAGGTCGAACGGGCCGGCATCATCAGGCACGGCGCCAAGATGATCACGGCCGTGTCGGAGGCGACCGTGCCGCAGATCTCGGTGATCGTGCGCAAGGCCTACGGCGCCGGTCTCTACGCGATGGCCGGCCCGGGGTTCGGCCCCGACGCAACTCTGGCGCTGCCCACTGCCCGGATCGCGGTGATGGGTCCAGAGGCGGCAGTGAACGCCGTCTACGCCAACAAGATCGCAGAGATCGCGGACCCAGCCGAGCGCGAGCAGTTCGTGCAGGACAAACGTCGCGAGTACGAGCAGGACGTGGACCTCGAGCGTCTGGCCTCTGATCTCGTTCTTGACGCGATCATCGAGGCGGATGAGCTGCGATCCGAGCTCGTGCGACGCCTGGCATATGCCGCACGGCGAGATCGGACCTTCAGTGATCGCCGCAGAGGGGTCCCGCCGGTCTAGAACGCGCTCTTGGCCAGCCTCTCGGGAACAGCCTGATCCGACCCTGGGCATCGCACGGGCGGCGACGACCGGTTGGCGTAGCACGCGGGGGCGAACGCCGTTGCAGCGCCTCGACATTCGACCGTGCTCCACGCTCGAACCACCGGTGTGCCCCGGGACGGATCCGTGTGGTCAAGGACGGGGCGAAAACGGTGTTAGAGTCGTCCACGGCCCAACAAGCCAAGCCCTGCAAAACCAGCCCTGATCCACGGATCAGAGCGCGTTTGACGGGGCGAGGCGGGTCAGGTAAGTTTGAACGGTTGCCCCGATGTGCTGCTGGAAGGTGGCGTGTGGGTGTGCGTGCGATTCTTGAGAACTCAACAGCGTGCCAAAAATCGATGCCAAGTTTGATCTCGTTCTTGTGGGTGGCTTTCGGGTTGTCTCATGGGTTCGGGTTTTTCTTTGGTTGAATTGGAATTGAGTCAGTTTGACTCGTTCTGCTCAGCTGGAATCAGTTACCCTTCGGGGTTTGTTTTCCCTTCGCTTTTCGAAGTGTTGGGGTTTGAACATCAACGGAGAGTTTGATCCTGGCTCAGGACGAACGCTGGCGGCGTGCTTAACACATGCAAGTCGAACGGTGACGGAGGGCTTGCCCTTCTGATCAGTGGCGAACGGGTGAGTAACACGTGAGTAACCTGCCCTTCACTCTGGGATAACGCTGGGAAACCGGTGCTAATACTGGATACGACCTATTCGGGCATCCGATGTGGGTGGAAAGATTTATTGGTGGAGGATGGACTCGCGGCCTATCAGCTTGTTGGTGAGGTAATGGCTCACCAAGGCGACGACGGGTAGCCGGCCTGAGAGGGCGATCGGCCACACTGGGACTGAGACACGGCCCAGACTCCTACGGGAGGCAGCAGTGGGGAATATTGCACAATGGGCGAAAGCCTGATGCAGCGACGCCGCGTGAGGGATGAAGGCCTTCGGGTTGTAAACCTCTTTCAGCAGGGAAGAAGCAGCCGGGTTTTCTTGGTTGTGACGGTACCTGCAGAAGAAGCACCGGCTAACTACGTGCCAGCAGCCGCGGTAATACGTAGGGTGCAAGCGTTGTCCGGAATTATTGGGCGTAAAGAGCTTGTAGGCGGTTTGTCGCGTCTGCTGTGAAATTTCGGGGCTCAACCCCGAACTTGCAGTGGGTACGGGCAGACTAGAGTGTGGTAGGGGAGACTGGAATTCCTGGTGTAGCGGTGAAATGCGCAGATATCAGGAGGAACACCGATGGCGAAGGCAGGTCTCTGGGCCACTACTGACGCTGAGAAGCGAAAGCATGGGGAGCGAACAGGATTAGATACCCTGGTAGTCCATGCCGTAAACGTTGGGAACTAGGTGTGGGCCTCATTCCACGAGGTCCGTGCCGCAGCTAACGCATTAAGTTCCCCGCCTGGGGAGTACGGCCGCAAGGCTAAAACTCAAAGGAATTGACGGGGGCCCGCACAAGCGGCGGAGCATGCGGATTAATTCGATGCAACGCGAAGAACCTTACCAAGGCTTGACATGTGCCGGAAAAGTGCAGAGATGTGCTCCCCGCAAGGTCGGTACACAGGTGGTGCATGGTTGTCGTCAGCTCGTGTCGTGAGATGTTGGGTTAAGTCCCGCAACGAGCGCAACCCTCGTTCTATGTTGCCAGCACGTGATGGTGGGGACTCATAGGAGACTGCCGGGGTCAACTCGGAGGAAGGTGGGGATGACGTCAAATCATCATGCCCCTTATGTCTTGGGCTTCACGCATGCTACAATGGCCAGTACAAAGGGCTGCGATACCGCAAGGTGGAGCGAATCCCAAAAAACTGGTCTCAGTTCGGATTGGGGTCTGCAACTCGACCCCATGAAGTCGGAGTCGCTAGTAATCGCAGATCAGCAACGCTGCGGTGAATACGTTCCCGGGCCTTGT
>JABBOX010000292.1 GCA_012927555.1 Phycicoccus sp.
GCCAGAGGACCGGGCCAGGACCACTGCGTCGATGCCGCCGTCGTCCATCGGACAGTGATAGACGGCGCCAGGCGGAGTGGGTGTCGCCTCGTTCAGCAGGGCTGCCAAGGCTGCCGCGTCAGCGACCGGCACGGAGCGGGTCAGAGACCCCTCCGGGGCCTTGTCGTTCACGCCCGCGTAGGCACCCATGACCCCTTGCGTGGCGTCTGCCGGTGCGAGCCTCCCCGGAGCCAAATCCGTCATAAGCAAGATGACGGGCGGTTTGGTCGGGCACTTCACCGGGACCACCTGGACGGCAGGTGACGCGGAGCAGCCGGAGACAGCCACGGCCATGAGCCCTGCCGCTCCTACGGCCATCCACTTGGCCACGACGTTCCTCCTACGCAGACGACAACCTCCCGACTGAAACGTACCGTCCCACCTCGCGGTTCCACGGCAACCAACGTCCGCGGCGGCGACCAACGAGCCCGGTGTCGGCAGGCTTCGCTCCACGACCTGCGCCGCCACGCGGTCAAAGCGACGGGATGGCCACGCGAGGTCCCGAGAGCGCGGCGGCTTGGTCATAGGCTCCATTGTGCCCGGGCGCTCACGGGGGCCAACTCAACGCAGCGACTTCTCACAACGCAAAGCGAAGGGAGGGGGTTGCCGGCATGCCCTCGGGCCCGAGCTGCCGCAGGTGCCAGCTCCCACCTGGCCGCCATCGTCGCGCCGGGAGTGCGGTAGGGCTTGCGGTGGTGCCACGCGGCTTCAACCAGCAGCCGGCGGGCGTGGGTGTTCCCAGTCTTGGTGATCGACCCCTGGGAGCGGGACCCACCCGAGGAGGACTCGGTGGGCACCAGCCCGAGGTACGCGCCGATCCTGGATCCGGTCAGCCGATCCCAGTCGCCGACCTCGACCGCCAACCCGAACGCGGTCAGCGTCGAGATCCCGCGCAGGCACCCCAACCGGTGGACGACCGGGGTGAACTCGCTGGCTGCGGCCATCGCCACGATCGCTGCGTCCAGTCGGTCCCGGCGGGCCACGGCCTGCAGCACAGCTTCGTGCTCGGCGTCGAACGCGAGCTGTAGCCCCGGAGTATCGAAGTGCTGGGCGCGCAGCCACACCAGGTGGGTACCGGTCCACGCCTGGCCGCCGTAGTAGACGATTCCCTGACGCAGCAACAGCTTCGACACCCTGTGCCGGGCCCGCATCAGATCACCACGGACATCCTCCCGGGCCCGGACCAGGTCGCGGGCCGCTTCCTGCTCGACCGATGGCACGGTCACTGCGACGATCTCGTCCAAGCGCAGGAGCTTGGCCAGATGCATCGCATCCCGGGCGTCGGTCTTGACCCGGTCACCGGCCGGGCGCTGGATCTTCGAGGGCGCCACGATCTCGCACCTGATACCTGCCGCCGTGAACGCCCGGGACAGCCCGAACCCGGTCGGACCCGCCTCGTAGGTCACCGCCGACGGTCCAGGCAGGGACCGCACCCAGTTGATGACCTCTTCGTTGCCGGGCGTCAACCGGTCCCGGAACACCTCACCAGTGACGCCATCGATCGCCGCTGCGACGACCGATCGTGCGTGCACATCCAGACCAACACTCGTACGCTTGGTAAACACCGGGGCCTCCCACACATGTAGGCACTGCCGAACAGGAGCCTGCTCGGTAACCCACGAGACTGTGTGAGCGAGGCCCCGGCCCGCAAGCAAAAGCGGGCACCTACATAGCGTCTAGGGTGAGGCGCATGACGGACCCCCTGACTCCCGAGGCCGAAGCCGTCCGTATCTGCCGTGATCTGATCCGGATCGACTCGAGCAACTTTGGCGATGGTTCCGGTCCTGGCGAGCGGGCGTGCGCGGAGTACGTCATGGGTGAGCTCACCGAGGTCGGGCTCGACCCCCTGTATGTCGAGAGCGCCCCGGGGCGCGCCAATATCCTCGTCCGCATCGAGGGGACGGATCGAGGTCGCCCGGGGATGGCCGTGCATGGACACCTCGACGTCGTGCCGGCCAACGCCGCCGACTGGCGAGTGGATCCCTTTGCGGCTGAGGTCAGGGATGGCTGCATCTGGGGGCGAGGTGCGATCGACATGAAGGACATGGACGCCATGATCCTGGCCAACGTGCGTCAGCTCGCGCGAGCCGGCATCAAGCCTCCGCGCGACCTCGTGGTCGCCTTCTTCGCCGATGAGGAGGCCGGGGGAGTGCTCGGCAGCCACTGGGTCGTGGACAACCACCCGGAGGTGTTCGAGGGCGTCAGCGAGGCGATCAGCGAGGTCGGCGGGTTCAGCGTCACCGTCCCGGCCAACAACACCGGCGAGCCCACCCGCGCCTACCTGCTGCAGACCGCGGAGAAGGGGCTGGCGTGGCTGCGGCTCACTGCCCACGGCCGGGCGGGGCACGGGTCGGTGCCCAACGACGAGAACGCGATCGTGCGGCTCGCAGCTGCGATCGGGCGGATAGACGCGCACGTGTGGCCCCGCGAATACATCGGCTCCGTGCGGCAGCTGCTCGACGGAGTCAGCGAGATCACCGGCACCCCGTATGACGACCGCTCGCCCGAGCCGATCCTGGCTCACCTGAAAGGGGTACGCGGTCTGGTCACGGGCACCCTGCAGGACACCGCGGCCTTGACGATGCTCGCGTCCGGTTACAAGCACAACGTCATACCGCAGACCGCGTCAGCATCGCTGGACTGCCGATTCCTGCCGGGCCACGAGGACGATCTGATGGCCACGATCAGGGAGCTTGCAGGCGACTTCGTCAGTGTCGAGGTACTTCACCGGGATATCGCGTTGGACGTGCCGTTCAGCGGAGACCTGGTGGAGAACATGAAGCGGGCGTTGTTGGCCGAAGACCCCGGCGCCTCGGTTCTTCCCTACTGTCTTTCGGCCGGTACCGACAACAAGGCGCTGAGCACCTTGGGCATCACCGGCTATGGCTTTGTCCCGCTTCGGCTGCCCGCTGAGCTGGATTTCGCCCCCATGTTCCATGGCATCGATGAGAGGGTGCCCATCGACTCCCTCGAGTTCGGCACCCGGGTCCTGCAGCGACTCCTCGCGACGTGTTAGAGGTCGCACTCGCCACTCGTGGGCAATCTGGCCCGGACCCGGCTATCTTCAAGTCATGACTGCCGACCCGCGTGCTGCGCTGGCCATCCTGACCGCTTCTCTGGAGAGGCATCTGGAGGCCTGTTCCTCACGCCGTGGCGAGAACGACCCGTCCGTCGTCGCCGCCTACCAGGATGTCGCCGACGCCTTCGACCTCTACGACGACGCGCTGCTGGAGGCCTTCGGCGAGGTGACCCCACTGGTCATCTACAACGGTGATGAAGACGAAGACGACGAGCTGGACGACGATGACGACGATGACGATGACGAGCTGGACGACCATTCCGACGATGGCGACGCGGGTGTCTATCTCGGACTCGACGACAGCGACTACGACGAAGAGCCCTCCAAGAGCGTCTGACCTGTTGAGCCCCTGACCTGCTCAGTCGGAGACGTGCTGAGCCTCAGAACTGCTCAGCCTCAGACCGGCTCAGTCGGAGACGTCGTTGAGCGCCTCCACCAGCTCCGTGGGTAGTTCGAGATCCTCGCTGGACAGAGCCGTGCGTAGCTGAGCGGTCGTTCGAGCGCCGACGATCGGCGCAACCACCCCGGGCCGATCACGCACCCAGGCCAAGGCGATCTCGGCTGGGCTGACGTTCATTCCTTGGGCCGCGATGGCCACGGCGTCAACGATCTGTCCTGACTCCTCCGTCAGGCTGAGGCCCGCCAGTCCGTTGAAGTCACGCGAAGCGGCTCGCGAGTCGGCCGGTATGCCGTGGCGGTACTTCCCGGTGAGGACACCCCGTCCCAGGGGCGACCACGGGAGCAGGCCGAACCCCAGTGCCTGGGCCGCCGCCGCCAGCTCGTCCTCAGGCAACCGGTTGAGGAGCGAATACTCAATCTCGTTTGCTACCAGAGGGATTCGGCTTTGAGACATCAAAGTCGCGGCGTGAGCAGCCTGCCATCCGGAGTAGTTCGAGACGCCGACGTAGCGTGCCCGCCCGCTGGTCACAGCCCACTCCAGCGCAGACAGGGTCTCTTCGAGGGGAGTGTCGTCGCTCCAGGTGTGAACCAGCCACAGGTCGACGTAGGGCGTGCCGATGCGCTTCAGCGATGTCTCGAGCTGGTCCACCAACGTCCGTCGCGACGTGTCGACCACCCGCGTCCCGGTCCGCCGGGAGATGCCGGCCTTGGTGCAGATCACGAGGTCCTCGCGGGGCACCAGGTCACCCAGCATCGTGCCAAGAGCCTCTTCCGACGTGCCGTTGCCGTAGCTGTGCGCCGTGTCGACGAAGTCTCCGCCGGCCGCCAGATAGATCTTGAGCTGGTCGCGCGCATCCTCGACCGGGGTACCGACCCCCCAGGACATCGTGCCCAGGGCGAGCCGAGACACCGAGAGTCCTGAGCGTCCCATCCGTCTGTGTTGCATATCTCGGTACGTTAGCGGCGACCGGCCCTCCCCATGGCCGCAGCGCGCCGATAGCCTCGCCCACATGAAACTTGGGTTGAATCTGGGCTACTGGGGCGCCGGCAACGACGCTGACAACATCGCGCTGGCGCAGGAGGCCGATCGCATCGGGTATTCCGTCGTCTGGGCTGCCGAAGCCTACGGCTCGGACGCGGCCACGGTTCTGTCGTGGGTGGGGGCGCTGACCGAGAACGTTGACCTCGGCGCGGCCGTGATGCAGATCCCCGCCCGGACCCCGGCGATGACGGCGATGACTGCCGCCACCCTCGACACGTTGTCCAGTGGCCGCTTCCGGCTGGGCCTAGGAGTCTCAGGGCCTCAGGTGAGCGAGGGCTGGCATGGCGTGAAGTTCGACGCACCGCTGGGAAGAACCCGTGAGTACGTCGATATCGTCCGGATGGCGCTCCGGCGGGAAACCGTTGCCTACCAAGGCAAGCACTGGACGCTGCCGCTCCCGGACGGCCCCGGCAAGGCCCTGAAGATGACGATTCATCCGGTGCGCGAGCATCTGCCCATCTATCTGGCCGCGGTGGGTCCGAAGAACGTCGAGCTGGCTGGCGAGATCGCGGACGGCTGGCTCGCGGTGTTCTTCAGCCCGGAGCACTCGGGTGAGCTCTTGAGCTCGCTGAGCGTCGGGCGGGCCAGGGCTGATCGCGGCACCGAGCAGGATCGACTCGCCGGGTTCGACGTCGTGCCAACCGTTCCCGTGATCTTCAACGACGACCTCGAGGCTGCGGCAGCGCCCTTGCGCTTCTACTCCGCGCTCTACGTGGGAGGCATGGGCTCGCGGGAGAAGAACTTCTACAACGCGCTGGCCGTCCGGATGGGCTTCGAGGAGGCTGCGGCCAAGGTTCAGGATCTCTTCCTGGCCAAGCAGCACCGCGAGGCCGCGGCGGCGGTGCCGCTGGACTTCATCGACCAGACCTCGCTGATCGGAACGCGCGACAGGGTCAAGGACAGGCTGAGCCGGTACGCTTCAGCCGGTGTCACGACGCTGACGATCGCTGCCGAGGGTGCCTCGCTGGAGGATCGCCTGCACGTGGTGCGCACGATGGCTGAGCTCTTGGACGAGTCCGGCCTGGGTGACTGACCCACCGGACACTGACACCCCCAATCACGTGAAAGAAGAGCCGTGCAACATCTGACGTACTTCGACTCCATCATCCTGGGCATCGTGGAAGGTCTCACGGAGTACCTCCCGGTCTCCTCGACCGGACACCTGACGATCACCGAGAAGCTGCTCGGCCTGACGGTGGATGACAAGTCCGTCACGGCGTACACCGCGATCATTCAGGTCGGCGCCATCGCGGCGACGGTGCTGTACTTCTTCAAGGACATCGTCCGGCTGCTCGGCGCCTGGTTCCGTGGACTGCTCAGGGCCGACCAGCGCACCCATCACGACTATCAGCTCGCGTGGGCGGTCATCGTCGGGTCGATCCCGGTGGGCATCGTCGGCTTCCTGGCCCGCAAGTCGATCACCGGCGGCCTGCGCAGTTTGTGGGTGGTCGCGGCGGCCCTCATCCTGTGGAGCGTGGTGATGTGGGTGGCAGAGCGGCGCCATACCGTTCTTGAGAGCAGCGGCGTCCAGCGTGGTGAGGGCCAGGTCACGATGCGTGACGGCCTGGTCATCGGCCTGGCCCAGTGTTTCTCGCTGATCCCCGGTGTCTCGCGCTCCGGTGCCACGATCTCGGCCGGTCTGGTCAACGGGCTTGACCGGGTCACGGCCACCCGGCTGTCGTTCTTCCTGGCTATCCCCGCGTTGACCGCCGCCGGGTTGTACGAGCTCAAGGACGTCGACCCCAGCGTGGTGGGGTTGGGGCAGCTGGCCGTCGGCACCGTCATCTCGTTCGTCGTGGCCTATGCGAGCATCGCGTGGCTGCTGAGGTTCGTGGCGCACCACCCGATCACCACGTTCGTCTGGTATCGCGTGGCGCTGGGCCTTGTCCTCATCGTGGTTCTGGGCGCCGGTTGGCTCACCGCGACCTGAGCAGTTCAGCTACAACCAGCCGGACTTGCGGAACGCGCGATACAGACCGACGGAGACCGCCGCCAGAACCCCCATCACGACGAAATAGCCGTAGTACACCTCATGGCCGTTGGTGAGGACGCTGGCGTCGAGCTCGGGGATGTTGTGAAAGTTCATGCCATAGATCCCGGCGACCATCGTGGGCACCGCGGCAATCGCGACCCAGGCCGAGATCCGTCGCATGTCGTTGTTCTGCTGCACCGAGATCTGGGCGAGGTGGGCATGAAGGACATCAGTCAGCAGCCGGTCGTAGGACTCGACGTGGTCGATGACGCGCAGGACGTGGTCGGAGATGTCACCAAAGAACGGGCGGGCCTCTTCGTGCATGATCGGCAGGTCTTCGGAGCGCAGCCGACGTAGCGGCATCTCCAGAGGCGTCGTGGCTCGTCTTACCTCGAGGACCTCACGTTTGAGCCGATAGATCTCGCTGGCGTCCACACCCCGACTGCCCGAGAAGACCTGCTGCTCAATGAGATCGAGGTCCTCTCCGAGCTCGACGTCGATGAGTGTGTAGTTGTCGACGATCGAGTCCATCACGGAGTACAGGACGGCAACAGGACCATGCGCCAGGTGGTCAGGGGCGTTCTCCAGGCGGGCGCGAACCCCCGCGAGGGGGTTGGCCTCACCCCGGCGGACGGTGACGACGAACCGGTCACCGACGAAGATCATCACGTCACCGGTCTCGACGTCCGAGGTCGCCTCGATGTAGCGCAGGGTCTTCAGAGACAGGAAGATGGTGTCGTCGTAGACGTCGAGCTTGGGTCGCTGGTTGCCTTTGACAGCGTCCTCAATGGCGAGAGGGGGGAGCTTGAGCTCCTCGTTCACCAGGTCGAACTCAGCGTCGGTGGGATCCTTGAGACCGATCCAGATGAACCCGTGGCCGGCGCTTCGCAGCAGCTCGAGCTCGTCGCTGAGGTCTCCACAAGGCATCCGGTGTCCGTCGCGATAGACGGCTTGGTCAACGATCACATCGCTCATGTCATCACGGTTTCGGTACTCATGCACGCACCCGCCGTACAGTGGCATTCGTGCCGACCTGCCTGCTGATCCGCCATGGACGTACTGCGTCCAACGCCAGCGGGACGCTGGCGGGATGGACTGAGGGCGTTGCCCTTGACGACACGGGGCGTCGCCAAGCCTCGGATCTGGCTTTGCGCTTGCGGGGTCTGCCGATCCGGGTCGTCGTGTCCAGCCCGCTTCAGCGATGCGTCGAGACCGCTGAGATCGTCGTCAGCGCACTGGGCGACGTCGCGGTGGAAACGGATGAGCGCCTGGGCGAATGTCGTTATGGCTCATGGACCGGAGGGTTGCTCAGCGATCTGGCCACGAGGCCGTTGTGGCGCACGGTGCAGGACCAGCCAAGTGCCGCGAGGTTCCCCGACGGCGAGCAGTTCGCGGGGGAGTCCATCGCCGAGATGCAGGCTCGCGCACTTCAGGCAGTCCGTGAGATCGACGCACGGGTCGGTGCGGACCATGGCCCCCAGGCGTTGTGGGCGTTGGTCTCCCACGGCGACGTCATCAAGTCGATCCTGGCCGACGCGGCCGGTGCTCACCTGGACCATTTCCAGAGGTTCCTTGCCGGCCCGGCTTCGTTGTCCGTGGTGACCTACACGGATCGGCGCCCGTTCATGGTGCGGGTCAATGATGGGGGGGCTGGCCTCTCCTGCCTGATACCCCCAGCCCCGCTGCTCGCCGGCGACGCCACCGTAGGCGGGGGCGCGGGTTGCGACACGGATTCCCTCGACGCAGGATCCACCAACGCTGGATCGACTGATTAGAGTCGACCGTATGCCGGTTCTTGAGTTCGATCCCCCAGACCGGTTCGTTGCGGGCACGGTCGGGCCGCCCGGGCAACGGGCCTTCTTCCTCCAGGCCAGCGCCGGATCGCGGCTGACCAGCGTGTCGCTGGAGAAGCAGCAGGTGAGCACGCTCGCCGACCGGATCAATGACCTGCTCGACGACTTCGCCGGCGGTGCGGCTTCCGACGCGCTGGGCGAGACCATCGAGGACATTGCGCCGCTAGACACACCCATCGAGGACGAGTTCAGGGTCGGCACGATGAGCATCGGGTGGGACGCCGACCGCGCTGTCGTCATCTTGGAGTGCCACGACGGGCAGGAAGAGGTCGAGGTCGACGAGCAGGGTGAGCCGACTCTTGAGCCCGAGAGCCCCGGCGAGTTCGAGACCGTCCTGCGGGTGGTGCTCGATCCTGGCCAGGCACGAGCGTTCGCCCGTCGGTGCGTCAAGGTCGTCACCGCCGGCCGGCCCCCCTGCCCGTTCTGTGGCGGTCCCCTCGACCCAACCGGACACGTATGCCCGCGCGCCAACGGG
>JABBOX010000088.1 GCA_012927555.1 Phycicoccus sp.
ACTGGCCAGCCGAACAAGAGCGCTAGCGCTTGAGGTCTGCTCAAGGCAATCCTCTCCAAGAAAGGTACCCAAGTCCCACTTGATAGCCCACCCTCCTGACAACCCTTGACCTGTTGACAGCCCAGTGCCCTCTCCAGGATCGTCCGTAGGCCTGAGCCGATCGCGACGCCGAACGCAGCAAGGACCGTGACGCGACATGCCGACCCAGATAGCGACCACCGAAGCGAGCGATGCCAGGACCTGCGCGCCGCCCAACGAGTGTGCCCCATCTGGCCGCGCCCGCAAATCGAGCGCCAGCAATCCCCCAGGCCGCAGTGCCGGCGAGAGCCCAACCTCTTCGGCCGCTGCGGTAACTCGAGTAGGTACTAATGGCTGCAGCCGCAACACTGATCACTCCACAGACTCCTGCTGAGGCGATGATGCAGGCGGCCATGGCAGCGACGCCGGCCCACTTGGCCGCCTTCTTCCAGCTCCATCGATGTCCGTTGAGGTCGTACTTGTTGATGGGGTCGTTGGGATAGGTGTAGGCGGTGGGGTTGCCGCCGGGTTCGGGGTCGAGTGAGGTGAACCGGCCGGTGACGGCGTTGTAGAGGCGGTCACCCATAAGCGTGAGCCCGGCGGTTTCGGTGGTGGTGGAGCGTTGTTTGGCTCCGAGCCATCCGTAGCCGGCCGTTCCCGCCACAGCCGTCGTGGCGGCGGCGTCGCGGGGTGCGCCGTATTCGGTGTAGTCGGACCAGCCGTCGATCCCGGATGCGGCGTCGCCGGTGGCCGCGGTCGCGGCGATGGGGACGGTGGTGACGATGTCGCCGTGCAGGGTGGCCAGGGTGAGGTCGGCTGCGCCGTCACTCGCGAGGGTCAGGCCGAGGTCTCCGCCGATGGACTCGCCGTACCTGGTGGTGACGGCTTGGCCCAGGGGGTCGGTGGCGACGGTCCAGGCGGGGTTGTCGTCGCCGCCGGTGTAGTGACGGGCCAGGGTGCTGGTCTGGGTTCCGGTGGTGGTTGTTGCCTGCTGGCGGCGACCGCCTGAGTCGAGGGTGAAGGTGGTGCTGGTTGGGCCTTGGGTGATGGTGCGGGGCAGGTCGTCGTCGAAGTACCCGAGGGTGATGTCCCCGCCGGCTTGGTTGGGTGCGTCGGCGCCGGGCAGGGTGGTTTGCCGTCCCATCGCGTCGTAGGTGTACTGGCCGACCCCGCCGATGCCGAGGGTGGGTCGGTCGGCGTCGTCGTAGTAGTTGGAGCTGTTGGTTGTGGTGGTGACGGCGGTGGTGCCGGCGCAGTTGCCGTCGCCGGGGTCGGCCGCGGGGGGGCTGGTGCGGCGGCCGTTGGCGTCGAAGCCGTAGCTGCGCACCGTGCACGGGGAGGCGTCGAGGTTCGCGCCGTGGGCGGCGGCGGTGTGGTCGGTCACGGTGGCCAGGCGTCCGGCGCCGTCGTACGTGTAGGCGCGGTCGTAGGCGATCGCGTGTCCGGCGTCGTAGGGCGTGATGTCGGCGGGGTCGGTGACGCCGGGGTTGCCGTCGAAGGCGGCGGCCTGCCCGGTGGTCTCGGTGCGGACGCGTCCTTGGGCGTCGTTGACGACCGACCAGGCCAGCCACGCCTTGTCGTTTTGTGGCGCGCCGTCGGGGTCGTAGATGGGGTTGCCGTTCTGGTCGGTGACCACCACCGGGTCACCGTTCTCGTCGAGCTCGGTGCGGATTTTGACGGGTTGCACGGTGCCGGAGTAGGTCAGCGTGTCGGGTTCGCCAGCCTCGTCGTAGCCGGTGTGTTGGGTGACCTGCCCGGGCAGTTTCTGGGTGATCAGTTTGCCTTGGCCGTCGTAGGCGGCGGCGAAGTTCAGGGTGCCGGTGCCGCCGGCCGCGCCGGCGCGGGTGATGGTCTGACCGGTGACCAGGCCGCGACGTTCGGCCTTAGTTTCGGCGTCGGTGCCGTCGTAGGTGTAGGTGGTGATCTGGTCGGGTTGCCCTGTTGCGGCAGGGTTTTCGGTGAGGGTGGCGACGCTTCCTGCGCCGGGCTGACCCGGGGCGACGTACGTCGTGGTGGTGACATCTCCGAGGTCGTTGGTGGTGGTCAGGCCCCTGCCCCAGGCGTCGTAGCTGGTGGTGGTGCGGGCGGTCGGGTCGGCGTCGGTCTTGGCGGTGTTGAGGTTGCCGGTGTAGTCGACCAGCCCGGCTCCCGGTTGAGCCGCGGGGATGTAGTGGGTGAAGGTGCCGGGCCGGGGCGTGGACCCGGTCAGCGCGCTGGTGGTGGTCCAGGTGGCGGTGGTGCGCCCGGCGGTGTCGTAGCGGGTCTGGGTGGTCCGGGTCGCTGCGCCGGAGGTTTCGACCGTGGTCAGGGGTTGCAACCAGGCGGTGTACTTGGTGGTGCGGGAGTCGGGCAGGGTGGTGGCTCCGCCGGCGCCGACAGAGGGCGCTGCGGCAGGGAAGGTGCGGCAGGCCAGGCCGGCCCATTCGACCGTGTTCCCACACGCGGTGTCGACGGGGTTGGCGCCCGCGGTGTACGCGACGGTCTTGGTGGTGCCCGCGTTGGACCCGGTCGACAGGGGCTGCCGGGTTTCGGTGGCCTTGCCTTCGGTGTCGTAGCGGGTGGTGGCGGTGATCCCGCCCGTGGTGACCTTGGTCGGGGTGCCAAGGACCCAGGGGTCGCCCTCGGTCGCGTCCGAGGTGTTCAGCTTGGTGTAGGCGTTGACGGTCGTGAGCGAGGTCTCCAGGTCTGCCTGACCGGGGGTCGCGTCAGAGGCCGCAGCCCCGGTGGTGATCGTTGTGGGCAGGCGCCACGGTTCACCGTTGGCGGGGTTGAGCGACACCCCGGCCACCACGTTGGTGGTGGGCGCGTTCTGGTCGTACTCGGTGCGGGTGTGCGGGCGGAGCGCGCGCACGTCGGGGGCGCCGTTGCCGTCGAGGTCGGCGACCAGGGCTGCGGTCCGGACCGGGCCGTAGGTGTCGGTCACCAGGGTGCCGGCGGGGGTGACGACCTTGCCGGTGGTGTCCTTGATGTCGGTGTTGTAGAACGTCTGGGTGGACAGGGCGGCGACTTGCCCGGGATCGAGCGGGGCACCGGCGCCGGCGGCGGCCGTCACGGTGTTGGTGGCGTCGGAGTCGAGTTCGCGGACGGTGTTGCCCAGGATGTCGTAGTCGGTGGCGGTGATCTGCCAGGCGCCGGCGCCGTAGCTGGCGGTGTTGACCGTGTAGCCCTGGTCGTCGGCGTACTGCAGGTCAGCGCGGGACCAGTCCACCCCGGCCCAGTCGCCAGAGCCTGGGGACACGGTCCCGCTGTAGTCGGGTCCGAACACGGCGTAGGCATTCCCGGCGACGGGGACGCTGGCTTGCTTCCACAGTTTCATCGGGTCCGCGTCGACATCGGAGGTCAGGTCGGGCAGTCCGGCCCCGGACAGGGGGATGGCGTAGGCGTACCGGGCCAGGGTCACGGCCGCGCCGCTGCCGGCCGGGTTGTCGCGGGTCACCGTGGCTACGCGCGGGGTGGACGGGGTCGTGTCGTAGGCCAGCCGGTAGGCGGCCATGTCGGTCTGCTTGACCGACGCGAGGCGGGTGGAGGTGCCGTCCCAGGTGTATTCGGTGCCCAGGCTGCTGCGGGGGTCGGTGACCTTCACCAGGCGCCCGCTGGTGTCGTAGGCGTAGGTCGCCACGGTGGTGGTGCTCATCGCGCCGGCGCCGGCGGCAGCTTCGGGGTCCCACAAGGTTGCCGTGATGGCCTTGACCCGCCCGGCGTAGTCACCGGGGATGCTGGCGGTGGCTGTGGTGGTGATGGCGTAGCTGATATCGACGGCGCGGCAGCCCTTGACCAGGGTTCCGGTCGTGGGGCATGTCATCGCCGGTGCCGGCGGAGTGGCCGCGTTCGGGGGAACGGCGGCCACGATCCGGGTCACTCGTCCGCTTCCGTTGGGGTCGTGGCCGTAGGTGGTCTTGCCGACCTGCCCGGGTTCGTTGACCGAGACGGGTTTCCAGTCCACGTCCGTGGTGGGTACGTACGCGGTGGTGGTGCTGGGCGTGTAGGCCACCGGCGCCCACGTCGTGACGGTCCCGTCTTCTTCTTTCAGGGTGAGGCTGGTGGCCACGAACAACTTGTCGGTGCCGGTGCCGGCCAGGGTCAGGTCGGCGGCGGCGGCTGTGGTGTCGGTGGTGGCCGGCAGGTATGGCGTGCCGGGCTTGTAGGTGCGGGTCTTGTCCGGGTTCTGGTAGACCAGCGGGTTGCCCTCCTGGTCGACCAGGACGATGGTGCCGTCCTGGCGGGTGTTGTCGATGACCTGCAAACCGGCGGCGCCGGCGTCGGGACCCTCCAGGGACGCGGTCCAGCCGGGGCCGAACACTCCGGTGACCGGGTCACTGGGCCACCCGGTCACGGTCCCGTCCCCGTCGAAGCTGGTGTGCGTGCGGGAGATGCTCAGGTCGCCGGAGTACCCGGGCACTGACACATCCGTGCCGCTGGTGTTGAACTCTCCCGTGAACAGGGCCACCTGTCCGGGACCTGCCGCCGCGGTCGGGTAGCCACCGCCGAAGGCGTGCGGCACCCTGGTGACCGAGCGGGGCGACTGGGACCAGGTGCACTGCGGTGTGGCTACGCCAGCGTAGGTGAAGCAGAACTGCACATCGAGTAGGACCGGGGTCCGCTTCGGGACTTCAGCGGTGGCGCCGAGCTCAAGCACCGCGCTCGACAGGGTAAACGAGGTGGTCGCGGTCACCGGCGTGGTTGCGGTCGGCGAGTTCACGGCCAAATTGGTGGGGCCGTCGGTCCAGGCGCTGGCTTCGGACCCGGCGACCCGCCATTGGACCTTCCCGGTCACGGTCGCGGAGGTGCCGCGCGGTGGGCCGCCAGCGGTGACGGTGATCGTGCCCGAGGACGCGGTCCCGACCGTGGGCATCGAGACGGACGCCGCGCCCCAACCGAACGAGAACGTCTTGGAAGTGGTCTTGAGCGTGCGGGCCACCGAGACCGCGGTGATGATGTGCACCCCGTTGGTGGTCTTGGGAATCGTCACTGTCGTCGCGACAACTGCCGGGTCGTTGGTGGGGGTGATCTTCTGCCGCAGCCTGGCCACCCCGTCGACGGTGAGGTCAAGGTAGCCCGGGGTGGACCAGTCACCCGTGATGCCGGTCGCCTTGATCGTGCACGTGACGTCCGCGGTGGGAGCAGCGTCGGTCCACGAGCCGTCGGTGTACCCCGGGCACGACACGGTCGGTGCCGGTGGGCTGTTGTACGCGGTGCCGAATCTCGTCCAGGCCGACCACGTCCCGTTCCACAGGTGTCGGTCGTCCTGCACCGCCGCCCGCACGTAGTAGTAGGTGTTGTTGGCCAGCACGGTGGTCGGGGAGCAGTTCACGCTCGTCCCCGACGCCCCGTACCCGGTGGCGCACGAGGACACCTTCGACGCGGTCGTGCCCGCAGTGGAGCTGTGCACCTCGAACGTCACCGACACCGTCGAGGCGTCCGGGTCGGTCGCCTTGGAGTAGAACCGCGGCGTCGAGTCAGTGGTGAACAGGTACGTCAGGTTGTCCCGCGGATCCACATAGGACGGCGTGTACGCCGCCTCCATCGTCGGGGCGACCGCGGCGTTGGGTTTACGGTTGTACGTGAACGTGATGTACGGGTCCTGGCTGGACTCCAGGGAGTAGAACTTCTTCCACCCGTAGTTGTCGGTCTCTGAGGCGTGCAGCCGCAACGACCCGTTGGTCCAGCCGCTGGTCGACCAGCCCTGCACGGCGGCGGTGATCGGGACACTGACCCGCCCTGCCGCGCACGTGGAGGAGAACCCCTTGGCGACGGTCAACGCGCCGGAGCTGGTCCCGGCCGCCGGCTGGTTGGCCCAGGTCGTGCCGGACCCGCCCGCGCCGGAGGTGTACACGTTGAACGTCTTCGCGGTGCACGACCAGGAATGGAACTCATACAGGGACAGGCTCGCCGAGACGATCTGCTTGCCGGCGATCCCCGACAGCGGGAAGTTCAGGAACGAGCGGACCGCATCGACGCCGCCGTTGTAGGTGCCAACCCGCAGCTCGGTCGCGGTGGAGTACGTCGCGGTCGGGTACGCCTTGGACACGTAGGTGTCGAAGCTCGTCGTGACGCTCGCCGAGGCGTACGTCGGGTCGATCGTGATCGGGAACACCCGCGCCGGGTCGGCCAGCCACCCCTGGTCAGGGGTGAGCGTGACCACCGCCTTGCCCTTGCCCTGCTGGGCAACGGTCAGCTTCACCGGCGCGGTCGAGGTGTGCTCACCGGACTTCGGGTCCACGCCCGCGTCCCAGGCCTTCGGCGCCGCCAACCGGGAGGCCACGACGTTCTTGGCGTCGACAAAGGAGACCGACCCGTCCGCCTCCGAACGTGCAGTCAGACCCCGGGTCTTGACCGGCAGCGACCACGACACAGCCGCCCCACCACCGGACAACCCCGCCAAGGCCGCTGGGGTCTTGATGATCAGGAACTGCTCATACCCGGTCCGCAGCGCGTCAACGGCCAGGTCGACCCCCGGCTGGACCTCGGTGTACGTCGCCCGGTTACCCGCCAAGGTGGGCTTGCCCAGCCTGCCCGACCAGGCCAGCGACACCCCCTGGGTGCCGCCCTTGCCCTCGTCGGTGGAGACCACGTCGTTCTCGGTGGCCGAGGGCGCAGCCAGTGAGGAAGTCTTCGACGGGCCGGACAACCGCAACCCGCCCGGGTGGCCCGGGGGGGCCACCGACCCGTCAGCCTGCTCGGCCAGCGTCAGGTCCACGTCCTGCCACGCACCGTGAGCGTCGTGGAACCGGATCGGGCCGGCGTGCTGCTCGGTGGTCAATGTCCCATCCGGGTTCACCCACGTCGACGACGTCCCCGTCCGCTCCGACTCCGCCTCGACCCGAGACCCCTGAGCCCGCGCAGTAACTCGCGCCGACACCAGGTCCGGGCGCGAGACCACCTTGGCTGCCTTCGGCGCCGCCGCCGGCACAGCTGCAACCGGTGCCGCGGCAGCCTGCGACACGTCTGCGGTCACAGCCAGCGTCAGCGCCAGAACGGCGGAAACCCCACCCGCCGTCAGACGAAGCACCGGGCGGAAGCGACCGCCAGAAACCCAGGACGAGAGAAACGACGACGCCTCAGCAGAAGCAACCATGTGACAGACCCCTGAGCTCTGCGCCCCACCGGCTGGGAACAACTGCGCGAACGCTAGGACAACCACAGGCCACACCGCCCAGACTTTGCCAAACCTTTACGATCAGCCGGGAGAATGCGGTACCCGGGACAACAGCAACAGCGGTAGAAGACCGGCACGGGTGCGGCCTGGGGTCAGCGCAAACAAGGGTCAACCAACGATCCTCGAGCCCACGCCGGCCGAGCTCGGCCGCCCTGACATGCCCGACAGGCGGTGGAGCGGGCGGCGCCGAACGGGTCGGCGAGCTCACCGGTAGGGTCCCCGCCGCCCTTGGGCAGGGACACTAGGTGCTGCGGCTCTCTTGTCACTGATTGAGCTTGCTGCCGCTGTTGGCCGCCGGACATGTGCTCCGGGTAGCGATCGGCCAGCTCTAGGATCCCCGCAGCCTCAAGGGCCCAGGGCCGCCCGCATGACCTTCCGGACTCGCATCCCGTTCAGTTTGGGCGACATCGCGACCTTCTCCGCCGCGGTCAGGCAAGGCATAGACGAGGTTGTCCGGGACAAGCAACCGAGCCTGTTCGCTGCGTCCGGCGGCTTGGCCGGAGTCCGCTTCTCGATGTTGGAGTGTTTGCCCGGACGAAATCAAGGTCAAGGCTTGGGTTGAAGGTGTTCAAGAGTTGGCAAGGTGTCTTTCTTGCGGGAAACGACTGAACCACCCAGCCCCAACAGGTGCAACCAAAGACCCCAGTGGAAGAACCTGACAGAGCGGCAGCTTCTGCACGCCCCTACAGCGAAGACCAGATCGAATCGCGCTCACCCAGCCGCGAATAATTCGCCGGTGGATCGAGGCTTAGCGAAGGTGCACCACTGTGCCTTCTCAGCGTTGTCCAGGGCGTAGCCGCTCTTAAGCGGACGAGTTCGCGCAGCATCGGGGCTTCGGCGTCGATGTGGGCGACTGCACACGGTTGGCCGTCGCGAGTGCGTCCGGTGGCGATGATCTGTTTGGCCAGGCGTTCGGCGGCGGCGCGGTAGCTGCTGCATGCCGCGCCCCGGCCTCGTGCAATGGGGGCGTACAGGTTGTCTTCCGCTTCCAGTAGCAGTCGGCTGAACGTGTCGGACGTCTGCGTGGGATCGACACCAGCGCTGGGGTCAGAGAGGGTGAGCTGATAGTTGATCAAGCCACTGGAACAGGACCTCGACGCCGACGAATACGCCGACTTCACGAAAGAATACGGCCTCCACCACGAAAGAATAACGCTACCAACGACTTTCAACACGAAATAGCTATTTCCAAGCCTTTATGAATAGCGGCACGCATGCTACCAATGTAGGTAGTCGGAATCGTCTTTCCCGCGATCCCGGAACGCATTTATGATAGCTATTGATTGGCGTTGGAAATGCATGGCGGATTAAAGGTTTATCGCGGCTCGCCGTCAGCTGCGCGGAACTACGTGGAGGCCGGTCGCGGCCGTGCGGACGACTACTACCTGGCCGAAGGCACCGGTATCGCCGAGCGTTACCTCGCCTCGCCTGAGGCGGGGGTGCGCCGTGAGGGGTCACTGACCGGTGACGCCTACGAGGCGTGGGTCGGCGGGTACGACCCGGTCACGGGCGCGGCGAAGGGAAGGTTGCGGACCGACGACCAGGCGGTCCGGTTCGTGGAGGTCGTGGTCAACGGTC
>JABBOX010000100.1 GCA_012927555.1 Phycicoccus sp.
GCCACCAGACGCGACTTCGTCCTTGCCATCACAGACTCGCTTCTGGCGGACTGAAGGGGAAGGAGCCCACCACGACCAGCACACCGCAAGTACATCGCAATTTAGCGCCGACACGCTACTAGGTCAGCGTCGCGTCGGGACGGGTTATTGGCAGACGCACGGGGTTGAGCATCGGGATGACTCCGGGTCCTTGCGGCATCCCCCAGTACCAACCTTGGGCGAGGACGTCCATGCCCCGGATCGCCTGGAGCTGTGCCTCGGTCTCGACGCCTTCGACGATGCAGGGGATGTCGAGCTCAAAGGCCATGGAGGCGACGCCATGCACGATGGCCGTGTGGGTGCGCTGGTGAGGCAGCCCGGCGGTGAAGGACGCGTCCACCTTGAGGACGTCCACGGGCAATATCGTGAGGTTCCGTAACGTGGCGTAGGCGGTCCCGAAGTCATCGATCGCGACGCGGACTCCTTGCCGGCGCAGCCTCTCGAGCTCGGCCAGGGCGGACGGTCCGGCGCGCAGGATGGACGACTCGGTGATCTCAAGGACCAGCCGGGTTGGGTCGAAGTCGTGTCGTTGAAGAGCCTGTTCGACGCGGATTCGCAGATCCCGGCCGGTGAGCTCGCGGGCGCTGACGTTGACCGCGAGGCTCATGTGCGCGGGCCAGGTGCTGGCGGCCTCCAGGGCCAGGTGGAGGACCCGATCACCGACGGCCTCGGCGAGCCCGGCAACCTCGGCGGCCACGATCGCCGGCAGTGTGGGCATGAGCCGGCCCTCGGCGTTGGTCAGGCGCATCAGGGCTTCGGCGCCGACGATGATGTTGCTGTCGACGTCGATGACGGGCTGGAAGACCAGTGCGACCCGGTCGTGGCGCAGTCCGTCGCGGATCGCTTGCACGAGCACCTGTCGTGCTTCGGTGCGCTGGAGCAGGTCGGTGTCGAACACGTCGTACTGGTCCCGGCCGCGTTCCTTCGCGCGGTACATGGCGGCGTCGGCCCGGCGCAAGAGCTGGTCGGGGCTCACCTCCGGTTCGTGGACAAGGTCGACCCTCGCGATGCCGACGCTGGCTGAGAGCGGCAGGGAGTCGGTGTCGGTCGTGATCTGGCGACGGATCGCGGCGGTGATCCGGCCGGCAACGGTGCGCAGGTGTTCCAGGCCGTCGTCCTGTTCGAGCAGGACGATGAACTCGTCACCGCCGATGCGTGCGACGGTGTCGGTCGGTCGCAGCATGGATTTGAGGTCGTTCGCGACGTCGATGAGGACCTGGTCTCCCGCGTCGTGACCGGCTCTGTCGTTGACGGCCTTGAACCCGTCGAGGTCGATGAACAGCGCCGCGACGCTGGTGTTGTTGCTGCGCCCGGACCTGGCGAGGTCGAAGGCGTGTTCGCAGCGTTCGAGCAGCAACCGGCGGTTGGGGAGGCCGGTGAGCTCGTCGTGCAGGGCGTATTCGTTGAGTCGCTGCTCGGCAGCACGTCGGGCGGTGATGTCCTCGACCTGCGCGAGCAGGACGCGCTCTCCATCAAGCTCACGTATCCACGTCAGCGCGACCAGGGCGCACAGCGGATGGCCGTGGGTGTCACTCAGGGCCATCTCGGCGCGCAGCTCACCCTCGCCGGTCTTGATCAGGTCGAGGACGCGGGCTTGGTCCGAGTTGTCGTCAAAGACCACGTCGAGGGGCTGACCGATGAACTCCTGCGGCTCGCCACCCACCAGCTTTGACAGGGTGGCGTTGACGCGCAGGATGGCGCCGTCGCTGTTCACGAGGAACTTGCCGAGGATCGACTCGTCGAAGACCCTTCTGAATCGCAACACGCCGTCGCGCAGGACCTGCTCGACGAACTGACGTTCCGTGATGTCGCGCACGGCCGCGATCACCAACAGGCCGTCCTCGGTCTCGATGGAAGACAGGCTGACGGTCGCTGGGAACGTGGTGCCGTCGATTCGCCGCCCGCCCAGCTCGAGACCCTCTCCCATCGCCCGTGTCTCCGGGTTGGCTGGATCGGCGGCACTGTGCCCGGCGTGGACCAGTGGGGACGACTCCGGCAAGAGCATCTCGATGGACTGGCCGAGCAGGTTGTCCCGGTCGTAGCCGAACAGCGCTTCGGTCTGCCGATTGACGAACCGGATCGCACCTGTCGGGTCCACCCCCACCATGGCATCGGGCGCAGCCTCCAGCAGGCCCTCGAACTTTGCCTCGATCTTCTGGCTTTCGGTGAGGTCTCTGGTGACCTGGATGAACCCGCGGAGGCTGCTGTGTTCGTCATACACGGTCGTGAGGATGACGTTTGCCCAGAACTGCGTACCGTCCTTGCGAACGCGCCAGGCCTGCTGCTCGAGGCGATCCTTGGTCCGGGTCAGCTCGAGATCCTGACCGGGGTTCCCGGCCTTGCGTTGGTCGTCGGTATAGAAGACTGAGAAGTCCTGGCCGACGGCTTCGGCCTCCGTGTAGCCCTGGATCCGTTCTGCCCCCAGGTTCCAGGTCATGATCCGGCCCTGTGGGTCAAGCATGAACAGCTGATAGTCGTGCGTGCCGTCCACCAGCAGCCGCAGTCGCTCCTCGCTGTCTCGCAGGGCAACCCGGTCGGCGGCCCTGCGCAAGGCGACCAACGAGGCAAATATGGTGGCCAGCAGGAGCAATAGCAGTGCGACGCCCACGGTCCTTCGCAGGATCTGCTGGAACGCGGCGGCGGGGGCGAGGGCGACCGAAGCCGGTTGTGACGCAGTCACCGTCCATCCTGACCCGGGCACCGGGCCGGCTGCCTCGAGCACGCCGTCGTGGATCGTGCTCACGGAGCGCCCGGCAAGCGCTTGCGTTGTCGCAGCCGAGATGGGCGCCTGCAATGGCTGCCCACGACCGTCGACGTTCAGGCTGCCGGTCAGTGGCTGTCCTCGCTGGTCGGTGACGGTGATCGTGACGTCGTCATCCCGGTGAGCGCCGTCGGCTACAGCGCGGACGGACTCGAGCTGCCACAAGACGGTCACGTAGCCGACGCGTCGAGATCCGTCGACCACGGGGGCGGACACCCCGACGACCAGGGGATGGCCGTCTGCGGCGGAGATGTAGGCCGACGAGACGTATGGGCGCCCGGTCAGGGACGCGCCCTGGAACCAGTCCCGGAACGAGAAGTCCTTCCCGATGAGTGCGGGTTGGGCCGGGAAGGTCGCAACGATTCGCCCCTTGGTGTCGCTCAGGAACGCCGCCGGTGAGTTCTGGCTGCGTGCCAACGCCGACAGCTCGTCCTGCACCGGGGCGACGTCCGCGGGTGTGGGCGCTCGGAGGCCCTCGATGACCGCCTTGCTGACCGATGCGGTCGCGACCGTGCGCTGGTAGTCGTCTATATCGCGCACGAGCGCCCGCACCGCCGCATCGCGGTTGGATCGCACGCGAGTCTGTGCGTCGCGCTGAACCGTGCTGTCCGCCTGATGCACGGCGACCCATCCGATGCCAGACAACAGCGCGACCGCCAGCAGTGCGGCGCCAACGGGAACGACAACCGGAGACCGGGTCCACGAGGACAGCGCAGAACTTATGCCTACGCCACGCGAACGCGTCATTTCGAAGCCTCACTGGTCGGCGGCGCAAACAGTACAACCCTCTCATGCTGGGCACTCCGCCACACGTCACTGGGACACGTCGCCGGCGCGTGGCGTTTCGGTCAGATTTGCCGCGTGTTGGGTCGCCGGAGGATTCGCGGAACTGCTGCGGCGAGATCTCGGCACTTATGCGGGGTCACCGACCGTCGGGGGTACGTCGGAGCAGGCGGGTTTCAACGGCGTCGGCCGCGCCGGAAGGGCCACCGGCGGCGGCAAAGGCGGCCGCGATTCGCTCTGCGCCGGGCGTTCGGGTGATGGCTTCGTGGACCTTGTCGCGTAGCCGGTCGGGTCGAAGCCGGCGTGAGGACAGCCGAGTGCCGGCTTCGGCGACCTCGACCCGGCGGGCGACTTCCAGCTGGTCGCGTCCGAACGGTACGACGCACACCGGTACGCCGTGGGCGAGCGCCTTCTGGGTAGCGCCCATGCCCCCGTGCGTTACGGCGCAGACCGCGCGTTCAAGGACCTGACCGTGCGGGATGAAGCGCACGACGCGCGCATTGGCGGGCGGGTTGAAGCGGGCAGGATCGGCAGCGGGGAAGGTGGCCACGACGGTGACCGGCTCTGCGGCGAGCCCGTCGAGCGCGGCCTGGACGAGTCGACCGTCGTCCTGGAACTCTGACGAGGTGGTGACCAGCACGATCGGGCCGGTGATCTCGCGGAGCCAGTCCGGCGGCTCGGACGGCGGGTCCCAGTCGCACGGACCGACCATCTCGATGTTGTCGGGCCAGTCCCGGCGGGGGTACTCGAAGGGCTCCGCGGTCAGGTACAGGACCAGTGGCGGGCGGCGGAACATGTCATCGACCTGCTCCAGAGGGTCCAGGCGCAGCTGGCCGCGGACATCGTTCAGTGACGGACGCATTGCGCGTTCGATCGTGCCGAGGACCACTGGTCGCAGCAGGGTGTCGCGTAGCCGCCCGAGCGGACCGACCGCCGGCGGAAGACCTGGCCCGAACGGCGGTACGTCGCGTGAGCGCATCGCCAGCGGGTAGGGACACACGGCTGCCCACGGTCCGCCCCACGTCTCAGCTGCGGCCAGCGCACCCCAGCTGTTGATGTCGACCAGCAGAGCATCAGGACTCTCGTCGGCGATCGCCTGCCGCAGATCGGGGGCGTCGAACTCGGCCCGGGCGCAGAAACACTGCACCGCACGCCTCAGCCCCTGGCGCGTGTTTCCTGCGCGCCAGTCATCGAGCTTGATCGCCTCGACCCATTCACTGATCGGGGCCGCTGCGAAACCGTGCGCCTGCATCAGCGGCACCTGCGCTGCCAGGGTCCGGACCGCGATCTGGTGACCGCGGCCAGCCAGCTCGTCGAGGATCGGGGTCAGCGGGAACAGGTGCCCTGCGGCGGGCGAGGTGTAGGCGAGTATCCGGGCCATCACGGCTCCTTCAGGATCGGGGTGAGCAGCTCGACGATCGCGAGCTCGGTCTGGCGCCGGCTCAAACCGGCATCGCGGCGCAACAGCTTCCACATGTGGACGTCACAGACCGCCATGAGCTGGGCAAGCCGGCGCCGTCGGACGGCTGGCGACCGGCCGGTCAGGGCAGTGGCAAAGACCCGAGTGCACCAGTCGCGGTGCAGCGCCCGGCCCTCGTCCACGATCCGGCGCAGTGCGGGGACCTGTTCTTCCTCAGCCAACATCCGTAACACCCGGTCGCCGAACGCCTCGTAGTGCTCGACGAGAACCTGCACTGCCGCGGTCACGTCGCCGGCCGGAGCCTGGTCCCGCTGCTGACGGATCGCCGTCGACTCACGCTCAGCAGCCGCCGCGACCAGGCCGTCCTTGCCGCCGAAACGGCGAATCACGGTCTGCACGGACACCCCAGCACGCCGAGCGACCTCGTCAAGAGAAATCTGGTCGGTCGGCAGCTCCCAGAACATCTCGAGCGCGGCGTCCAGGATCCGCTCACCGGTCGCTGCGGATGACGCCGCGCGTGCGGTCATCCGATAGCCACGAGCTGACTCAGCTGGCTCTATATTCATGTTAATGAGACTAACATGAATATGGGAGGGCAACCAGTCTGGCGAGGGCTTGAAGGGCGGGAAGCCGAGGAAGGCGCGGACGATCATGCCGAGGGGTCTTTCGGCCCTAGCCGGCTCATCAACCGCGGCGAACGATAGAAGAGGAGAGAGAGGTGTGCCATGAGTTACGGATCCCCGGGCGAGCGGCCCACCCAGACAGCTCCGGCCGTCATTTGGTATCGGCGCGCATGGATCGCCGTCGTGCTGATCCCAGTCTTCTTCATCCTCGCTTTTGCGGTCGGCCAGGGCCTGTACAGCCTGATGGGCTACCAACCCGGGCTCGGTATCCCCATGTGGGTGGACCTGGTTGCCACCGTTCCAACTATCGCTGTGTTCCTGGTCCCGTGCACGGCAGCCGTTCTCTACGGCAAACGGGTCAACGGTGTCGGCGACCGCCGCGGCTTGGTCCCTCTGGGCATCGGAGCGTTGGCCGGTCTCGGGCTCACGGTCCTGAACATCGTCACGATCATCAACGATCACCTCTAGCTCCAGCCACATCTGGCTCGAGTTGCCACGTTCACCTGTCGCGCCCCGTGCCTGCGGAGCTCGGTCAGGCGCGTCGTGCGCCGGGCCAGCACGACGTCGAGGTTGACGTCCTCGGCGGAGGACACTTAGTACTTGTCGTAACATTTACTAGCATGTCGCCATCAACTGACGTCTCCGCAGAGAGCGGCTCTCTGGTCGAAGCCCGCTTAGAGCCCCCTTATCGGCCGACCCACCGCAGCTCACGCCGCCGTCGCGGCGACGCTGAGACGGAGACAACTCAGGGGCAGAAGGTGCCGACGCTGCACGACTTGATCGCTGCCCGGCCCCCAGCACATGCCGGGCCGGCCCAACAGGGCTGGCAGGCCAGAGTCAAGTGGTTGACAGGGGGCCTGATTCATCCAGGGCCCGGCGCGTCCGAGCGGGAGTACCGCAGCGCCGTCGCTTCGATCCAACGCAGCCTGAACGGCCCCAAGACCATCGTTGTGGTCAACCCCAAGGGCGGTGGCACCAAGACAACTGTCACGATGCTGCTGGCTGCGACCATGGGGATCCACCGTGGCGGATACACGCTGGCATGGGACAACAACGAAACGCGGGGAACGCTCGGCTGGCGGGCCAATCCCGCACGGCACACCAACACCGCCGTCGACCTGCTGCGTGACCTCGAGCGGTTTACCGACGTCCGCGGCGCCCGGGTGGGAGACCTCGACAACTACGTCCGTTCACAGGGCTCGACCCAGTTCGACGTGCTCGCCTCGGATGAGGACGCGGCCTCTGCAGCGTCCATCGACGCCGAGGCGTTCAACTGCCTGCACAACACCCTGGCCCGGTTCTACCGACTGATCGTCATCGATACCGGCAACAACATGCGCGCCAGCAACTGGCAGGCAGCCGTGGCGGCCGCGGACCAGCTGGTCATCGTCTCCACAGTCCGTGAGGACACCGCCCAGTCCGCGGCCTGGCTCATCGACGCGCTACGCGCCACCGGCCAGCACGACGTCGTCGAGCGCGCGGTTACCGTCCTGACTGCACCAGCCAGCACCGTCGATCCCGAGCTGAGCAAGCGGTTGCACGACCATTTCGGCGCGTTGACGCGCACGGTCATGGACGTCCCCCACGACCCGATGCTGGTGCCTGGCGGCCCCATCATCTACGACGCGCTCAGTGCCCAGACCCGCAAGGCATGGCTCCGTGTGAGCGCAGCTGTCGCAGACGGCTTATAGGCAGCCCGGCGGCTACGACAGCGTTGCTCACGCACCCAGTTGTTTCGCCTAGGGCGCGATCGAACGCAAGGCCGACTGATTGAATCCTTTGGCTATCAACCACACGGCCAAGACCATCTCCTGGAAACCTATCGGGACGCTGAGAACAGTGTTCGCGGTCGTGAAGCCGAAGTCCTGGGTGAAGCCGGCGTAGACGGTGGCGACCAAGCTCAAGGCGCCTCCAACAAAACCCCAACCTGATAGCCATCGGGGAATGAGTCTCGACCTGTAGAAGACGTAGCTATATAGGAGAGTCCCGATAGCGAACGGGATCATCGCGACAAACCCGTGCACCCAGTCCCGTACCGCCACCAATGCGTCTCCGGTGACCTGAAACGAGGACGGGTCGGCGGAGCCTGCCGCCTGCTGGCTCACGGTCAGCAGCGCAAGCAGGCTGAGCGTCCCGACCAGGACGAACACGTTCTCGACCAGCCTGCCAACGAAAGATCCAGGAGCCAGAGCTGGGTTGAACAGCCTCAGGACCGGATACAGCCCTATGACGATGCCTGCCCCAGTCACGGCCCAGACGAATTCGATGAGCGCGGTCGACACCACTTGGTTGTCGCTTCCCGCCAGGTTGGCGAATTTGACGGGCGCCGTCACCGTCTCGCCCAGCGGAACGATGCTCAGTATGGACGCGGCCGAGCAAAGGAGGAACAGAACTCCCACCGCGATCGCGTTTCCTCGATATGACTTCATCGTTTCTCGCCTTCCTTGGAGACGCGCGTGTTAGGGCGTCGAGACCGACTGCTTCTGGGATTGCTCGGACGGTCTGGTGCGAAACATGACAATGCCCAGCCAGATGAGCCAGACGATCTCGAGCAGGCCGAAGACGTACACGGCGTCCAGCAGAGGCGGAATGACCGATGCGATACCGGCAATGCCGATCAGGATCCCGAGCCAGTTCAGGGCCTTGGCCAGAGCGGCGGTGCGCAGTGCTGCCAGGCTGACGAGCAGCACCCAAAGACCGCCGAGAAGCTCTCCCTGCCCTGAACTGAGTGCATCTGCCACCGGCTCGATCGCCTGCCATGCAGAGACGGCTTGAGCCGGGCTCTTGGCATGGAGCTCGATCACGGACTCCGCGCCGTAGTTGAAGATCAGTCCGCTGGCGATGAGCATGCAGGCCCAGATGAGCCCCACCACGCCACCGACGGCCGCGGTTGTTGGGGAGCCCGCCAGACGCTTCCAGAGCGCCAGAGCCAGCGCGGCGAGAACGATCCCTAAGACCACGTAGCTGGCCAGATACATCACGTACATGCTGTTCTGGTTGGCGACCAACGAGGTCATGTTGAGCGACGCCGTGGTTGACCACGTGTGGGTGGGTCCGCGTCAGTGTGTATGACGGTGTGGCTTATCGGGTTTCCTCTATCGTTCGCGTCGAGGGCATGACCATG
>JABBOX010000148.1 GCA_012927555.1 Phycicoccus sp.
GCGGGTGGCCAAGCTGATGGACGACCTCGGGGCTGAAACCCGCTTCCAGCTGGGGGTTGCAGCCCAGCGCCGTGGACTGCTCGAACCCGGCGACACACAGTTGCCCGGTTGATGGCGCCGTCCGGTTGACGGTCCTGGTTCGGTGCCGGAGCACCGCTGCCGGTAGCCTTTGTGCGCTCGGTCGAGTCAAAGTCCAGTCAGACACAGTCAAGTTGAGGAGGCCCCCATGCCTGCAATCGTGCTGGTTGGTGCCCAGTGGGGCGATGAGGGCAAGGGGAAAGCGACCGATCTGCTGGGGAGCAGGATCGACTATGTCGTGAAGTTCAACGGCGGCAACAACGCCGGTCACACCGTCGTCATCGATGGCGAGAAGTACGCCCTCCACCTGCTGCCCAGCGGCATCCTGACCCCCGGCTGCATCCCCGTCATCGGCAACGGCGTCGTCGTCGACCTCGCTGTGCTGTTCGAGGAGATCGACGCCCTCAATGCCAGAGGCATCGACACGTCCAGGCTGGTCATCAGCGCCAATACCCATCTGATCACGCCATACAACCGGGTGCTGGACAAGGTGACCGAGCGGTTCCTGGGCTCTCGCCGGCTCGGCACGACCGGCCGCGGCATCGGCCCGACCTATGCCGACAAGATGGCGCGTGTCGGCATCAGGGTGCAGGACCTTTTCGACGAGTCGATCCTGCGGCAGAAGGTCGAGGCCGCTCTCGAGGTCAAGAACCAGATGTTCGTGAAGATCTACAACCGCCGAGCCGTCGAGGTCGACGAGGTTCTCGACGAGTTCAAGCTGTACACCGAACGGTTGCGTCCCATGGTCGTGGACGTCGCCCTGTTGCTCACCAGGGCGCTCGATGAGGGCAAGACGGTCCTTTTCGAGGCCGGTCAGGCGACGCTGCTCGACGTCGACCACGGCACCGATCCGTTCGTGACCTCGTCCAACCCGACCGCGGGCGGAGCGTGCACCGGTTCAGGAGTGCCGCCCACCCGGATCGACCGGGTCATCGCCATCCTCAAGGCCTACACCACGCGGGTCGGCGAAGGACCCTTCCCCACGGAGCTGCTTGACGACAAGGGCGAGTTCTTGCGCGAGGCGGGCGCTGAGTACGGCACCACGACCGGCCGGCCCCGTCGCTGCGGCTGGATGGACACGGTGGTCGGGCGCTATGCGGCGCGGATCAACGGCGTCACCGACTTCGTCGTCACCAAGCTCGATGTCCTCACCGGCCTCGACCAGGTGCCGATCTGCGTCGCCTATGACGTGGGCGGTGAGCGCTACGACGAGATGCCGATGAGCCAGAGCGACTTCCACCACGCGAAGCCCATCTACGAGAACCTCCCGGGCTGGTCGGAGGACATCTCGACCTGCCGCTCGTTCGAGGATCTACCGGCCAACGCCCGCGCCTACATCCTGCGGGTCGAGGAGCTCATCGGCGCCCGGGTGTCGACCATCGGGGTCGGGCCCGGCCGGGACGAGATCATCGAACGGCACTCCCTCCTCGGCTGACCAGGTCATCGCCGGACGGTCAAACGTGCACAGCACGCCCGAGCCGGCGTGAATCGTGCTCAGCGAGACGGCTGAATCCCGCACGATCTCGCCATGTGCACGTTTGACGGCAGACCCGACCTGGTTCGTGCGACCCCTCAACGCTCTCGCTCGAGCACGGTCATCCGGTGGGCCGCGCGGGTGAGGGCCACGTACAGAACGCGGACGCCGCCGGGGGACTCAGCGGTGATCTCGGCCGGATCCACGATGATCGTGGCGTCGTACTCCAGTCCCTTGGTCGACATCGGGTCGACGACGTTGACGCGACCCGAGGAGACGTCCACCGCTGACCTGATCGATGCGATCCAGCGCGCGGGGGAGATCACGGCAATCGACCCGGCGACGTCGCCCAGCAGCGCGTCGACCGCCTCGGCGACCGCGGCCGGGATCTCCTCGCTGGTCACCGATCTGACGATCGGCGAGATGCCCGTCTCGCGGACGGCCAGCGGGAAGTCGGCGTCAGGAACCTCAGCCCGGATCACGTCGGCTGCGTAGTCGAAGATCTCGCGCGCGTTGCGGTAGTTGGTGTCCATGTGGAACAGCGAGCGCACCTGGCTGCCGAAGGCCTGCTCGCGAGCCTGAAGTGCTTCTTCGGCGTCGGGCCATGAAGCTTGCGCCGCGTCCCCGACCACGGTCCATGACGACCAGCGACCGCGACGTCCGAGCATCCGCCACTGAATGGGGGAGATGTCCTGCGCTTCGTCGATCAGCACGTGCGCGTATTCGTCGGGCGCCTCCAGCCGGCCGTTCATCAGCCGCTCCCGCATGGTGTGGGGTGTGACCTGGTAGCCGGTGGGGGTCGATTCCCAGACGGCTCGGCCCGTTGAAGGGTCGAAGACGCGCTGCCCGGTGAAGTCGTCGACCTCCTCGACCTCGTAGAAGCCGCGTTCTTCCTTGTCGTTGCTGCGCATCGGGCCGAGTCGGGTCGCGAGGTCATCGATCAGCGCGACGTCGGCCACGGACCAGGTCCCGGTGTCGATCGACGTCCGGACCGAGTCACTCAGGAGCGTGGCCTCGGCAGGGCTCAGCACACCAGTCGCGTAGCGCTGTGTTCGCACAGGGTCGGCCAGCCACAGGAGCACCTCGCGCGCGTCGAGTGGCCGCCACCACTGGAGCAGGAACGCTTCCACGTCCATGTGGTCGAGGAACTTCTCCATGAACACGGAGTGCTCGCCCTCGGGATTGTCGGCCCACGCGGCATCGGCCAAGGCCTGGGTCGCGGCCTGCAGGCCGAGGTTGCGCTGATGAGTCCGGAGCACCTGAAGGCGGACGCGGTCCAGGACGGACGAGTCGAGCCGGATCGCACGCCCGGCGACGAAGACGCGCAGCTCTGTGGGCGTTTCGGGAATGACGTCGCGAGCCAGCCGCGAGAGCATCCGCCGAATCTTCAGTGAGCCCTTCATCGCGGCGACCGCCGGAGGGTCGAGCCGCGCGGTTGTGATCCCCTCGACCACGTCGCCAAGTGATCGCAGTGTCACTGAGTCCTCGCCCAGCGAGGGCAGGACCCGCTCGATGTATGCCGTGTACGCCGCGGACGGCCCCACGACCAGGATCCCGCCGGACTCGAAACGGCGGCGATCGGAATACAGGAGGTATGCCGCGCGGTGCAGCGCCACGACCGTCTTGCCGGTGCCGGGGCCTCCGGTGATCTCGGTGACCCCTCGCGCGGGTGCGCGAATGGCTTCATCCTGATGGCGCTGGATGGTAGCCACGATGTCGCGCATCCGAGCGCCGCGGGTTCGGGTCAGGGCCGCCATCAGCGCGCCGTCACCGACGACCACGAGGTCGTCCGGCGCCTCGGGGACCATGAGGTCGTCCTCGATGCCGACGACAGCGGAACCCTTGCAGCGCAACACCCTTCGGCGCAGTACGCCGAGGGGCTCGACAGGTGTGGAGCGATAGAAGGGCGCTGCGGCAGGCGCACGCCAGTCGATCACCAGCGGCTCGTAGTCATCGTCACGAACGCCCAGGCGACCGACATAACGAACCTCGCGGTCAGCGCCGTTGATAGGGCCGCCGTCGGAGGTGTCGTCTTCGGTGGGGCCGCCGTCGAGGTCCAGCCGGCCGAACACCAGGCCTTCGTACTGCATCTCGAGCGTGGCGCGTCGCCTGTTGGCGTTGAACACCAAGGCGTCTCGTTCGAACAGGCCGGTGATCTCCTCGTCGCGGACGTCGCCGGTGCGAGAGATCCTGCCGCGGGCAAGGCCCTCGGCCTCGATCAAGGAGGCGCGCTCCGATGCTTTGCCGAGCTCGGTATAGACCTTGTCGACGTGGGCTTGCTCGATGGCGATCTGCGCCGCAACGTCGTCCGGGGTCACCGGGTTGCCGGGGTGTGTCGAGGGGTCGATCGGTTTTTCCGAGACAGTCACTGCTCCGCCTGAGTCGTGTGGTGGCATAACCAACCCACAAGTCTAGTGTGCGGAGGACCCTCCGGCAGACCAGTTGGTCGGCAAGCGTATCCGTCGGTGTGGCCAACCATTCTGCGTCCCGGTGCATCCTGCGTCCCGGTGCGTCGCGCACTCCGCGCGCCGGTCGCCTAGGCTTCCGACCGTGAAGGTTCTCGTCATTGGTACCGGTGCTCGTGAGCACGCCATCGTCAAGGCTCTGACTCTCGACCCGTCCGTCGACGCTGTCATCGCCGCACCCGGCAACCCTGGTATTGACGCCATCGCCCTGTGCCGCGAGCTGCCGGATGGCGTGCTGGGCGGCGCCGGGGTTGCGGCTCTGGCGGTTTCATTGGGCGTCGATCTGGTTGTCGTCGGGCCGGAGGCGCCCCTCGTGGCGGGTGTGGCTGACGCTGTGCGGGAGCGCGGGATCGCCTGCTTCGGACCGTCGGCGGAAGCAGCCATGCTCGAGGGGAGCAAAGCGTTCGCCAAAGAGGTCATGGCAGCCGCGGGCGTGCCGACCGCACTGGCGCACGTCTGCACGACCGTCGAAGAGGTGGCCGGTGCGCTCGACGCCCTCGGGGCGCCATACGTGGTCAAGGACGACGGGCTTGCCGCCGGCAAGGGCGTCGTGGTGACGCACAACCGTCTGCGTGCCCTCGCCCACGCCGTTCAGTGCCTGGACAAGAAGGACGGGCGGATCGTCGTCGAGGAGTTCCTGGACGGGCCTGAGGTCTCGCTGTTCTGCATCACTGACGGCACCACGGTGGTTCCGCTGGCCCCGGCACAGGACTTCAAACGGCTTTCGGACAACGACAAAGGGCCCAACACCGGAGGGATGGGCGCCTACTCGCCGCTGGACTGGGCTCCCAAGTCCCTGACCCAAGACGTCGTGGATCGTGTCGCTCAGCCGACCATCGACGAGATGCGTCACCGCGGAACGCCGTTCGTCGGAGTGCTGTACGTCGGGCTCGCCCTGACCTCGCGGGGGGTGAGGGTGATCGAGTTCAACGCCCGGTTCGGCGACCCGGAGACGCAGGTCGTCCTGGCTCGACTGGCCACGCCCCTCGGCGGGCTGCTGTATGCCGCCGCCGTCGGCAAGCTCGACGGGGTCGCCTCTCTTCGCTGGCGTCCCGAGCACGCAGTGACCGTTGTCGTGGCATCCAAGGGCTACCCCGAGTCACCTCGCTCCGGCGACGTCATCGAGGGCCTGGCGGAGATCGGCGACGACGCCTACGTCCTGCATGCGGCGACAGCCATCGGCAAGGATGGCTCTCTCGTCTCCGCAGGCGGCCGGATCCTGTCCGTCGTCGCGACCGGCGAAGATCTGGCGCAGGCCCGCGACCGCGCCTACGTCGCGGTTGACCGGATCAAGGTCAAGGGTTCGCAGCACCGCACCGACATCGCCCTCGCCGCCCAGCGCGGCGAGATCCCGCTCCCGTCATGAAAGGTCCCCAATGAATTCACCGATGGAACTGCCTGGATACGCCCGCGTCTACTCGGGCAAGGTGCGTGAGCTCTTCGCACCGATCGACCCCTCCACCGGTGCACCCAGCCAGGACCAGCTTCTGCTGGTGGCCACGGACCGGATCTCGGCGTTCGACTTCATCCTGGACAGCGAGATCCCTGACAAGGGCAAGGTCCTGACCCAGCTGTCGCTCTGGTGGTTCGAGCAGCTAACCGACATCATCCCGAACCACGTGATCTCGACCGACGTGCCTGAAGCCGTGGCCGGGCGTGCGGTCCTCGTCCAGCGGCTCGACATGGTGCCAGTCGAATGCATCGGACGGGCCTATCTGACCGGCAGCGGCCTGACGGAGTACCGCGAGTCGTCCTCAGTCTGTGGTGTTCCCCTGCCCGCCGGGCTGGTGGATGGCTCCCTGCTGCCCTCGCCGATCTTCACGCCGTCGACCAAAGCCCCGATCGGCGAGCACGACCAGCCGATGACGTTTGACGAGGTCGCCGCCGAGATCGGTATGCCGGTCGCCGAACACGTGCGCGACCTCACCATCGCGATCCTCAAGCGCGGTAACGAGATTGCCACCGACCGGGGCATCCTGCTGGCCGACACCAAGGTGGAGTTCGGTTTCGACCGGTCGCGTCCTGACGCCGACGGCAACCCGTCGATCGTGCTCGCTGACGAGGTGCTCACCCCCGACTCGTCGCGATTCTGGCCGGCCGCCGCATGGCAGCCCGGTCGGGCCCAGGACTCCTACGACAAGCAGTTCGTCCGCGACTGGCTCACTTCGCCGGCCAGCGGCTGGGACAGGTCGTCCGGCGAGGCGCCGCCTGATCTCCCCGACCACATCGTTGAAGCCACCCGGGCGAAGTACGTCGAGGCCTTCGAGTCACTGACCGGTCAAACCTTCGTCTGACCATCCCATAAACTCCTTGTGACCAAGCCACGCACCTGAGGAGCACCTCGCATGGGAAACGTCGTCGTCGACGTGATGCTCAAGTCCGAGATTCTCGACCCCCAAGGACAGGCTGTCGCCTTCGCCCTGCCGCGGTTGGGCTTCGATCAGTTCACCGACGTCCGTCAGGGCAAGCGGTTCGTCCTGACCGTCGAGGGTGAGGTCACCGACGAGGTGCTGGCCGCCGCGCGGGAGGCTGCCGAGACGATGCTGTCCAACCCCGTCATCGAGGACGTTGTCAGCGTCCGGGCCGAGTCGCCGCTGGATTCGAGCTCCGCGGAGTCGCAGGCATGAGGATCGGCGTCGTGACCTTCCCGGGCTCGCTGGATGACCACGACGCCCGCCGGGCCGTCCGTATCGCCGGTGGCGAGCCCGTCACCTTGTGGCACGGTGACGACTCGCTTCACGATGTCGACGCGGTCGTGCTCCCCGGTGGCTTCTCCTATGGCGACTACCTGCGCGCGGGTGCCATCGCACGGTTCGCGCCGGTCATGTCCGCGCTGGTCCCGGCTGCCAAGGGTGGGCTGCCGGTGCTGGGCATCTGCAACGGCTTCCAGATCCTGTGCGAGTCGCACCTGCTGCCCGGAGCGATGATCCAGAACGACCACCGCACCTTCATCTGCCGTGACCAGCCCCTGCGCGTCGAGAACGCCACGACCGCCTGGACCTCGGACTTTCAGCTCGGCCAAGAGATCACCATCGTCCTGAAGAACCAGGACGGCCAGTACGTCGCCGACGAGCCGACCCTCGACCGGCTCGAGGGTGAGGGCAGGGTGACGTTCCGCTACGTCGTCGAGGCGGGCGGCCGCAATCCCAACGGCTCCTACCGTGACATTGCCGGCATCACCAACGAGCGCGGCAACGTGGTCGGCCTGATGCCGCACCCCGAGCACGCCGTCGAGGCGGGCTACGGCCCGTCCCTGGACGGCCTCACGTTCTTCACATCCGCCCTGAAGTCAGTGGTGAACGCGTGACCTTCGTGGCCAAGACCAACATCGACACGGTCGAGCATGCTTCGACGACTGCTGACACCGAGCAGCCCTGGGCCGCGCTCGGGCTGAAGGCTGACGAGTACGAGCGCATCCGCGAGATTCTCGGCCGGCGCCCCACCATTGCCGAGCTGGCGATGTACTCCGTCATGTGGTCCGAGCACTGCTCGTACAAGTCCTCCAAGGTCCACCTGGCGCAGTTCAGCGAGAACACCACCGACGAGATGAACGAGAAGCTCCTGGTCGGCATCGGCGAGAACGCCGGTGTCGTCGACATCGGGGACGGCTGGGCGGTCACCTTCAAGGTCGAGAGCCACAACCACCCGTCCTACATCGAGCCCTACCAGGGTGCCGCGACCGGCGTCGGCGGCATCGTTCGCGACATCATGTCGATGGGCGCGCGCCCGATTGCCGTCATGGACTCGTTGCGGTTCGGTGCCATTGACCACGCGGACACGATGCGGGTCCTCCCGGGCATCGTCGCCGGGGTCGGCGGCTACGGCAACTGCCTCGGCCTGCCCAACATCGGCGGCGAGGTCATCTTCGACCCCTGCTACCAGGGCAACCCGCTGGTCAACGCGCTCTCGGTCGGCAAGATGCGGATCGAGGACATCCACCTCGCCAAAGCCTCCGGCGTCGGCAACCTGGTGATCTTGTTCGGCGCCAAGACCGGTGGCGACGGCATCGGTGGGGTCTCTGTCCTCGCCTCCGAGACGTTCGACGCTGACGGTCCGGCCAAACGCCCGGCGGTCCAGGTCGGCGATCCTTTTGCCGAGAAGGTGCTGATCGAGTGCTGTCTGGACCTCTATGCCGCCCATGTGGTCGACGGCATCCAGGACCTCGGCGGAGCCGGATTGTCTTGTGCGACAAGCGAGCTCGCGTCCAACGGCGACGGCGGCATGCGCGTCTGGCTTGATCGGGTCCCGTTGCGTGACACCTCGCTTCGCGTCGAAGAGATCCTCATGTCAGAGTCCCAGGAACGGATGATGGCAGTCGTCGAGCCGGCCAAGCTCGAGGAGTTCATGGCGATCACCAAGCGTTGGGACGTCGAGGCGACCGTTATCGGTGAGGTCACCGACGGCAAGCACCTCGAGATCTTCTGGGGCGACGAGCAGATCATCGACGTGCCGCCGCGCTCCGTGGCCCACGACGGACCCATCTACAACCGCCCGATGCAGCGACCGGCATACCTGGATGCGTTGCAGGGCAACGTTCCTGATGATCTGGCCCGCCCCGCGGACGGCGAGGGGCTCAGGGCGGCGCTGCTGTCGCTGATGGCCTCGCCGAACCTCTGCGACAAGTCCTGGATCACCAA
>JABBOX010000142.1 GCA_012927555.1 Phycicoccus sp.
CGCGACCGCGGGGCCCGCCTCAGCCGTGGGCCCCTCGGTCGCCATCATGCCCGGTTCCTCTTCCCGCACCACCAAGCCCTTCCCCACGGACCCAGAGACCCGTCAACCGCACCGGACCGCTCCGAGCCGACCATGGACTCTGCGATGGGGCTAGGAGACGGTCAGCTCGGTGTACATCCCGGCGGCGTAGTGCCCGGGCAGGTTGCAGACCAGCTCGTAGTGCCCGGGTGCCAGGGTCAGGGTGACCCACCCCGAGGAACCTGGCCGGATCCCCTGGCCAGCGCCTTGCCCCCCGGTGTTGGACGCTTCCCCAAGACTTCCCGCCTCGGCGACCTTGCCGTCCGAACCGAGCGGGCGGGCATCCACCTGCTGGTTGTCCGCCAGGGGCAGGATGACCAGCTCGTGATCGATGCTGCCGTAGTTGGTGACAGCGAGCGACACGGTGCCCGCCGACACGCTCGCCCGGTCAGCACCCAACCGCATCGCCCCGCCCATCATCGTGCGCTGACCCATCATGGGTCCGCCCATGGTCACCAGGGACACGTTCACGACAGTCCCCGCAAGAGCCGGCACCCCGCGCGACTGACCGCCAGACAGCCCCGAACCACCCGCGCCGAACCCCCACCTGGCCGCGGCGCCCGACCCGAAAGTGCCAGCCCACGCCGAGGCCACCAGCACCGAGCCGAGCAGAGCCGCGACCGCGGCGGCAAGGGCCGCGGTCAGCCATCCCCGCGTGCCCCTCCTCGTGGCAGAGCGCGCCATCACCGGCCGCCTCGGGCCGCGATCAGGGCCACGCGCTGCTGCTGGTAGGTCTCGTGGACACCTCACTCGGTAGTGAGACGCCTACCACGGTGCCTTTGCCCGGGCGTGAACGGATCGACATGGTGCCGCCGGCCCGGTCGATCCGCTCGCGGATGCCGGTGAGGCCGAGGCCATGCTCCTCGTCGGCTTTCGTCATCCCTTGACCGTCGTCGCGCACGCTGATGGCGAGGTGAGTTCCGAAGGTGACGGTGACTGTCCCGCGTTGGGCCTTCGCGTGCTTCACCACGTTGTTCAGTGCCTCCTGGGCCACGCGGTAGGCGGTGAGCTCGAGATCGGCGGGCAGGCGCGCAGCGGGACCCCTGACGCGTAGCGCGATCATGAGGTGGCCGCGGAGTCGGACGGTCTCGGTGAGCTGCCGCAAGGCGGGGACCAGCCCGAGGTCGTCGAGGACGGGCGGCCGCAACCCGTGGATGAGTCCGCGGAGGGCGGTGGATGCGCTCTCAGAGATCAGCAGGCCGTCGCGTACCGGGCCGAGCAGCTGCGGTGCAAGAGCCGGGTCTTCGGCGATCTCGTCGAGCATCCGAGTCAGAAACGTGAGCTGTTGGAGGGGGTCGTCGTGAAGCTCTCTTGACAAGCGGAGTCGCTCCTCTTCCTGGACCTCGAGGATCCGTCCCGTGAAGGCCCGTTGGTCCTCGCGTCGCTGGTACTCCTCTGAGACGTCCGCCAGGACGATCTGGGCGAGGCCTGTCCCACCCGGGACGTCGATGTGGTGGGCTGAGGGCATGTAGTGCCGCATCAGACCGATCGACGAGCGGACCGCAATGGGTGTACCGCGCGCGAGGAGGTCTGACTTGGTGACACCCAAGGACGCTTCCAGCAGCCGGCCCTGGGCGTCCGTGCCGAGCAACTCCCGGGCGGCGGTGTTCAGCTCGACGACGACGTCGCCGTCGTCGGTGACGACGACGGGCGACGGCTGGTTTTCGAACAGCCCTCGGTAACGAGCCTCTGCGAGGTCGGCAATCGCCAAGGCGACCTCGGTCCGACGCCGGCCGAGGCGTTCCACGTCGACGCTCTGCCCGACGATGACCCCGCTCGCCGCCAGCACTGCCATGCTGACTAGCTCGATCCACAGGTGGGCGCTCGTGATCTGGCTGTAGTGCACGACTAGCCAGTGCAGAACGAAGAGTGCCGTGGCCCATGACGTCGTCGCTATCGCCCCCGCGGCGCCGAAGTTCAGCGCCGCATAGAGCACAGGGATGAGCATCAGGCTGGAGGTCAACGGGGCCGGGATGCCGACAAGGTCCGCGCCGTGCAGCCAGCGCAGCACGAGCGTGTGTGAGCTCATGATCACCAGGATCGAGACCTGGACCGTCCAGAACTTCGGTGAACGCCAGGGAATCGGAGGGTGCCGAAGCCGTGAAGTGAACCCGTTGACAGTGCCGCCAGAGATCGCTGGACGATCATGGCTCTTCATGGCGTCCTCGCAGGAGGCCTGATGCGAACCCTGAGATGACCGCCTCTGCGCGCGAGTGGACGGCCATCTTGGCGTAGATGCTCTCGCAGTGTCGTTCGACGGTTCGAGCGCTGATGTTCAGTCGTGCGGCGACCCGCTTGTTGGTCAGGCCCTGCGCCAGCAGGTCGAGCACGGACTGCTCCCGTTCGCTGAGGCCGCCCTCCGTAGATGATCTGCTGGGCCGGACGACGAGCAACCTGGCCAGGACGGCAGGCTCGACGACGGTCGAACCTGAGGCCACGGACCTGATCGCTTTCGCCAGCTCGCGGCCCGGGGCGGTCTTGCACAGGTAGCCCGATGCACCGGCCTGGAGCGCACCTCGGATGTACTCGTCGTCGTCGTAAGCGCTGACCATGAGGACGCGTACGGAAGGGTTCCGGGCGCGGATCTGTCGCGTGGCCTCGATGCCGCTGACTCCCGGAAGCCGAATGTCCATCAGTACGACATCCGGCAGCAGGCGGTCGATGAGCGCCAGGGCCATCTCGCCCGAGTCGGCCTCGTCGACGACCTCGATGTCCGGATGCTGGCTGAGGATCCCCCGCGCGCCGTCCCGGTGCAGGGCGTGGTCGTCGACGACCAGGACGCGAATCACTTCGGGCATCACGTCTCGACACTACGTCAGCGCGAGTGCCCATCAATGGGGGAAATTGCCCATGCCGCATGGCTACGAATCGCCACAAGGTCTGGGGATTGGCCCCTGGTGAGGATGCAGCACCTGTCCTGACACTGAGCCAAGAACAAGGACGGAGCGTTCACGTGCCGGTCAGCGGCACGACCGCCGCGAGAGGACATCTGATGCGTACAGCCAGCCGGTCACCGGTCTTCCGAACCCGGTGGACTCGGGTCGTCTCCGTGGTCGTGGTGCTGCTGGGGAGCGTCGCGTTCGCCTCCCCAGCGTGGGCGCACGGCGGCGGGGAGACCGAGGAGGGCTACCTCCTGGTGCAGCAGGCCCTGGGCCACCTGGCGCACGACACCGGCCAGGAGGGGGTGATGGCGGCGCAAGAGAAGATCCACGACACGCTGGCGACCGCCGACCAGGAGGGTGTTGACGTGAGCCTGGTCGAGCAGGCGCAGGCCGACTTGACGGCGGGCGAGGTCGAGGCCGGCCGGGCGTTGCTCCAAGAGTCCATCACCGAGGCGGTCAGCGCGCTCCCTCCCGCGACGGGTGAAGAAACCGGCACGAGCGTCATTGGCAGCGACCTCGCGGGCCGGGGTGACCTGGGTGCTCGTGACTGGGTGTTCCTCGCAATCTCGGCGATCCTCGCTCTCGCAGGGACCGCCTTGGCCTTGCGGTACCGCCCGGCGCACACCGTGCGGGCGTTGGGCCGACAGCTGGCTTTGAACACGTCGGACGACGGTCGCTCTCCGCAGCCGAGGAAGGACGCATCATGACGACACTCGTGGGGGCCGCCGCAGGAGCGGTGGAACCGGACCGCGCTGCGCAAGCCGTGGCGCCCGAGACCGGGTCCCGCAAGCCGAGCAAGGCGCGCACCGTGCTGGACGCGCTCGATGAGCGCCTTGGTATCAGTGCGTTGGAGTACCCCGTGCCGGAGCACGCGAACAACCTCGCGTGGAGCCTCGGCGGCATCACGGCGGCGTCGCTCGGCATCTTGATCGTGACCGGGATCCTGCTGGTGCAGTTCTACAGCCCCGTGCCCGAGACGGCGAACGCCTCGGTGCGCCATATCGTCACCGACATCTGGGGTGGGCGCTTCGTCCGAGGAGTGCACTTCTGGGCGGCGCAGGCGATGTACATCACAGCCCTGCTCCACCTCATGCGCGTGTTCTTCACCGGGTCCTACAAGAGGCCACGGGAGGCGAACTACCTCGTCGGGGTCGCGATGCTCGGGCTGGTGACTCTGGCCACGTTCACTGGCACGGTGCTCAAGTGGGACCAGGAGGGCTTCGAAGCGCTCGGGCACAACATCGAGATCGGGAAGTTGTTGGGCGGTGCCGGCCTCTGGTTCTCCCCGAAGTTCGCTGACCAGGTACCGATTCTTGTGCGGCTCTACGGCGCGCACACGGTGATCGTGCCGGGCCTGATCATCGTGCTGGCGGTCCTGCACGGGCTGCTGGTCAAGAAGCACAAGATCTCCCCGCATCCTGCCCTGCCGACGGATTCCTCGGGTCTGCAGGCGCCGGCGGACGAGCCGACGGAGCCGTTCACCCACCACCTGCGCCGGATCGCAGCCTTCGGTGTCGCCTTGTTCGGGATACTGGGGATCCTCGCGGCGATCTTCCCACCCGGGGTCGGCGCGCCGCCGGTGGCAGGGATTGAGATCACCCGGCCACCGTGGAGCTTCTGGTGGATGTTCACCCTCGAGAACTGGATCGGGCTGCCGGGGATACTCTACGGCGAGCTGGCATTCTTCGGGCTGCTGATCCTGCTCCCGTTCGTCGACCGCAACCCGAAGCGTCACTGGCGCACGCGGCCGGTCGCGATGGCTGCCGGCGCCGCCATGCTCCTCGCGGTGGTCGTCCTCACGATCCTCATGGCAGTGACACCGGCCAAGCAGCACCTCGGGATGTGACCGCCATGACTCGGTATCCGTTCGCTGGCCGGCTCGTTCAGGGCAGGGCTCGGCGTTCCTTCTGGTTCCTCCTCGTCATCGCCATCGTGGCAACCGGGTCGCTGAGCAGTGCCCTGGGCGCGGTGCCGAGCCCGGCGGCCGGAGTCTGGTTCGCCGTGAGCGCGATCGTCGCCATTGCGTCGGTCGGTCTTGCGGCACGAGTCATGTCCGCTCTGGCACGGGCGCCTCACGCCAGAGGCGGGCGTTGACCGCGTGCGGGTCGTCAGAGGCGGGCTGAGCCTCACACCGGGGTGGAGGAGGCCACCGACGAATAACCGCGCTGGCGTATCCAGTCGGCGGATTCACGCGGTGGTCGCAACGAGTTCTGTGTACTTCTCTGATGGTGTCATGTAGCCGAGGGTCTTCCGGGGGCGGCCGTTGAGGCTGTCTTGGATCCTGTCGAAGTCGGCGCGGCCGACGAGGCTCAGGTCGGTGCTCTTGGGCAGGTACTGCCGCAGGAGCCCGGACGGGGCTGCGTGTACCCGCCGGTGGCCTTGTCCTCCTTGGCTCGCTCACCCTCGCCACACGCGTCATGATCGCGCTCGAACGAGCCCGACGTCGAGGTCATGCAGCCCAATGCGCAACGCCCGGTCGCGAGGTCGGGGTTTGACGAGACGCGTGTGCAGTGCGACGTCCCGTTCCCGCGTCGTGTCCTCACCGCGGGCATCGGAATCCACGTCACGGGGGGGCGGGCCGTCGCTCTTGCAGTGAGTGTGTCGGGGCGCTGCAACCTGCAGTCGGTAGAGGCTGTGCTCGTGGTTCGGTTCCGGGCATGACGGCCCACGCACCTGCAACGGCGCCGACCTCAAGGCCCCGCGGCAGTTGAGGCGGTAGCTGGGCGCGACCCGCGACCTCGGACGCCACCTTCTCGGCGCGACCGCGGTGTCAATGGCAGTTGAGAGCGGACCCGTCGCCAGAGCCCGGCAGGCCCACGGACATCCGCACTCTCGACCGTCGAAAGGCACCCTTCAGACGGCCCAAGACGACCGGACCCGGGGACCGAGGAACTGTCGGATCGTGGCGGCCCCCACCTTCAGCCACACTCGGGTGTCGTGGCCGCCCAGTGCCAGCGCGGCCACGGCACGCGCCAGTTCACGATCGCTGCTCGCGCCGGCGACGAGCGCGTCGAGAAGTCGGGGCCGGCGCAGTGCACCGGCCGCGAGCCGCGTCTGGCACAGCCGCGGACCCAGTCGGCGGCGCAGCGCCCGTCGGTACGCTTCCCCGGGTGACTGTGTGCGGCCAACCGCGGCCCGCCCAGCCAGCATCCCCGAGAGCAGCGCGGTGTGGATCCCCTCACCCGGAGGACGGCGGCTTCGAGGAGTTCCGCGACGACGCGGCAACCTGCCGCTCCAGCTCCGCGATACGTGCGTCCTGGTCCGCGATACGTGCGTCCTGGCGAGCGATGTGGGAATCTTGCTTCACCAAATGAGCCCTCAGCTCAACCACCAGGTCGACGAGTTCCTCATAGGTTGGCTTGAGCAGAAAGACATTCTCTCGCACCGCCAAGTCAAATCAATGCCGACACGCCGATGATTCGTTCGAACTCAGATCAGATCGAGATCAGTCCTGCGTCCCGACCGCCAGAATGCCACTCAGACATTCCAACTCACGAATCCACGGAAGTCGCGACATCAAAGAACCTGACCAGTTACGTCCAGGCTTGCTTTGGAACAGATGACGGCGAGTTTGCGTCCCGATGCTGCGTCAGTGTCGAAGTTGGGGACGATGGCAGGGGTCGTGCCTGGGCTGTTCATGTTCGCGCCTTCCGTTCCGGCCCGGTTCCTCCGGGCCACTGCCAGCCTCGCGCTCGGTTGTAGTGGTCGCAGCCAGGAACCATGAAGATGCGATGAAGAAGGCCCGGTGGCCCCAGCGGTCGGTGCGCACCCACTTGGCTGGCCTCGTGGGCCCATTCGGGGTAGCCGTGCGGGTGTTCTCCGGCGGGGATGCCCGAGCGGCGAAGGGGCCGCTCGCCATCGTCGAGCCGTACGCCTGACGGTCCGCGGCATAACGACGCCGAGGCCACAGGCGCCACTGGCGTCCCGCAGAGCTGTGTGCGGTCGACCCACTGTCCGGGCGTCGGAGCCCGGCGGAGTCGAGTGCCACGCACCTTCATCGAAGAACCATCGATCGTGCGGACGAACCTTCATTTCACCCGGCGACGATGTAGCGGGTTCGGGCCTGTGCGACCGCATCAGACCTCGCCGTGTACCCCGATGATCGGAGACCTCGTGCGACCGGTGCTGTTCTCGATCTTTGGCCTTGACTTCTCGTCCTACGGCGCGAGCAAGGCCATTGCCGCACTTGTCGCGGCGTACCTGCTCGGCCGCGCCTTCGAGCGAGTCGGCCTACGCCGTTCCTCGGCCCACTCGCTCGTGCTGTGGGCCACCGTGTGGGGCTTTGTGGGCGCGAAGATCTACTACCTCCTCGAGCACATCGACACCCTCAGCCTGCATCATTTTGGTGGGATGGGATTCACCTGGTACGGCGGCCTCATCGGCGGCGTCATCTCCGCTCTCGTCATCATCCGACGCCACCATCTACCGCTCGGAGTTGTCGCCGGTGCCACAGCCATTCCGCTGACTCTCGCCTACGGCATCGGGCGCATCGGATGCCTGCTCTCCGGCGACGGAACCTACGGCAAGCCCTCTTCGCTGCCCTGGGCCATGACGTTCTCCAACGGAGTTGTCCCCACGACCGTCCCCGTCCACCCCACTCCCCTGTACGAGACCCTGGCCTCGCTCGTGATCGCCGCCGTGCTCTGGGCGCTTGCCCGACGCTGGAACCCGCCGGCCATCTTCGGCGCCTACCTGGTCCTCAGCGGGATCTCACGGTTCCTTGTCGAGATGCTGCGCATCAATGAGCCTGCGCTCTTCGGATTGACCCAGCCTCAGCTGTGGTCGATCGTCTCGATCGCCGCGGGGGCACTACTGATCGCCCGCACGATCCGCTCGATCCGCATTCCGGCGAGAGTCGCGGCGGGCACTCAGCCCTTGATCGCCGAGAGCTCGTCAGCCTCCCGCGGATAACTGGCTCTTCTGATCTATGCGTGGTTGACCTTCCGGGGGCGGGTGCAGGGGGTGGCGAGCAGGAGCCGGTAGTGGGTGAAGGTGCGGAACCCGTGGGCCAGGCGCCGGGTCTTCTCGATGATCAGGTTGATGGCCTCGGTTCCGCCGTTGCTCACGCCGCCGGTGTCGAAGTGGGCCAGAACCTGGGCCCGCCAGGCTCGTAGGGTCCCTCCCAGACGGGCGACTTCGGGGATCGGGCAGGGGGGCAAGATCGCGATGAGGTCGGCCGCGAGGTGCTTGCCGGCGGTCACGGTGCGCTGGTGGTAGATCGAGCCCAGGCGACGGTCAGCTCCCAGTCCGGGTCGCCGACCTGCAGAGCCGTCTCGAGATGGGCCACCTGGCGTGGGCTGAGGTGTTCGACGCCGTGGCGCAGTAGGCCGCGGATCTTGGAGCGAGGGTCGTCCTCGTGACCCCGGTCGCCCACGGTGTCCCGCTGAACACGGCGACGCACTTGGTTGACCACGGCTGTGGCGAGCGTGACGACGGGGAACGCGTCCAGCACCGCGACGTCGGTCGAGTCTGGGACGGACGCGGAATCTCTCGCGCGCCGCTAGGTCGGCTCGCGCTGTCAACGCCGGGCGAATATTGACCCCCTGGTGCTGTTTGAATCTTGACCCCCCTGGTGGTCTTGACTACTTGGTCTTGCGGTGTGCGCGGGTGCGGTAGGAGTCACCGTCCAGGGCGATG
>JABBOX010000115.1 GCA_012927555.1 Phycicoccus sp.
AGTTGCTGCGCCTCGTCGATGAGCACCCGGGCCGCACCGCCACCTGTGTCGTCCTTGTTGGCGACCGCGCAGAAACCCCGGGCGTTGTCGTGGACGTCACCGCCGCGGGCCGCGTCAGCGTTCCCCACGCCGGGCTCGACCTCGTCGCGGCCGGGCTGACCAGCGACGAAGCCCAAGGATGCGCGGCGCTGCTGGCTCAGAGCGAGGACCTGGTCGACGTCGAGATCCCTCACGACCAGTTCGCCGTGGTGGGCTGGCGGTCCTACTCCAACGGTGCCGGCGCCCTGCGCAGCGAGCACACGCTGCCCCGCGACACCCCGGACGAAGTCGTCGACGAGCCGGTCGAGTCGGTGCTGGGCGGACTTGACGAGGAGTACCTGCGCGACGGCGCCACAACAGCTGAGGACCTGAGTGCTCTGGCCCCACTGGTCCCGACCCGCGTCCGCGCCGAGCTCGAGGACGCCGACCCGACCCTCGACGCCGACGTCGACTCCTGGTTCGCCGGCGACTGCGACCTGCCCCGGCTGACGCTGCTCGGTCCAGTCGGTGCCCGAACCCGCGGCGACGCCGTCGCAGTCGCCCAACGCAAGGCGTACTTCATCGAGATACTCGCCTACCTCGGAACTCGCCCGCACGGTGCGACCCCGGCTCAGCTCGCCGACGCGTTCGGGATCACCGTCGGCCGCGCCCGCACCGGCATCAAGACGGTGCGGGACTGGCTCGGGGTCAACCCGCGGACCGGTCAGAAGCACCTGCCCGACGCACGGCAGTCGACGGCGGCGAAGGCTGCAGGCGTCGGCGTCTACCAGGTCAACGGGCTACTCGTCGACGCTGACCTGTTCCGACGACTGCGGGTTCGCGGCGAGGCGCGCGGCGCCGACGGGATCACCGATCTGCGCCGGGCGCTGACCCTGGTGGGCGGGCAACCCTTCGACCAGCTGCGCACCAGCGGCTGGTCATGGCTGCACGAAGGGGACCGGCTCGACCAACACATGCTCTGCGCCGTCGTCGACGTCGCCCACATTGTCACCACCTCCGCTCTCAAGAGCGGGGACTTCGGACAGGCGCGGGCCGCCGCGGAACTGGCCGCGCTGGCCGCCCCACATGAGGAGATCCCGAGACTGGACCTGGCCGCGGTCGCCGCCGCCGAAGGCCATGCACGCCAAGCGGAGCGCATATTGCGCGAGGACGTGTGTGACCGCTCCGACGACGGGGAGGCGCCCATGGAACTGTCCGAACGCACCGAGAGCATCATCCGCAGCCATGACTGGCTGACCCCAAGAGAGGCTGCCAGCTGACCCGACGGATCCCCGTTGGCTGTCCTGTACGACGGACGGGAGCGAGAATCGTCACCGGGCCGGGCTTACGGACAACTGCCTATGGCGCCCATGCCCTGACCTGCGACGTTCTCGCACGGGGTTCCGGTTATGGGGCGGTGGACGGTCGACCAAAATGACCACACATTCTTGATCCGAGCGGAAGTCCCCTCCTCGGGGTCATGCCGGTGATCGACCTGCGTTCGACGGCCATCGTTCGCGCCTTCCCGCCATCTGCACTATCACCGGATCCTGTTGAGAACCTTTTCCAGGCCATCAAATACACGATCCCTGGCAACTTGTTCGGACAGCACGGGGTCGCGGGCTGTCAGGGCCCGGACGAGTTCCTCGTGGCCTTCGATTGAGGTGTGCACCTCCTCGTCGGACAGGAAACCGGCGATGCGATGGATGAAGTAGTACTGGCCGTTGCGATGAATCTGCTCGGCAAGTAGCTGGTTGCGCGCCGCCGCGATGATCGCCTCGTGGAAGGCGTCGTTGTGTGCCACCAAGTGTCCTCGGCTGGAGCCCTGAATCGAGTCGATGTAACTTTGATGGATTGCCTCGAGGGCTTTGAGCGCGGCATCCGGTGCTCTTTGGGCCGCCAATCCGGCGGCGAACCCTTCCAAGGCGGCGCGGACCTCGAAGACCTCTCGGATCTCCTCTGCGGAGTGTTCGCGGACGACCCAGCCGCGCCGGTAGCTGACAATCAGACCGTCACCAGCCAAGCGCAGCATGCTCTCCCGTACTGGCGTACGGCTAACGTCAAGTCGCTCGGCCAGGTCACTCTCAATGAGGCGCTCATTGGGTCGGATGGACCCTTCGACGATGGCTTGACGCAGTTGCTCGTACACCTCCGTGGTCCGGTTGCTCGGAGCCTCTGCCACACGCTGATTGGTTCGCCTAAGTGGGGGCATTCCATGATCTCCTTCGTTGGTGCCCCCGTGAAGGGACCTCTCGATGGTCAGTCGGTCGCCACCGACTCGGCGGTCGACGACAACGTAGTGCAGTTCAGCATGCGGTCATGCATACAACAGCGTATCTCTGGGCGTGGCTCGGTGGCTTCCCCGGACTGCCCGTCTTCTCCGACCTTCAATTGATGGTCCCGAACCCTTGACTGCATGTATGCGCAGCAGCATACTGCATTGCATGCAAACATCCATGCCGAATGGTCAACCGACTCCTGGCCTCTTGATCAGCGAGCGGTGGGCGTCCGGTGACGGCGAGCATCTGCTGAAGGTGTCTGCCCCATTCGGCGGCCAGCTACTGGCAACGCTGCGAGAGTCCACGCCTGCCGAAGTTGATGCGGCGGTGACGCAAGCGGTCACGACGTTCGCCGCGCAGGAGCTAAGCCCGTTCGAGCGGGCAAGGATACTGCGTCGGGCTTCGGAACTCATTGCGGAGCGCGCCGAAGACTTCGCCCGCTCCATTGTCGCTGAGGCGGGCAAGCCGATCCGTGATGCGCGCGCGGAGGTTGCTCGGGCCGTGTTGACCTTTGAGCTGTGTGCGCAAGAGGCCACCCGCCAGGCCGGCGAGGTTGTTCCAGTTGACGGTACTCCGGGGTCGGAGAACCGCCGGGCGTTCACGATTCCTCGTCCAGCCGGAGTGGTCTGTGCCATCACGCCGTTCAACGGCCCGGTGAACCAGCTGTCGCACAAGGTGCCTACCGCCATTGCCGCCGGGTGCACGGTGGTGGTCAAGCCCGCAGAGCTCACGCCTTTGTCGGCGATCATGCTGGTGCAGACCATGCTCGACGCGGGACTGCCGCCCGGACATGTGGTCATGGTCCAAGGCCGGGGCGAGACGGTTGGCCAGCAGCTCCTCGAGGATCCCCGGTTCGCCGTCTATAGCTTCACTGGTAGCACGGCGGTGGGTGCCCACATTCGGCGAACGGTCGGTCTTCGGAAGACCTTGCTGGAACTAGGCAACAACTCCGCCAACATCGTTCACATGGATGCGGACCTGGGCTTGGCCGCCAAGTCCCTCGCACGGTCGTTGTCGGTGTACGCAGGCCAGGTCTGCATCAGTGCACAGCGGATTCTCGTACACGAGCGGGTGTTCGACCACTTCGCCGCGCTGCTGGCTGAGCAGGTCCGGGCGCTGATCGTGGGCGACCCGTCAGAGGAGTCGACCGATGTGGGTCCGATGATCTCCCTCGAGGCTGCGAAACGCGCCGAGGAATGGGTCGCGGAGGCCGTCGCCGACGGTGCCGAGTTGGTGTGTGGCGGCCAGCGCGACGGTCAGTTCCTCGCCCCTGCTGTGCTGACCCGGCCTTCCCCTCGGTCCAGTTTGGTCTGTCGCGAAGCGTTCGCTCCCGTGGCGGTGCTGATTCCCTACGCCACCTTGGGCGAGGCGCTTCACATCGCGAACGACACTGAGTACGGCCTGCAGGCGGGCATCTTCACCGCCAGCCTGGATGTCGCGTTGGCAGCGGCTCAGAGGCTGGACGTCGGCGGCGTCATCGTCAATGACGCCTCGTCATACCGGGTGGACTCCATGCCTTACGGAGGCATCAAGCAGAGCGGCACCGGCCGCGAGGGAGTCCGTTACGCAGTAGAGGAGATGACGGACTCGCGGCTGGTCGTCCTCAACCTCCAGCAGCCTGTCGACGAAGGCCTTTAGTGCCGACGACTGTCATAGGCCGCTCATTCCCCACTTGTTTGCTCCCACCTCACCCCGAAAGATAGGAAGGCTCCACCATGATGGGATTCCCGTTCACTCTCCGAGGGCGGCGTACGCGCCCCGCTTTGGCACTTGCGTTGGCGGCGACCACAGTGGTTGCCCTTACCGCGTGTGGAAGTTCGAGCACCTCGGCTGGTGGCGGTGAGGTCCAGTTGCGCTTCCTCTTCCCGGAGTACAGCGCAAAGACCACTCCGTTGATGAAGACGATGGTTGATGACTTCAACAAGGCCAACGCAGGCAAGATCAAGGTCAGTCTCGAAACCGCGCCGTGGGACAAGATGCACGACAAACTGGCGGTGAGCATGGGCGCCGGTCAGGCGCCGGATGTGTTCGGTTACGCCACTCGATGGATCTCCGAGTTCGCGGGGCTTAATCAACTCGCGCCGCTCGACGACAAGTTGACCCCGGCGTTCACACAGGGCTTCAATCAGAAGGTCCTCGGCGCCGGCACCTACAAGAACAAGACTTATGGTCTGCCGGTGGCAGTCTCAACCCGGCTCCTTTACTACCGCACCGACATCTTCGACAAGGCGGGTCTGTCTGCGCCCAAGACATGGGACGACCTGATGACGGCCGCCATCAAAACGGCCAACCCGCCCAAACTGTACGGATTAGGTGTGCCCGCGAGCGGCATTGAGGTTGACACCTTCTTCAACTACTTCCTATACAACAACGGTGGCGACATCCTTGATGCGAACGGAAAGTCGAAGTTGAGCAGCCCTGAGAGCGTTGAGGCGCTGCAGTACCTCACCGACCTGGTCAAGCGCAACGGCAGCGAGCCCAAGCCCACCGGTTTCACTCGTGAACAGATCATTGAGAACTTCAAGGCTGGCCAGCTCGCGATGTACCCAACCGGCCCGTGGCTTACAGCCATGATCAAAGCGGACAACCCCACCCTGAAGTATGCCGCCGTGCCGTTCCCGACGAATGCCGGCAAGGCGCAGCAGACGGTCTCGGTCACCGACTCGCTTGGCATGTCTGCCAAGGGTGCTCACCAGGCCGAGGCCTGGAAGTTCATCGAGTTCATGTATCAGCCCAAGTACCGGCAGTCCTTCGATGAGGCGGAGGGCATGCTCCCTGAGCTCAACGCGGTTGCTCAGTCGGCTTACTTCCAGAGCCCCGAGAACAAGCCGTTCATTGACGCGCTTGCCACCGCCAAGTTCCAGCCACAGAACGCGAAGTTCGAGCAGATCCAACAGATCGAGACAGTGGCGGTCCAGAAGGCACTGAGTGGCCAGGCGACTCCGCAGCAGGCCCTGGATGAGGCCACTACGAAGATCAACCAACTCTGACCCTCAGCGAGTCGCCGGGGAGGAAGGCCTCACCGGCGACTCGCGCCAAGACCGATGTGGAGCGGAATGGACATGGCTGTAGTTGGTGAAAGTGATTTGCGGCCGGGCCGCTCCTCGCGATGGCGGCCGTCGAGTCTGCGCTCGGAGCCGGTGGTAGGGCTGCTTTTTATCTTGCCCACCGTTGCATTCGTGGTGTTGATCGTCTTCTACCCGATCGTGGAGACGGCGCTCATGTCCTTCAGCAAGGTCAATTCGCTTGCTCAACGTGAGGGCTTCGCTGGCGTGGCGAACTACCGGGAACTGTTCTCCGACACGGTCTTTCTCAGGATTCTGGCGCAGACAGTCGGGTGGACGGTGGCGGTTGTCGGGATTACGACCGTAGTGGCGATCCCCGTGGCCCTGGCCCTCAACTTCAATTTCCGAGGCCGTCGGCTGGCCAGGGCGCTCCTGATCGTGCCGTGGGCGGCATCGCTGATGATCAACGCGATCATTTGGCGTTGGATCTTGGACGGCCAATACAGCATCATCAACGGCACCCTGATGAAACTGCACCTCATCGACCAGCCGATCATCTGGCTCGGTTCTGAGCAAACGGCATGGGCGGCCATCATCCTTGTGGGGATCTTGGTCTCTATCCCGTTTACCTCCTTCTCCTTGCTCGCGGGGCTGCAGTCGGTCCCAAGCGAGCTCTACGAGGCAGCATTGGTCGACGGCGCGGGCTTTTGGACTAGTTTCTGGCACATCACGCTGCCCCTCATACGACCGGTGCTCGTCGTGACCACGCTGCTCAACGTCATCTACGTCTTCAACTCCTTCCCGATTCCCTGGGTGCTCACTCAGGGAGCCCCGGCCTACCACACGGACATCCTGGTGACCTACCTGTACAAGCGGGCGTTCACAGAGGGCCAGTTCGGTCCCGCGGCGGCGATGGCGATGTTGACCTTCCTCTTGCTGCTGGCATTCAGCCTCGGCTTCTCCCACGTCACCAGGGAGCGGACAGGGGTGAATGCCAAGTGAAGCATCGTGAGCGGGGCTTGTCTTGGTGGCTGCTTGTGGCCTTTCTTGTCATCGTCCTGGGCATATCGATCTTTCCCTTCGTCTTCGCCTTGTCAACCGCGCTGCGGCCGCGTTCGGAGCTGTTCCGTTTCCCGCCGACATGGCTGCCGGAAACGTGGGCCTGGAAGAACTTCGTCGACGTCTGGACGGCCGTACCCCTGCTGCGATATATCGGCAACAGCGTGGTCATCTCGGGGCTGGCAACGTTGTTCAACATGGCATGCGCGATCCCCGCGGGCTACGCGCTGGCCAGGCTGAGGTTTCCTGGGAAGCGGCTGTTCCGTCAGGCACTGCTGGTGACCCAGATGTTCTCCCCGGTTGTACTCGTCATCGGTCTGTTCCGCCTGATGAGCCGTGTTCACTTGGTCGATACCAGCGCGTCACTAATCATCACGTATGCCGCATTGAGCTTGGCCTTCTCGGTCTGGTTCCTGGCCGGGTACTTCGAGTCGATCCCCATGGAGATCGAGGAGGCAGCCATGATGGACGGCTGTACCAGAGTGGGCGCCCTCGTCCGTGTGGTGCTGCCGATGTCCAAGCCCGCGCTGGTGGCCGCACTGGTCTTCGCTTTCATCTGGGGTTGGAACGAGTTCATGATCGCGCTGACTTTCATCTCGACCCCCGACAAGCGCACGCTGCCGCTGGGCATCTACGCCTTCCTAGGGCAGTACTCAGTCGACTGGAACTACCTCATGGCGGCGGCGCTCATCGCCGGTGGGCCGGTTCTCATCCTGTTCCTACTGATCGAGAAGCACCTCGTGAAGGGTCTGACGGCAGGTGCGGTCAAGTGAGCGAGGTGCCGGAATGACCCGTGAAGTCGACCTCCTGATTCGCGGTGGCCGCGTCGTGGATGGAACCGGCAACCCCTGGCGCTACGCAGACGTGCTGGTGGAAGGCAACCGCATCGTTGACGTCGTTGCCGCAGGGCAGTACTTGGGAGCGGCCGGCGAAGTCGTGGACGCTAGCGACCATGTGGTGGCTCCTGGATTCGTCGATATCCATTCCCACTCGGACCTCGCACTGCTAGCAGAACCGGGCGCTGACCAGAAGCTGCGCCAGGGTGTCACGACGGAGGTGGTGGGCAACTGCGGCATATCCGTCGTTCCTGTCACCGAGCGGTTCAAGGGAGAGTGCCAGCAGTACGCCACGCCGGTGCTCGGCTTCGGGGATCTCGAATGGGAATGGTCTGACGTGGACGGTTACCTAGCGCGGGTGGCTGCCGCCGGACCGGCCGTAAACGTGGCTACCTACGTCGGACTGGGTTCGATCCGCTGCGCCGTCACTGGTTTCGATCCCGGTACGCCCTCAAGACAACAGCGCCGCGACATGGTGGAACTGGCCGCAGCGGCCTTGCACCAGGGTGCCGTCGGCCTCAGTAGTGGGCTGGTGTATTCCCCCGGCTCCTACTCCTCACTCGAGGAGATCAGCGAACTCGTCGAGCAGGCGGCCCGGGTCGGGGCGCTGTATTCCAGCCACATGCGTGACCAAGGAGATGGTTTTCTTGAGTCCGTCGCCGAGACCTTGGAAGTCGGTCGACGAACCGGCGCGGCCGTACAAATCGCCCACCACAAGGTCGTCGGCTCGCGGAACTGGGGAAACGTAACTCAGTCCCTGGCCCTTCTTCGGCAGGCACGCGCCGACGGGATCGATGCTGGTTCCGACGTCTACCCGTACCTGGCCGGCAGCACCACCATGACCGCGCTCCTGCCCGCCTGGGCCATGGCCGGCGGACTAACGGCAATGCTCCAGAGACTGGCAGACCCAGAGCAAAGAGCGCGGATCAAGGACAACTGGGTCAGCGGGCTCTTCCGGTGGGACAACCGCGTAGCCAGCATAGGTTGGGACAACATCTACATCAGCCAAGTGTCCACGGCAGGCAACCAGGACCTTGTCGGGCTCAGCGTCGCGGTTGCGGCCCGTTCTAGGGCAGTGGATCCCGAGAACTTCCTACTGGACCTCCTGATTGCTGAGGACGGCGCCGTCGGCAACATCCAGGTGGCCTGCTCGGAACAGGACCTACGTCAGGTGATGCAGGAGCCGACCACCTGTTTCGGAAGCGACGGGCTGCTCGCCGGTGGCCGTCCGCACCCTCGACTTCACGGCACCTTCCCGCGGATTCTGGGCGAGTACGTGCGCGACAACGGCATCCTCACCATGGAAGATGCGGTGCGAAAGATGACCTCGCAGCCGGCCCGCCGGCTTGGGCTGGCCGGCATCGGATTGGTTGAGCCGGGTTTCAGCGC
>JABBOX010000279.1 GCA_012927555.1 Phycicoccus sp.
ATCCCCATTGTGGAACCGGCAACGGGACGACTCGGAGTCGTCGACGACCAACCGAAAGCGGTCGTCCGAAGTGTCACAAGCGGATCGGCGGATCCAAGCGGTCAACGCAACAGGAGCGGTCTGATCTGTTCGATCGGCTTCTTGAACGCTAGTCGTTTGCGGGGCCGGTCGTTGAGCTCGGCGGCGACCCAGTCCAGGTCTTCGCTGCTGTGCACACTCAGGTCGGTGCCCTTGGGGAAGTACTGGCGAAGCAACCCATTGGTGTTCTCATTGGTACCGCGCTGCCACGGGGCGTGCGGGTCGCAAAAGAAGATCGCCATGTCGGTGGCCATCCGGACTTGTTTCCAGTCGCGCATCTCCACCCCCTGATCCCAGGTCAGCGACCCGCGCAACGCCGCAGGCAAGGTCTGGATCTTCGCGGCCAGCGCGGGTGCGACCTGTGCCGGCTTGTAGCCACCGGGCAGGTGCACCAACATCGTGTAACCCGTGGTGCGCTCCACCAGGGTGCCAATCGCACTGGCGTTGGCCTTGCCGATGATGTAGGGGTCGGACCGGGGCGCGGTGCCAGGATTACTCCCGGCCCGTTTCCCCGGCCCGCCCTCCGCACCGGACGTGCGACTCTCATCGCATCCGGCGCTCCACGGACTGCCGTGTTATGCAGGAACAAGGGTTCCTGCGGTGCTGGCCCATGGTGTGGGGATATTGCTCGCGCGCCAGCGGTAACGAGTGATGGGCACCGTTGTCGTGTCGAACATGATGATCCCTTCCGCTGCCGGACGGTTACCTGGCCTTCCGGTCAGGAACCGCCGGTAGAGGTCGCGCCACGTGATTCTCGGATGCCGTTTGAGCAGCCACTGGGTCACTCGATGCCAGGCGAAGGCGTCGAGGTAGCCGAAGGTTGCCTTGGACACCCCGTGGCGGAAATACGCACACCAGCCGCGCAACAGGGAGTTGAGCCGGCCGAGCAGGTCAGCAAGGTCATGATGTTGTGCCTTCTTGGTCAGCGCCCGCACCTTGGCCATGACCGAAAGCAGAGCCTTCTTCGATGGGTAGGTGTAGACGCTCTTCTTGTTGGTTCCCTTCTTGTGGCGTCGCTGGATGTGAAACCCGAGGAAGTCGAACCCCTCGTCCAGGTGGCATACCCGGGTCTTTTCGACTGAAAGGCGCAGCCCCAGCGGGGCGATCACCTCAGCTACTTCGTCCCACAGGCCGTCCGCGTGCGTTTTGGTTCCGGCCACCATGATCACGAAGTCGTCCGCGTAGCGGACGATCCGATAGGTGGCCCCGCCACGTTTGCGGTGGGCCTCTCGCCGCCAGGATGTCTGATGGGCATCCCACTTCGCACAGAAGTGCTCGTCCAACACCGATAAGGCGATGTTGGCCAGCAACGGCGACACGATGCCGCCTTGAGGTGTGCCGGTGTTTGAGTTCCTGACCTTCCCGTCCGCGGACATCACGCCCGCGGTCAGGAATGCCTTGATCAGGGCCAGGACGCGTTTGTCGGCGACCCGCAGTCGCACCCGACCCATCACAGCCGAGTGCTTGAGCTCGTCGAAACACGCCGCGATGTCAGCCTCGAAGACCCAGTGATAGTTCCTGGACCCCAGGGCGTGAATCTCAGCAATCGCGTCCTGAGCGCGACGTCTAGGGCGGAAACCGTAACTGACCGGTTTGAAGTCCGCCTCGAACACCGGCTCCAACACCAACACCAACGATGCTTGCACCACCCGATCCATCGCGGTCGGGATACCAAGGCGTCGCAGTTTGCTACTGCCCGGCTTGGGAATCAAACGCTCCCGCACCGGCAGCGGAGCAAACGTTCGGGACTTCAACTGCTCCCGCACCTGCTCCAGAAACTCGACAACCTCAGCACCCTCGGCGATCGATGCCGGGCTTACCCGGTCCACTCCGGCGGTCCGCGCACCCTTGTTCCCTGCCACCCGTTCCCACGCGACGGTGAGAAAGTCCCGGTGGTAGACGAGGTTGAACACATCATCAAAGCGGCGGCCGGGATCCCCGACCGCCCACTGGTGCAGCTTGCATTGCATCTGTCGTACCCGCCGAGCCGCCCCAACAGGGTCCGGCCACAGCGATTCACCGATATTCATCAGCGCCTCCGATCATGTTGCGCGCACTGCGTCAATCCGCTGGGACCCTTCGCCATGTACGAGGCTTTCCCCCGCTCGGACTACTACGGTCCCTCCGCCCCACCGTGTGGCCATCGACAGACGACGCGCCAACCCGAACCCGCCGCCTCAGGATGAGAACGACGACTCGGGAGCCTCACGGCGGTTCCCACGTTCACTGCATACCGATCAACAGGTGAGGTGCCCAGCTATGCCCCTGCGATATCGCCACGGCTACGCCGCAGGCATTCACCATGGCCTCCGTGGCCAGCGACCTTAACCAACCACGGAGTTCCCAACACGTACGTGTTGGTGCGCATCGCAGACCAGCCCAGATCCACCGGGTTCGAGCTGGCGGGAGACTTGAGAAGCGTTAAGACACTGGTTCCTCTCGTACACCTTCCTGTCTTGCTTGCCGGACCCGGACCATCCGGTAGTGCTGGTCCGTCCCGGCGTTGTCGGGGCTGCTTGCCGCCCTCACCGGCGCCTCCCGGTTCAGGCTGCCCCCAGCTTCGTCATGCTGCTGCGACAGCACGGCGGCGCAGGTCTTTCACCTCCGCTCGGTAATGCAGCGCCTCGTGGCGCACCAGGTCCCCCTCCCAATGCCCGGCACCGCACGGTCATCGGCCTCGGCGGGCCGCGCCGCAATGTTGATCATGTCCGGCAGGACACGGCTCTTGCGATGGGCGCCCTGACGGGCCGCGGGCTCTGACACGAGCTCTCGGCACTCGCGTGAGGGACGCCTCGCTCGTCCGGACATGCGCGCGTAGCTGCGAGTCGCGCACCATGCGCCTGCAGCATTCCGCCGCTATAGGGCGGCAACCTACCGGCCGTTACCGGATCACCGATGATCGATCGTTGCTGCTTCACGAGGCATATCACCGACGGAGTGCCCGCGAGTTGCCTTTGGCCCGGCCGTCATAGGGTCGGGTCATGGAGTCGAGACAGCTGGGTCGCACGGGTCGTCAGGTAGGGGTCATCGGGCTGGGGTGCTGGCAGCTCGGCGCGGACTGGGGGGCGGTCAGCGAGCAGGATGCGCTCGCGACGCTACACGCCGCCGTCGACGCCGGAGTGAGCTTCCTCGACACCGCCGACGTGTACGGCGACGGGCGCAGCGAGGAACTGGTAGGGCGGCTGCTGCGCGAGCGCGGCGATGCTGGCCTGACGGTGGCCACGAAGATGGGACGGCGCGCCGACCCGCACGTGCCCGAGGCCTTCACCGGTGAGGCCCTGCGGGCCTGGAACGACCGAAGCCGCCGCAACCTTGGCGTCGACACCCTCGACCTGGTCCAGCTGCACTGCCCGCCAACGCCCGTCTACTCAAGCGAGGCAGTGTTCGACACGCTGGACGCGATGGTCGACGAGGGCCGGATGAAGGCCTACGGCGTCTCGGTCGAGACCTGCGACGAGGCGCTGACGAGCATCGCCCGGCCACACGTGGCGAGCGTGCAGATCGTCCTGAACGCCTTTCGGCGCAAGCCGCTCGAACGGGTCCTGCCGGCCGCGGCGGCGGCCGGTGTGGGCATCGTCGCTCGGGTGCCGTTGGCCAGCGGCCTGCTCGCCGGCAAGTATGCCGAGTCGACCACTTTCGCGGCGGACGACCACCGCACGTACAACCGCTCCGGCGAGGCTTTCGACGTCGGCGAGACCTTCTCGGGCGTGCCCTTCGCAGTGGGGGTGGCCGCCGCTCGCGAGGTCGCCGCGATGACGCCGCCGGGAGTGACGACCGCGCAGCTCGCGCTGCGTTGGGTCATCGACCAGCCTGGTGTCAGCGTGGTGATCCCGGGCGCACGGACGGCGGGGCAGGCCCGCGCCAACGCCGAGGCGGCCGATGTCCGCGCGCTTGACGACGCCAACCTGTCGGCGCTCGAGGCCATCTATAGCGAGCGTATCCACAGGCACGTTCATGACAGGTGGTGAGCAGCCACAGCCGCCGCGACCGAGGGCCGGGACGGATCTGGGGGACAGCAGGTGCTCTTCCTGGGTGGAGTTGGCGCCTTCGGCCACGAGCGGTCGGCCGGTGAGGTAACTGGTTGGGAGCGGAAGGCGAGGATGCCACGAGCTCGGCGACGTCCTGCGACCGGGCCGTCCGACTGGTGTCGCGGCGCCATCACCAGCTCGTGTTCGGAGGCCGACGGGGTGCGCTGGTGAACTGGTCTGACGTTCGTCGTCGTCCCAACATCAACCTGGAACCGCGAGCTCGACCGACCCGTGTAGCGCGCGAGTCATCCGGTTGTAGTCGCCCATGCGCTCTACCACCGGGCCGCAGAACGACCCGGCAAAGCATACGCGAGTGCACGCAAAGAAGTCCTGGCCAGACTATCCATAGGCATGACCTGTGATCGCCTGCTCGCTCAGTAGCGGGCGCCAACCACGTTGTCGCCCAATGGATCCAACACCGCGAGGTCATCGGAGTCGAGGGTGATCTGGACTGCGGCGACGTTCTGCTCGAGCCACTTGGCCCGCTTTGTGCCCGGGATCGGCGCGAGGCTGATGCCGAGTCGCGCCCCTTGGCCGTGGACCCACGCCAGGGCGACCTGTGCAGGGGTGATGCCCTTTCGCTCGGCGACCTGCGCAACGGCGTCGGCGATCGCCTGGTTGGCCTGGCCTGCCGCGCCGGTAAAGCGTGGGTTGTGGCCGCGGAAGTCCTTGTCTCCCAACGAGTCGGGCTTGACCGTGCCGGTCAGGAACCCTCGGCCTAGTGGGGAGTAGGGCACCAGCGCGACGCCGAGCTCTCGCATCGCATCCAGGACTTCGGTCTCGGGGTCGCGGGTCCAAAGCGAGTACTCGGACTGGACCGCGGTGATGGGATGCACAGTGTGGGCGCGACGGAGCAGTTCGCTGTTCACCTCGGACAATCCGATGTGACGGACCTTCCCGGCCTGCACCAGCTCGGACATCGCCTCGACGGTCTCCTCGATCTGGGCGTTCTGTGGTGGCCGGTGCAGGTAGTAGCGGTCGATGACGTCGACCCCGAGGCGCTGCAGCGACGCGTCGCACGCAGCACGGACGTACGCCGCGTCGCCGCGAAGCTGGCGGGCGCCGTCGCCTGAGCTGCGGTCGATGCCGAACTTCGTTGCCAGCTGGACCTTTTCGCGACGATCGTGGATGGCCCGCCCGACGAGGACCTCGTTGTGGCCGGAGCCGTAGACGTCGGCCGTGTCGATGAACGTGACCCCGAGCTCGATGGCCCGGTGGATGGTGCTGATCGACTCGTCCCAGTCGGCCTGTCCGTACGACTGGCTCATGCCCATACACCCCAGGCCCTGAGCAGAGACCTCGAGGCCGTTGGTGCTTCCGAGGGTGATGTGCTTCATGTGTTCAGCTCCGTTCTGCCGCGAGGCGGCGTCGGTAGATCGTGATCTTGGTGTCGAGCAACTCTGTGCAGGCGTCGATCTCGGCACGCAGGTGAGCGAGGGTGACAACCCTCTGTCGGGTCGGGTCCGACAGAGCCGAGTTCATCGGCGACCGCCAGGACCCGGTCCGAAGTGTGGCGGACTGCTGTTAGGGGGGAGAGAACGCGTCATGCAGACCAACGCCGACGTGGTCGGCGTTGGTCTGCAGCGACACTCGTCCCACGGTGACACTCAGCCTGCGTCCCTGCACGCGCCTGAGAGGACCGGGGCGTGCGCCCTTACCGATCGTGGCGCTACGACGTCGGCCAGGTGGCGTAGCCCGCCCGCGACCGCCCTACGCGTGCGCGGGGCCACCGGAACCCTATCGACGTGGGGCACGACGGGGGCGCCGGGTAGTGCGCTGCGCGCTTCTTCGGCCGCCCGCTGAGCCAGGATCAGCGTGATCGGCAGCGAGTACATGTCAACTCCATCCTCATTGTGTGCCTGTGCCGGTACAGCACGTTGTCTGCCTGAACCGGTCAGGAAGGTCTTCAGTTGAACCTGAGATGCGGAGCGCGGAACGTCCGAAGTCAGGGATGCTGTGGGGCCTCAGCCGGAGTGCTGCCGCTCTACATCTGGGTGAAGGCGGCCTTGGCGGGGTCGGCGCCGATCCGGGCGTTGGAGTCCAGCGCGGTGATCGTGTCAATCTCGTCGCGACTGATGGTGATGTCTGCGGCGGCGAGGTTTTCGTCCATGCGGTGTCGGTGCATTGTTTTGGGGATCGCGATATTGCCGGCGCCGAGGTGCCAGGCGAGCACAATCTGGGCAGGAGTGACCGCATGCTTGGTTGCCAGTGTGGTCACCGCCACGACGTTCAGATCGGAGCCTCGGCCCAGTGGGCTGTATGCCTCAACCGCGATCCCATGGCCGCGACACCCTGCCGACAGGGCGGCCTGTTGGAAGGTCGGGTGGAGCTCGATCTGATTGACGGCAGGCACGACTGTCGTCTCGGCCAGCAAGGTGTCCAGATGGTCCTGCAGGAAGTTGGACACCCCAATGGCCCGGACACCGCCGCCGGCATAGATCTTCTCCAGGGCCCGCCAGGCGTCGAGGAACAGTCCCTGGGACGGGACCGGCCAGTGGATGAGGTACAGGTCAATGAAGTCAAGGCCGAGCGCCTGCCGGCTGGCTTCGAAGGCCTCCGCCGCGGTGCCCTGCTCCCCGTTGCGCAGCTTGGTGGTGACGAAGAGCTCCTCGCGGGAGATACCGGAGGCGGCAATCGCGGCTCCCACACCTGCCTCGTTGCCGTAGCCGGCGGCGGTGTCGATGTGCCGGTAGCCGGCTTCCAACGCGTCTTCGACCACGGCCTGCGTCTGCTCCGGGGGGACCTGGAAAACGCCGAAGCCCAGCTGGGGAATGGTGACCCCGTTGTTCAACTTCAGGTAGGGAACCATGGCTATGCCAACTCCATCTGCTTGGTGGAAAGGGATCATTCCAGCGTAGGCACGGCGGAGGCTAGCTTGGATTCCCAGCCTGTCCCTGCTCTTCCTAGGACCAGCAGGCCTACCTTGGGCGTCGAACCCGGGTGTGGCGGGGGACAGAATAGAGCCATGGGTCAGAGCGCAGAGTTTGGGCAGTTCCTGCGGGTCATGCGTGCCAGGATGAGCCCCGAAACGGCAGGACTGCCCACGACGTCAACAGCCCGCCGCGTACCCGGGCTACGCCGCGAGGAGGTCGCCCAGCTTGCCGGGGTCAGCACCGACTACTACACCCGGCTGGAACAAGGGCGCCAGATCCGACCCTCCCAGGCCGTAGCGGACGCCGTGGCCCGCGCCCTCCAGCTGGACGCCACGGAGCGCGCACACATGTTGGATCTGCTGCACAACTGCCCACCGTCATCCAAGTCACCGGCCCCGGTACAACGGGTCCGCCCGGGCCTATGGCAGCTGCTGGACGGCATCGGCGATACCCCGGCCCTGGTGCTGGGACGGCGCACCGACGTGTTGTCCAGCAACCGGATGGCGAATCTGCTCTTCACCGACTTCTCTGACCTGCCGGTCCGTGAGCGCAATCTGACCCGTTGGATCATCCTGGAACCCGGCGCCAGGGAGCTGTTCCGGGACTGGAAGGCCGTCGCCGCCGAAACCGTGGCGGCGCTGCGGGTCGATGTCGGGCGCCATCCCAACGACCCACAGACCAACCAGCTGGTGGGCGAACTAGCCGTCACCAGCGAGCACTTCCGGCAATGGTGGGCCGGTCACCACGTCACAACGCGGCAATCCGGGACAGTGCGCCTGCACCACCGGACCGTCGGTGACCTTGAGCTGGACTTCGAAACCCTGGCCCTGCCCAACGATGGGGACCAGAGCCTGCGGATCTACACCACCAAACCAGGGTCCGCATCCCAGGATGCTCTGCGGCTCTTGAGCAGCTGGGCTCACAGCGAGTCCAACAGCGACAACCCGCGGTCGGCCAATCCGCCGTCCGAGAACCTGCCCGTCGAGGCATCACCGACCGGCAGGCAAAGCAAGCACAACCCCCAGCAATAACCAACCGATGTATTGAAGAGGACTTCTCACATGCAATACACCCATCTTGGCCGTTCCGGCCTGTCCGTCTCGCGTCTGTGCCTGGGCACCATGAACTTCGGTCCGCAGACCGATGAGCCGGCCGCCCACTTGATCATGGACTCGGCCCAAGAAGCGGGGATCAACTTCTTTGACACGGCCAATGTGTATGGCGGCGCCGAGCACCGTGGCTGGACCGAGGAGATCCTCGGCCGCTGGTTCGCCAAGGGCGGGCAGCGCCGTGAGAAGACGGTGCTGGCCACCAAGCTGTACGGCGCCATGACGGAACGGCCCAACGACAGCCGGCTCTCGGCTCTCAACATCCGCCGGGCGCTGGATGCCAGCCTCAAGCGCCTCCAGACGGATCACATCGACGTCTACCAGTTCCACCACGTTGACCGGGATACCCCCTGGGATGAGATCTGGGCGGCCATCGAGGTGGCCGTCCAGGCGGGCAAGATCCTGTACTCAGGCAGCAGCAACTTCGCCGGCTGGCACATCGCCCAAGCGCAGGGCGCGGCCGCCCGGCGCAACTACCCCGGCCTGGT
>JABBOX010000019.1 GCA_012927555.1 Phycicoccus sp.
TTCGGAACGAGAACGGCGACTTGATGGGTCAGCAATCGATCAGACATGAGGCTCGGCTGGCATCGCCAGGATTCGCGGTCGAAGGAGCGCCGCAAGCCCAGCGCGACGCGACCGATGTCAGACCTGACCTGACCTGACCCCGGGCCGGGACCGCCCCGCTTCGAGGTTAAGCGTCGGTCCCACCCTCCGACACGACGGCGAGTTATCCACAGGTGCCTGCCGAGGCCGGCACCAAGACCGGATGGGATGGCTGGATGGGCAGGAAGACCCACGCGAGATAGGAACTGAGCCCGGGATGACGAGCGACTCGATCAACCAGGACCTCGCGGACAGGCCGGCTGCGTCGCGCAGCTGCAGTGCTATTTCAGACCGCAATGACCGCAGACAGCCTTCCCGAGCCTTAGGGGTGTCAAGGACGAGCAGCCCAAGCTCGGTCGAAGAGACGAAAGGTGACTCGGCGATGATCAGCCCCGAAACGCAGACCAGTCCACCATTGCGGAGGACCACCGATCTGCTCAAGTCCGTCGCCCAAACTTCGCCGACGAGCGACACCCCACCACTGGCGACATGGGGTCTTCACCGCATCGGAACCGACGCCCACCTCGGTGGCCGTCTCCACGCCTCAGCGGCAGGGAAGCGATGAACCCCCGGCCCGTGCCGCCGGCCACGTACGCGGGCGAGCTGCTTACCGTCGAGCAGGCCGCCGACCGGATCAGGATGAGCGCGCGCTACGTCCGCCGGCTCATTGCCGAACGTCGGATCGGGTTCTATCGACTCGGGCGCAGCGTTCGGATCGACCCCGCCGAGCTCACCGCCTTCGTCACCGCTGGCCGAATCGATCCCATCAGCGAAACCACCGTGTGGAACGACCTCAGGGGCGTTGGGTAATGGCAAACAAGAGCGGACACCGCAGATTCGGCAACATTCGCAAACTCCCTTCGCAGCGCTATCAGGTGCGCTACCTCGGACCCGACGGCGTCATGCGTAGCGCTCCGCTCACATTCGCAAGGAAAGAGGAGGCGCAGCGTTGGCTCACGCTCACCGAGGCGCGGATGGCGCGGGACGAATGGATCGCGCCAGAGCGGGCAAAGATCCTCCTGAAGGACTACGCGGAGCGCTGGATCTCTCAGCGACCGAACCTTCGACCACGCACCGTGGACCTCTACACGTGGATTCTGGGAAAGCACGTCACGCCGTACCTGGGTGGAATGCCTGTGGGACTGATCGACACGCCGATGGTCAGGGACTGGCGTTCCGACCTTCTCGCCGTGGGGGTTTCGCAGGGTGGAGCGGCGAAGGCTTACCGGCTGCTTCGCGCGGTTCTGATGACCGCAGTCAAGGAGGACGAAATCATACGGAGGAACCCGTGTCAGATCCCGGGTGCCGATCAGGAGAGGGCCGCCGAAAGACCCACACTGACGGTCATCCAGGTGTTCGACCTGACAGCAAAGGTTCCGGAGCGCTATCGCGCGCTCATTCTCTTGGCGACCTTCGGTTGTCTGCGGTGGGGCGAGGTGGCTGCGCTCCAGCGCCGGGACGTCGATGCAGTGGTCGGCACCGTTCGGGTACGGGAGGCATTCACCGAACAGCCGGGCAAGGGGATGGTGCTGGGTCCCACCAAGTCACGCGCCGGGAAACGGGTCGTAGCGATTCCGGCTGCAATCCTTCCGCAGATCGGTGCACACATGGACACGTATGTGATCGATGAGCCCGATGCCTTCGTCTTCACCACGCCAAGCGGCACGACGATCTGGCGGGGGAACTTCAACAAGCTTGTCGATTGGAGGAAGACGGTCGCCAGCATCGGAGCGGCTGAGCTGCACTTCCACGACCTGCGTCACACCGGCAATACCCTGGCCGCGCGGACGGGAACCAGCCTGCGGGACCTCATGACCCGGATGGGCCATGACAGCCCGCGCGCCGCCCTGATCTACCAGCACGCCAGCGCCGAGGCTGACTTGGCCATCGCAGCCGCCATCAACGAGATGGTGGAGGCCGCGACCAGCGCGGACGCCACGCCTGCGGCGTCGACGAAGACGCGCCCGGACGACGCCGATGAGGATGGGGCTGGGGCGCTTGCCAGGTTGGGCTAGTGGCACGGTAATGGCACGGCAGCCGATTTCGGACGCCGACGGGCACTGTCTCCACATTGGAGATAGTGCCCGGTTCGCTTCTGCTACAACGTTATTCGCGTGTGGAGCGGGTGACGGGAATCGAACCCGCACTGTCAGCTTGGGAAGCTGATGTTCTACCATTGAACTACACCCGCAGGCGCGCCGACCGTCATTCCTTCGGGGCGCGATCGGCAGTCTAACCGACACGCCTGGGGTGATTGGGGCCACGTCCGGTGGGCACCCGGTAGCGTGACGGCGTGCTGCTTTCAGACCGTGACCTCAGGGCCGAGATTGCCAGTGGGCGTGTGCGCCTTGAGCCGTATGACGAGGTGATGGTCCAGCCGTCGAGCATCGACGTGCGCCTGGACAAGTACTTCCGCCTGTTCGACAACCACAAGTACCCGTTCATCGACCCGGCCGAGGACCAGCCCGACCTCACCCGCCTGATCGAGATCGAGCGCGACGAGCCGTTCATCCTGCACCCGGGCGAGTTCGTGCTGGGCTCGACCTTCGAGGTCGTGACCATGCCTGACGACCTGGCCGCGCGGCTCGAAGGCAAGTCGTCGCTTGGCCGGCTGGGTCTGTTGACGCACTCGACCGCTGGCTTCATCGACCCCGGGTTCAGCGGTCACGTGACGCTTGAGCTGTCGAACGTCGCCACCTTGCCGATCAAGCTCTGGCCCGGCATGCGGGTTGGCCAGCTCTGCTTCTTCAGGTTGTCCAGTCCGACCGAGAATCCCTACGGCAGCGCAAAATACGGTTCGCGTTACCAGGGCCAGCGCGGCCCGACTGCCAGCCGTTCGTTCCAGAACTTCCATCGCACCGACGTCTAGCAGCGCGCGGCTGCCTCACTGACGTCTAGCATTGCTCAGCCAGGTCACAGGTCGGCCAATTAGCCTGCGCCTATGGCAAGTGCCCCCCACCTGCGCTTCAGTGGCAGTGACGCCCGCGCGGAGGCCGTTGTGCTGCTCCTGCACGGCGGTATGGAGAACCACCTTTCCCGTGTTCAAGCCTTCGACCCTGCGGTCCTTCGCCTGATTCCCTTTGGCCGCAGCGTGGTTCGGGCCAGCGGTGGACGTATCGCACTGGCATCGCTTCGGTATGCCGTGCGCGGATGGAACGGTGACAGTGAGTCTCCGCTGCCGGACGCCCTGTGGGCTCTTGACCAGATCGGTGAGCGTTTCGGCACCGTGTCAGTTGGACTGGTCGGCCACTCGATGGGTGGGCGGGTGGCGCTGCGGGTGGGCGATCACAAAGCAGTGCGCAGTGTTGCTGCACTGGCGCCGTGGTTGCCCCCGGGCGAGCCGATCCCGGCATTGGATGACCGGACGGTGTTGCTGGCCCACGGCACCGCCGACCGCACCACCGACCCTCGGGCGACCGATCAGCTTGCCGTGAAGCTGAGGGAAGAAGGGGTCGACGTCGAGCAGCATGAGTTCATCGGAGGCCGTCACTCCATGCTGTTTCCGGCCGGAGTCTGGCATGGCATGGTCGCCGAGTTCATGGTGCGGACTCTGTTGACGCAAGAGCCGGGTGCCTCGAGTTCGTAGTCCGCCGTCGGCCATCTCGGTTAGGTTTGCTCGCATGATCCGGTTTGACGCGGTCTCGAAACAGTTCCCGGATGGCACCAAAGCCGTGGATGAGCTGACGCTCGAGGCTCCAACCGGCAAGATCACCGTTCTTGTCGGTCCGTCCGGGTGCGGCAAGACGACGTCGCTGCGGATGATCAACCGGATGATCACGCCGACTGACGGCCGAATCTGGATCGACGACCAGGACACCGCGGAGATGGACGAGGCGCAGCTGCGCCGCGGCATCGGCTACGTCATCCAGCATGCCGGTCTGTTTCCCCACCGCACGATCGTCGCCAACATCGCCACGGTTCCGATGCTGCTCGGCTGGGGCAGACGCAAAGCCGAGTCCAGGGCCCTGGAGCTGCTCGAGCGGGTTGGCCTTCCGGCCAGCTACGCGAAGCGCTATCCCGCGCAGCTCTCCGGCGGCCAGCAGCAGCGCGTCGGTGTCGCGCGGGCCCTCGCCGCCGACCCTCCGATCATGCTCATGGATGAGCCCTTCAGCGCGGTGGACCCCATCGTGCGCGAGCAGCTGCAGGACGAGTTCCTGCGCCTGCAGGGTGATCTCGGCAAGACCATCGTCTTTGTCACGCACGACATCGAGGAAGCCATCAAGCTCGGTGATCAGATCGCGGTGCTGCGCGGCAGCGGAAACCTTGCCCAGCTCAGTGACCCGGCCCAGCTGCTCGCCCACCCGGTCGATGACTTCGTGGCCGACTTCGTGGGGAAGGACCGCGGATACAGGGCTCTGAGCTTCCAGCAGTCACCCCAGTTCCCTCTGTCGCGCGAGTCGAGCGTGCCGCTTGGAGCCACACCGGAGCAGGCTGCGGCGGCCGCACGTGACGGTTGGGTCCTGGTCCTCGACGCTGACCGCCGCCCGCTCGGCTGGATCGAACCCGATCGGATCACGGCACCGGTCCGATCCGAGATGCTGGCGCGTGGCGGCACCGTTGCCACTGCGGGTGGTCCTTTGCGCAACGCCTTGGATGCCGCGCTGTCCTCGCCGAGTCGCCGTGGCGTCATCGTTGACGACCAGGGTGCGCTGCTGGGCACCGTTCGCGCGTATGAGGTCCTGGCTGAGATCGAGGAGCGCGCCAGGCCCGAGCTGGACGAGGCAGACCTTGAGCGGGCGGGCTTGCGGCCGGTCGAGGAAACGCCCGAATGACGTGGCTGCGGGATCACTTTGTCGACGTGTTGAGCCTGGCCGGCCAGCACGCCTATCTCGCCGGCGTACCGCTCGTCCTGGGGCTGCTCATCGCGCTCCCGCTCGGTTGGCTGGCATCCCGCAACAAGGTGCTCTACCCGTTCCTCATCATGGGGACCGGGCTGCTCTACACCATCCCGTCCCTGGCGCTGTTCATCATGTTGCCGTTGCTTCTCCCCTTCAAGATCCTTGACCCGAACAACGTCCTCGTCGCGATGACCATCTACACCGTTGCGCTGCTCGTGCGCACGGTCGCGGACGGGCTGGGCGCGGTGCCCGATGCGGTCAACCAGTCGGCGACCGCCATGGGCTACAAGAGGCTCCGCCGTTTCATGTCGGTCGAGCTGCCCCTCGCAGTCCCTGTCATCTCGGCCGGACTGCGAGTCGCCGCGGTCAGCAACGTCAGCATTGTCAGCGTGGCCACGCTCATCGGCGTCTCGCAGCTCGGGTCGCTGTTCACCGACGGGTTCAGCCGGGCGTTCCTGGACCCGATCATCGTGGGCGTCGTCGCGTGTGTGCTTCTGGCGCTGCTCTTTGACGTGGCGATCCTGCTGGTCACCCGTCTGGTGACGCCGTGGCAGCGCGCAGGGAGCCCGGCCGCATGATCAACCGCATCATCGCCTGGCTTGCCGATGTCGCCCATTGGCAAGGTGATGACGGCATTCTGCGCCGGCTCGTTGAGCACATGGAGTACGCCACGACGGCACTGGTGATCGCCGCCCTGATCGCGATACCGCTGGGCCTCTATATCGGGCACACCGGCAAGGGGCGCTTCCTGGTGGTCAACGCGGTGGGCGCGGCCAGAGCGATTCCTTCACTGGGCCTGCTGTATCTGGCCTTCTTCTGGCTCGCTCCCAGGCTGAGCGGTGAGGTCGCTTTCCTGGCGCCTGCCGGGCTGGTTCTCGTTGTTCTGGCCATCCCGCCGATCCTGTCCGGCGCCTATGCCGGCGTCGAGGGGGTTGAGCCGGCCGCCCGTGATGCGGCCGTTGGGATGGGTATGCGCGGCACGGAAGTCATGCGTCACGTGGAGCTCCCGTGTGCCCTCCCGCTGATCCTGTCCGGGATCCGTTCGGCGATGTTGCAGGTCATCGCCACCGCGACGATCGCCGCTGTCCTGGGCCTCGGCGGGCTTGGCCGGTTCCTGATCGACGGACTCGCGTCGCAGGACTTTCCGCAGACCGCGTCGGGCGCAATACTTGTCGCCGTCCTGGCGTTGGCAGTGGATATGGCCTTTGCGCTGGTTCAGCGTTCCGTCGTATCCCCGGGTCTGACCGGAAGATATGGCAAGGTCAGCCTCTGAACCGTCAGCCTCTGAACCCCAACCGGAAAGAGAAAATGATGAATCGCACCAGGATCGCCCTCGCGCTAGTTGCGTCGGCAGCCATGCTCGCCGTCGCGTCGTGCGGCTCCGGCTCAGACCCTCTTGCATCTGGCGGGTCTACCAAAGCGGCCAGTGCGGGCACCATCGTTGTCGGGTCGGCCAACTTCCCGGAGAACGCCCTGCTCGCCGAGATCTACGCTGGCGCCCTGAGCGCCAAGGGCATCACGGTCGAGAAGAAGCTGAACATCGGTAGCAGGGAGACCTATATCCCGGCGCTCAAGGACGGCTCCATCGACCTGATCCCGGAGTACACCGGCGCCCTGGACCAGTACTTCAACAAGGACGCCAAGGCCACCGGTGCCGACGACGTCTACGCCGAGCTCAAGGCGGCTGTTCCGGCGACGTTGACCATCCTCGACAAGTCCGCGGCCGAGGACAAGAACGCCCTGGTCGTCACCAAGGAGACAGCAGACAAGTACAACCTCAAGACCATTGCCGACCTGCAGCCGATCGCCAAGGACCTGACCCTCGGTGGCCCGCCCGAGATGAAGACCCGCCTGACCGGCGTTCCCGGACTGAAGAGGGTCTACAACCTTGACTTCAAGACCTTCCGTCCCCTTGACGCCTCCGGTCCGCTGTCGGTCCAGGCGCTCAAGAACGGTCAGGTCGACGTGGCCAACATCTTCACCACCGATCCGTCGATCGCCGAGAACGGCTTCGTCGTCCTGGGCGACCCCAAGGGCCTGTTCGTGGCCCAGAACGTCGTGCCACTGATCACCAAGTCCAAGGTCAACGACACGATCGCGGCCGCGCTGAACGCGATCTCGGCCAAGCTCGACACCGCGACGCTGGGTGCGCTCGTCAAGGAGGTCGTGGTCGACAAGTTGGACCCAGCGGTCGTCGCCAAGGAGTTCCTCACCAAGAACGGCCTCGGCTAAGCTCTCCGGTTGGTACTGGCTCCTAGCCTCGGCGCACCGCGGCCAACAGCATCTGAGCCACGTCGACGACCTCGACCTCCTCGTGCGCGCCGGTCTCTGCCTGCTTCTCGGTCAGTCCGTCGGCGAGCATGACGTTGCAGAAGGGGCAGCCGACCGCGATACGCCCTGCGCCGGTGGCAACCGCCTCGGCGGCGCGGTTGTTGTTGACGCGGGTGCCGAGCTTCTCCTCCATCCACATCTGCGCGCCGCCGGCGCCGCAGCAGAACGACTTGTCGCCGGTTCGCGGCATCTCGCGCAGCTCGACGCCGGGCAGGGCACCGAGCAGCTCACGCGGCGGCGAGTAGACGCCATTGTGCCGGCCGAGATAGCAGGGGTCGTGGTACGTCACGGTCGCTGCGGTCGAGGCGACGTTCGACGTGTCGGCCTCGTCCGGACGGGATACCGGTATCAGCTTCTTGTCACGGACGAGCCGGTTGAGCAGCTGGGTGTGGTGCACGACCTCGTACTGGCCACCGACCTGCGGGTACTCGTTCTTGATCGTGTTGAAGCAGTGCGCACAGGTCACGACGATCTTGGTCGCCTTGGCCTCGTTGAGGGTCTCGACGTTTCCCTGGGCGAGAGTCTGGAACAGGAACTCGTTGCCGGCGCGGCGGGCAGGGTCACCCGTGCAGGTCTCGCCGTCGCCCAGGACAGCAAAGGTCACGCCGGCCATGTTGAGCAGCTCGGCGACGGCCCGGGTGGTCTTCTTCGCCCGATCCTCGTAGGCGCCGGCGCAGCCGACCCAGAACAGGTAGTCGACCTCGTCGAGCGTCTCGACATCCTGCCCGACCTGTTTGACCTCGAAGGGAAGGTCCTTGGCCCAGTCCAGCCGGGCGCGGGGAGACATACCCCAGGGGTTCTGGTTGTTCTCGAGGTTCTTGAACAGGCCGCCCAGCTCTGACGGGAACGCCGACGCGATCAGGACCTGATAACGACGCATGTCGACGAAGTGGTCGATGTGCTCGATGTCGACCGGGCACTGCTCGACACACGCGCCGCAGGTCGTGCACGACCACAGGGCGTCTTCGTTGATGATCGGCAGCTCAGTGCCCGTGGTGCGGTGTCCGTCGAACGTGTAGCCGTCCTCGCTTGCGTGCTCACTGCCCTCACGCGACCCGATGAATGGACGCTCGACCTGCTCGCGCACCTCGGGGCTCACGCTCGCCAGGGCTTCCACGTGCAGCTCGCCGAGTCCGGGGTGCTCGCCCTTTGCCGCCATCAGGTAGGGGGCCTGGGCGAACATCGCGTCGCGCAGGTTCATGATCATCAGCTTCGGGCTCAGTGGCTTGTTGGTGTTCCACGCCGGGCACTGGTCCTGGCAGCGGCCGCACTCGGTGCAGGCCATGAGGTCGACGTAGCCCTTCCAGGTGAACTCCGCGATGTGACCCTTGCCGAACTGCGCGTCGTCGGGCGGGTCTTCGAAGTTGACCGGCTCGCCGTTGTGGTAGATCGGCAGCAGTGGACCCAGGGCGTTCGGTCGGCGGGACGTGTAGACGTTGACCGGGGCCGCGCCGATGTGCAGGTGCTTGGAGTTCAGCACGATCACCAGGAACCAGAGCACCACGACGATCTGGGCCCAGATGCCGATGGTCTCCAGCCACAAGTTGGTCGTCTGGCCCAGCGGGGCGAGCAGGGTGCCGAACCACTCGGAGGCGAACGCGCCACCGTCGGCGAAGGGGAACGCTCCGGTGTTGACCTGCGCCCCGCGATACAGGAACAGGGTCGCGACGACCATGAAGATCATGAATAGGATCACCCAGGCGCCCCGGGTGTGCGAGCCGAAGAACCGGGACTGCCGGCCGTGCTTCGCCGGGCTGTTCGTGAACCGGATGACCGCGAAGATCCCGATCCCGATCAGCACGAACACCGCGAACAGGTCCTCGGCGAAGCCCACGACCGGCCAGGTGCCGACGATCGGGATGTGGAAGTCGGCGACGAAGAGCGCCCCGTAGGTCTCCAGGATCGTCAGCATCAGGACCAGGAAGCCCCAGAACGCGAACACGTGCGCTATGCCGGGCACCGTCCACTTGAGCAGCTTGCGCTGGCCCAGCACCTCGTGCGCCTCGGCCTGCACCCGCTTGGGCACGTCCAGCAGCCTCCCCACTGCGGGTTTGCCGGAACCGGCCAGCCGGAAGAGGAACGACAGGCGCTGGCCCGCGAAGGACGCGATGAGAAGGGTCGTCGCGATGCCGATCAGGAGGCGCAGCAACATGTGCGAGGTCATGCCCCGGAGTGTACGGAGGAGCGACCCGTACGTCCTGTGTTGGGATGAATTGTGTTGCGCGTCGCCCGGGTTCCGGTCCACGGAGTGGTTGCAGTTTGAACTATGCCGGGAGATTGACATAACCTGCCATTGGAACATCTATAACGACAAGTTTGTTGACGTGGTGGATGCATCCCCCAGCAGACCTCACTGTTCGCCCGCACACAAGGTGGTTCCATTGCCCATTCATGACGACGTCACGGCCCTCGTCGGCAACACCCCGCTCGTCCGGATCAACCGACTGAGCGCGGGCGCCGGAGCGACCATCGCCGCCAAGCTCGAGTTCCAGAACCCGGCCGCCTCCGTGAAGGACCGGATCGGCGTGGCCATCGTGAACGCCGCCGAGAGGTCAGGCCAGCTCAAGCCGGGCGGGACGATTGTCGAGGCGACCAGCGGCAACACGGGTATCGCGCTCGCGATGGTGGGTGCCGCCCGCGGATACAACGTCGTGCTCACCATGCCGGAGACGATGAGCAAGGAGCGCAAGATGCTCCTGGCCGCCTTCGGCGCTGAGCTCATCCTGACCCCGGGCTCCGAGGGGATGAAGGGTGCAGTCGCCAAGTCCGAGGAGATCGCCGCCGAGCGTGGCGGCGTCCTGGCCCGCCAGTTCGCGAATGAGGCCAATCCGCAGATCCACCGTGAGACCACCGCGGAAGAGATCTGGAAGGACACCGACGGCGCGGTCGACATCTTCATCGCCGGAATCGGCACAGGTGGCACCATCACCGGCGTCGGCCAGGTCCTCAAGGCCCGTAACCCCGATATCCAGGTCATCGGCGTGGAGCCAGAGGAGTCCGCGATCCTCAACGGCGGTGCTCCCGGCCCGCACAAGATCCAGGGCATCGGCGCGAACTTCGTGCCCGAGATCCTCGACCGCGGGGTGTACGACGAGATCATCGACATCAACGCCGAGACGTCCGTCGAGTGGGCACGTCGTGCCGCCAAGGAAGAGGGACTGCTGGTCGGCCTCTCGTCCGGCGCTGCTCTCGCCGCAGCCGACAGGGTCGCCCGCCGGCCCGAGAACGCGGGCAAGCTCATCGTGGTGATCATCCCGTCGTTCGGTGAGCGCTACCTGTCCACCATCCTCTTCTCCGACCTGCCCGCCTGAGCCGGCTCTTCACGCTTGAGTCCGACCCCTGTCCCCGTCCATTTTCCTGAAAGGGCCCGCGCGATGACCGCCCTCCGCTTGACTGGTAGTACGCCGATCGATCGCGTGGTGACCCCCCCTGATCCGCGCGGTCGGTCGGCTTCTTCGCGGCTCTCTGCTCTTGCCCGGGTCCGTGAGGATCTGGATGCGGCGATCGAGCGGGACCCCGCCGTGGACACCCGCCTCGAGATGGCGCTGACCTCACCCGGGTTGCATGCCATCTGGGTGCATCGGCTCACGCACCGACTGTGGAACAAGCCTGGCGGTCGCCTGGCTGCCCGGCTGATCTCGCAGCTCGCGCGGGCGATAACCGGAGTCGAGATCCACCCCGGCGCGCAGATCGGCCGGCGTTTCTTCATCGACCACGGCATGGGTGTGGTCATCGGCGAGACTGCGGAGATCGGCGACGACGTGCTGATGTACCACGGCGTCACCCTTGGCGGGCGCTCGATGGAGCACGTCAAGCGTCACCCGACGGTCGGAAGCCATGTCACCATCGGTGCGGGCGCTCGGGTCCTTGGTCCCGTGTACATCGGAGACCACGTGCAGATCGGCGCCAACTCCGTCGTCGTCAAGGACATTCCGGCCGGGGCTGTGGCCACGGGCGTTCCCGCCACGATCCGATTCCCGGACAAGGGCCAGGATCCGTACGAGGCGATGTTCAAGGACCCCGCGCTCTGGATCTGAGGTGCGGCGGATCTGAGGTTGGGCGTGCCACGAAATATTTTCGCGGCCCTGCATTGTTGACCATTCAAGGAGCTGCGAGGTCGCACTCCTTCGTCATGTCCGACCCTCCCGCCTTCCTGAAGGACCCTCATGGCCATCCCCTCTGACGTCCAGCTCGACTCCCTGGTTGAGTTCGAGGACACGCCCCCGGTCGCCACCGTTCCTGGCCGCACCGTTCCTGACCCCACCCGGTGGCGAGCTCTTGGTGTCATCGCGATCGCCCAGCTGATGGTCGTGCTCGACGCGTCCATCGTGAACCTTGCTCTGCCGAGCGCGAAGGCCTCCCTCGGTATCAGCGACGCCAACCAGCAGTGGGTCATCACGGCCTACACGCTCAGCTTCGGCGGGCTGCTGCTGCTCGGCGGGCGGATCGCCGACTATGTCGGCCGCAAGCGTGCCTTCATCATTGGTCTCATCGGCTTCGCCGCGGCCTCCGCAATCGGCGGCCTCGCGCCGACCCAGGGCTTCCTGTTTGCCGCCCGCGGTCTGCAGGGCGTATTCGCGGCCCTGCTGGCTCCCGCCGCCCTGTCCCTGCTCACCGTGACGTTCCACGATCCCAAGGAGCGCGCCAAGGCCTTCGGTGTCTACGGCGGGATCTCCGGCGGTGGCGCCGCGATCGGCTTGCTGCTGGGTGGCGTCCTCACCGAGTACCTCTCCTGGCGCTGGTGCCTCTTGGTCAACACGCCCATCGCGATCGCCGCGGTGTTCATGGCCATCCGCTGGGTGCACGAGAGCAAGGCCGACGGCGACACCCGCTACGACGTCGCCGGCGCCTTCACCGCCACGCTGGGGCTCGTAACCCTGGTCTACGGCTTCACCAAGGCGGCGCCGAAAGGCCTGAAGGACTCCGCCCACTGGACCGATCCGGCCACGGTGGTCTGGTTCGCCGCCGCGGCGATCCTGCTGACCGCGTTCTTCCTCATCGAGAAGCGGGTCACCAACCCACTGCTGCCGATGCGGGTGCTGCTCGACCGCAACCGTGGCGCGTCATACCTGGTCTCCCTGATCACCGGCATCGGACTGTTCGCGATGTTCCTGTTCCTGGGCTTGTACCTGCAGGTGATCCTGCATTACTCGCCGGTGAAAGCGGGCTTCGCGTTCCTGCCGTTCAGCATCGGGATCATGCTCGGCGCCGGCGTCGCGGCCCAGCTCCTGCCCCGAGTGGGGCCGAGGCCCCTGATCGTGCCCGGTCTGATCGCAGGATCGGTTGGGCTGCTCTTGCTCACCCGGCTCACGCCCGACTCGGCATACGCCACACACGTGCTCCTGCCCATGCTCATCATCAGTGTCGGCATGGCGTTCGTGTTCATCCCGGTCTCATCCACGGCGCTGCACGCAATCGGGCATCATGACGCCGGTGTGGCCAGCGCGATGATCAACACCTCTCAGCAGGTCGGTGGGGCCCTGGGCACCGCACTGCTCAACACCGTCGCGGTGACTGCGTCCGCGGCGTACCTCACCGCGCACGACTCGGTCGGGCGAGCGGGCGTCCCTGCTGCACTCACTGAGGGGTACACCCGGGCGTTCGCGGTCGGGGCGGGCTTCCTCTTCACCGCCGCGCTCGTCGCACTGTTCATGCTCAAGGTCGGCAAGGAGGCTGTGCTCGAGGACGACGTCCCCGTTCCGCTGGGCTGACGTGCGCGAGGACCTCCGTTGTGCGTGGTCCCTGGGCGTTGTCGGCGGACCGTGCACTCCGAATCGGCGTGGGGCAGATACGGTTAGCCCTGCTGGACGGCCGACATCGGTATGCCGTACGGCCAGGAGGGCTCGCATAGTGGCCTAGTGCGGCGGTCTTGAAAACCGCTGTGGGGTCAAACCCACCGAGAGTTCGAATCTCTCGCCCTCCGCACGAATAGACACGATGAAGGCCCCTGACCAGCGACAATGCGGTCAGGGGCCTTCGTCATGTCATCCGGCTGTGTCCGACACCCCCTCCGGCACCTCAGCGGCGATCCGCTTTGCTAGGCGCCACCCGTGGTAGTTATCGGGGCTATCGCCGCGCACGAGCTCCAGCTGCCACTGCCACGTTGGATCGTTGCTCGTAGATCCGTCGTTGTTGAGGTACTTGATGTACCCCACCGCCCGGACACTCGCCGTGTTGCCCTGGACCGTGACGTTCCGCCACGACGTCACCACAAAGACTGCCCTGGTGTAGCCCACGCTCGTGGTGTCGCCGTCGAAGGTCAGCATCCCCTTCTCGTCCGTGTTGAGCTCGTCCGCGACACCATCGGCGGCCCAAACTCTGGCAAGTTCAGCGGCCCGCTTCGCCTTGCCAGCCGCGCCGACGATGTACTCGTGCCTGGCTGCCATGTCTTGAGGCATCGCGCCCAGGGAGTAGTAGTCGCCGAACAGGGCCACCGCGACGTCCTTGACCTGAGCCACCTGCTCAGCAGGCCCGACGTCCGAAGCCCACGGCGAGAACGTCGAGTGAGACCCATTGTTGATCTCCACAGGGTCGATCGTCGTGACCGAGGTGATCGCGTTGCGCTTCGCCTCAGGCATGTTGGCGTCGTTGCTGTGGGCGTTGACGGCGACGGCCGTGATGCCGGTGAAGGCTCCAAGCATCAGCGCAACGATGAAAACCCGGCGGTTCTTCAACTCCCCCATGAGGTTTCCTGCCTTCACGACCCTAGGTGAAACAAGCCAACCTCATGGTGGCGCGTGCGACGGCGTCTGACAATCCGGTCCGGCGGTCCGGCAGCGAGGAGTCGCTCGGGGTTGGGCAGTGTCGGGCGAACGGTGTTCCTGGCGTTAGCCCCGATCGTCGCGGCATGGTCACGCGGGGTGCGGGGCGCCCTGGGAGATGATGGTGGAGATGGCGTCCCAGATCTCGTAGCCGGCGAGGAGGACGAGCAGCACGGCGGCCACGGTGACAGCACGGGCTGGCAGCGCTCCGGGTCGGCGGGTGAGCAGAAAGCCGGCCATGGCGATGAGCAGGCCGACAAGCAGGAGAATCTTGCCCCAGCCGGGATTGGCGTCCCAGGCCCACCAGATGCCCCCGGCGGCGGCGAAGAGAACTCCCGAACCAGTGAGGGCCCACGCGTGACGGGTGGGCCGAACAGCCTGCGCCCGGGCGCGCACCGAGTCTGCCTCTTTGACCACAACAGCCATTCTGTCCGAAACTGTCGACAGTGCGTTGAATTGCAGACGGCGGAGTGGGGCGAACGCGGCGGATACATGCTGGCCAGACACGGCATACACCCGGCCTGGGCCAACGAGGCGCTCGACGATCCGGACCGCGCCAAGGTCTTGTCCGTCCGACTGAACACCAAGGAGTACGAGCAGCTCGCTGCCCGGGCCGAGCTGGCCGGGGTGGGCCCATCGACTCTGGCCCGGTCGATGGTCCTCAATGTGCTCAACCCGAGCAAGGACCGTGCGCCGAACGACGCCTGGGTGACATCCGTCTCTGAACGACTCGCAATGCTCGAGGCAAGAATCGGCGCCGAGGGCTGAGACTGACAGCCAGTCCCGCTCCGAACACTCGGCCTTCTACACGGACAAAGCAGGACGTCACGCCGCATACAGGGGTTGAGCCTCGGCCAGTACGGCCGCGCGCAGACACTCGTGCAGCGCCGCCCGCGACACCAGGTCGACCGGCCGCCCGAAGAGCTCCGACAACTCGTCTGACAGGTCCTCAATCTCCCAGCCAAGCCGTCGACCGGGCTGCAGCTCGTACAGGAGGTCCACGTCACTCGTCGGTTCGGCAGTCGCACGGGCCACTGAACCGACGATCATCAGTCGGGCGATGCCATACCGCGCGCAGACGGTAGCCAGCCGCACCTCGTCCACCGTCACACCCGCCACGATCACTCGCCAAAACCAGCGCCTCGCACCCCGCCGACCCGACCGCCGAGACCGTTGCGTGCAACAGGGGCGCAACGGTCTGCGGGCGGCAATGCTCACTAGCGGTCAACTGGTGGTGAACCAACCGCTGTGGGTCAAACCCACCGAGAGTTCGAATCTCTCGCCCTCCGCCCAGGAACGGACCGCCGCCGTTCGCGTCGACTGAGTGTCACCGATGTGCCCTTGGCGACCACCCAGCTCTGCCTCGTCATGAAGCCAATGCGGGTGTCAGCAGGTAGCGCGACGCCATGCCGACCGTGCCGGCCAGCGCCGCCTCATACCGGTCGGCCAGAAAGCCGATGCTGCGCATCGTCCAGAGGGCTTCGGCGTTCACCCATGCGACCTCGCGCGCCTTGTCGATGTTCCACGAGCTGATGAGGTGGACCACCGGCCCGACCTGCTCGTTGACGACTTGGCCGACGTCATTGAGGAACGAGCGGCGGACTTCGGACTCGCAGGCTGCGAGCAGGTCGTTGACCGCCTCGTAGTCCTCGCGGACACCAGCGTCGTCCGGCGACGCGCTGAGCTCGCGGCAAGTCCGGACAACGGCAACTGGCAGGTCATGCCCGATGTGGGAGTTCATCCCCGCGAGGGCGAACTGGATTGGCAGCAGCGAACGGTTGTGTCGATGCTCGAACAGGGGCGCCCAGGCGTTCGGCACAGCGTCACCTGGCGCGTCATACGTCTCGAACCACAGCGCCGCGAACGTCGCGTCGAGATGCTCCATGAACGCCGGGTTGCGGAACACTTGGGCACCCGTGAGGGCGGCGGCGACCTGCTCGGTCACAGTGAGGTACATCCGGTTGAACACCGCTGCTCCGTCGTCGCTGGGCAGAGCGTCGTTGATTGCGCGCAGGCGTGTGACGACGTCCTTCAGCGATGCTCCGGTGGCGCCCATGTTCACCCGCGACGGCCGACGAGCAACCCGGCGACGGACCTCCCCTGTCCGTCGAGGATGCCCCGGGTCGCCGGCTGGTCCTCTGTCATGAGCCGACGCTAGCAGGATGCACAGACGGCCAGGGCTGTAGCGGTCAAACGTGCACAGGGGGTTGTGGGGCGGGTAGGTCACGGGTTCTTGAGCACGGATCGAGCCTCTGGAGGGGGGTCGTGCACGTTTGACCGCCGCCCGCTGACCTTCGAGGTGTTCAGACCTCAGTGCCGTATGCCGCGACGGGTCCCGTCACGCTCAGCCGGACCAGCGTGTCGGGCACCGGGACCGATGTCCCCGAGACCCTTGCGGTCACGAGTCGCCCCGAGGCCAGGACCTCGAGATGCAGCGCCGCGTCATGCCCGAAGTAGCTGACGTCGATCACTCGCGCCTCGACGCCCGCCTGCGAGGAGCCAACCAGCTCGATCTGCTCGGGACGCACCAACAGCCGTGCCGGGCCGTCGTCAAAGCCTGGGAGGACGTTCAGCCGACCGAGGTCCGAGGATGCCGAGCCATCGACGACCTCGGCATCGACGACCACTGCCGCGCCCACGAACTCGGCGACCCCCAGGTCGGCCGGGGCGCGATACACCTCGTGAGGAGTGCCCACCTGCGCAAGCATTCCGTCACGCATCACTGCCACCTGGTCGGCCAACGACAGGGCCTCGGACTGGTCGTGCGTTACCAACAGGGCAGTCGTGTGGGTCGCCTTCAGCGCTTCGAGGACCGCCCGACCGGTGCCTTCGCGAAGCGCGGCGTCCAGTGAAGAGAACGGCTCGTCCAGCAGGATCAGGGATGGGCCCGGCGCCAGGGCTCGAGCCAGGGCCACACGTTGCTGCTGACCACCCGACAGCTGGTGCGGGAAGCGTTGGCGCACAACGGATTCGAGCCCGACCAGGGACAACAGCTCCTCGACGCGATGACCATCACGGCGCTCGCGGCCCCGCAGGCCGAAGCTGATGTTGTCGCCCACGTCGAGGTGCGGGAAGAGCGCACCCTCTTGCGGCACGTAACCGACCCGACGGTGTTGGGGGGCGACGAAACGCCCCTCCCCGCAGACCAGCTGCCCGCGCAGGTGGATCTCGCCCGAGTCCGCCGCGTCGAAGCCGGCGATGAGGCGGAGCAGGGTTGTCTTGCCGCAACCGGACGGACCGAGGATCGCGGTCACACTCTCTTCGGGAACAGTGAGGTCGATTCCGCGCAGGACCTCCGTGGAGTCGAAGCTCTTGGTCAGGTTGCGCACGCTCACAGCAGTCATACCGACATCGACCTCCAACGGTCACGAGTCAGCAGCACGGTCACCGGCGCGGACAGGACGACCATCAGCGCGGCATACGGCGCGGCTGCTCCATAGGCAATGCTGCTGGTGTTGCTCCAGAACTGGGTGGCCAGGGTCCGCGTGCCGATCGGCGCCAGCAGCAAGGTGGCGGTCAGCTCGGTGACGATCGCCAGGAACACCAGCGCAGTGCCGGCGCCGAGCCCGGGCGCGATCAACGGCAGGGTCACGCGTCGGAGTGTCTCCATGGGACCAGACCCGAGGGTGTGCGAAACGTCATCGAACACGGGCGGAGCCTGGTCCAGCGCGGCGCGGACGCTGACCATGGCCCGCGGCAGGAACATGATCGCGTAGGCGAGCATGAGCAGCAGCACGGTCTGGTAGACCGGCCGGGCGAACCGGATGGCCACGGTGACCAGCGCCAGAGCCACCACGATCCCGGGCACCGCGTTGCCGAAGTAAGTGCTGCGCTCGAGCAGCGTGGTCAAGCGCCCTCGTCGCCGGACACACAACCAGGCAACCGGGAGCGCCAGAGCCATGGTGATGAACGCGCCCGCTGCTCCCAGGCCCAGCGAAGTGGCGGTCGTTGCCGCCAGGTCGCCCAGGGGGAAGCCCGTGGACGACCCGGTGACGAGCCAGAACGTCAGGCTCCCCAGAGGTACGCCGAGTGCGAGCGTCGTGAGGGCGACCACGGCGACCAGGGATGGTGCGGCCGCGCGGCCAAGGCGGCGGTGCGGGATGTGTCGGGCACTCCCCCCACCGAGGCGCGCGTAGTGCTGATGGCCGCGCAGTCGGAGCTCGAGGGTCAGCAGCATGACACAGCAGAGAAGCAGCACGGCCGCCAGCATGTTCGCGGCCGGCCCGTTGAACGACGAGCGGTACTGGTCGTAGATCGCCGTGGTGAAGGTCGGGTAGCGCAACATCTGCAGGGCGCCGAACTCGGCGAGCAGATGCAGCGCCACGATCAGCGTCCCTCCCAGCAGGGCGGGTCGGAGCTGGGGCAGGACGACGCGGATGAAGGTGTGCCACGGACCGTAGCCGAGGGCCGCCGACGTCTCCTCCAACGCCGGGTCGAGCCCGCGAAGCATGGCCGCGACCGGAAGATAGACCAGGGGGTAGTAGGACAGGGTCACGATCATGAGGGCACCGGCATAGCCCTCGACCCTGGCCGTCAGGGAGACCCAGCCGAAGCTGTTGACGAAGGCCGGCACGGCCAGTGGGGCCACGAGCAACACGTTCCAGACCCGCCGTCCGGGCAACGTCGTGCGCTCGACCAGCCACGCCATTCCGGTGCCGATGACGGATGTCAGCGCGACGCAGCCGGCCACGAGCAGGCCCGTGTTCCTCAACAGCTCGCCCACCCGTGGACGCCAGGTGAGGGCGACCGCCTCGTCCCACCCGATCGTGAGGACATAACCGGCCACGAAGAACAGGGGAATCAGCGCGACCAGGGCGATCAGCACGGCCGGCACCAGCATCAGGCGCGGGTAGGTCCGCCTGGACCGGGTCGCGCCTGCTGCCGGACGTGACGTCGGCTGCGTCAGAGCAGACCTGCCTGCTGCATCAGCTCGACGACCTTCGGGCCGTTGAGGGTGGTGAGGTCGACGGTCGGCGGGCTCAGCTCGGTCAACGGTTTGAGGGCCTTGTTGGCCGTCGCGCCGTTGCCGATCGGGTACTCCAGGGCCTTGCTGTCGGCGAGGACCGTCTGTCCGGCCGCGCTGTTGAGGTACTTGACCAGCTGTTGCGCCTCGGCCTGGTGCTTGCTGGACTTGATCACGCCGGCGCCGGAGATGCTGAGGAACGCGCCGGGGTCCTGGTTGCCGAAATACAGCTGCTTGACGTTCTTGCTGTTGGCGCCGGACTCGGCCTGGTCCTTGTACCAGTAGTAGTGATAGATCACGCCGCTCTGGACCTCGCCTGCGTTGACGGCCTTCATGACCGCGCTGTTGCCCTGGTAGACCTTTGCGTTGTCCTTCAGACCCTTGAGCCAGGCGGTGGTGGCGGCCTCGCCCTTGAGCGCGAGCACCGCGCTGACGATGGCCTGGAAGTCGGCCCCGGCCGGGGAGATCCCGACCTTGCCCTTCCACTCCAGCTTGGCTAGATCCATGATCGAGGTCGGCAGGGCGGCGGCCGCGAGCTGGGTCGGGTTGTAGACGAAGACGGTCGATCGGGCGGCGAATCCCACCCAGTCCTTGTCGGCGGGAGCGAACTGCGGCGGGACCTGGGCCAGCGTCGCGTCGTCCACCTTGGCGAACAGGCCCTTGCTGTCGACGAGCGTCATTGCGGGGGAGTTCTCGGTGACGAACACGTCTGCCGGTGAGGCGCTGCCCTCCTGGACAAGCTGGTTTCCGAGCTCGAAGTCCTCGCCGTTGCGCATGTTGACCTTGATGCCCGTCGCCTTGGTGAAGTCGGCGACCATGAGCTTCATGAGGTCCTCGTGCTGAGCGTTGTAGAGGGTCAGCGTCGCCTTGTCGCCCGCACCGCTGCCTGGGTCGGTCGCGCCGTCCGACGTGCCGCATGCCGCGACCCCCAGAACCACAGCGACCAGTCCGGCAGCCGAGGCCACCCGTGCGTTGAACCGCATTCCATCTCCGATGCTCATTGAAGTAAGGCTTGACTTGCGAAGTAAGGGTTACCTTACCTGAGTTCCGGAAGTCGCTTTGCGCCCGTCCAGCCGCGCACCTCATCGGCAGATGCCGCCGCCAATGCCTGGTCGTATGCCGCCAAGAATGACTCGTCTGCTCCCTGCTCGGATCCGGCCAAGAGATCCAGGGCGAGCGCCTGGCGCTTCGTCATCCGACCGGCGAGATCCCGAATGAGCGCCTGGACCATGAGGCTGTCCTGATGACCGCCGAGCACTGCCTGCAGCTCCTCCATCCGCTCGGCCAACGCGTGGGCCGCAGGCCCCGCCGACGAGCCTGCAACCTCGGCGGCATACCGGGCTCGCTTCGCCGCCTTGCGCACCTCATGGAGCTCGGCGTCGTGCCTCTCGGGCATGCCATCGGCTTCGCGCGACGATTGGGCCGCTCGCGCCGCCCTGTCGACTCGAGCGCAGGCTCGCCCCACCAACACCGGCAACGTCTGTCGCGCTGACGCCTTCGTCGTCCGTCTGGCCCACGGTGGTCTGATGACGAACGCCTCGAGCGCGGCCAGCAGCGCGGCATACCGCGGGCCGTCCATCGCTATGACCTGCTCGGCATGAGCACGCGAATGTCGTTCTGCCAGCTCGTGATCCAGCTGCGCGAGGACGGTGGCGAGATTTGCATCGCCGGCATGGGTCGCCGCCGCCTCTTGGAGGTGGGCCCGGATCACCTCGACGTCGCGGACCGGCCCGAGCACTGTGCCCAGCCACTGAAGCTCATCGCGAAGACGCTGCGGTTTCGAACCTCTGAACAGCGGTCGGAACGTCCCCAGGCTGCTGCGAAGTCGACGGGATGCCACGCGCATCCGGTGGACGGCGTTGGGGCTGCCGATGCGGGCGCCCGGCTCATGCGACCGCAGATCGTCGATCTGCGCCGACACGTAGGTCAGGAGCAGTCGACGAGTGCTCCGCACACCGGTCGCCGTGCTCTTGGTCACGTGCTCAACCTATGCGCCGGCGACATCTGTGGCGGGAGGTTCTGGGCGACCTGGGTGTCCCGACACGAAGGTGGCGATTCGGTCAGACCCTTGCGCTTTGTTACCGGCCGGTAGCATCATAAGATGTTACTGGCCGGTAACGGTGAGTGCGAGCGGCCGACTGCGGCCTCGATCAGAGCACGGAGGACCCTGATGGGCCACTACAAGAGCAACCTGCGCGATCTTGAGTTCAACCTCTTCGAGGTGTTCAACCGGCAGGAGATCCTGGGCACCGGTCCCTACGCCGACGTCGACCAGGACACTGCGCGCGAGATTCTGCACGAGGTCGGCCGCCTGGCCGAGAACGAGCTCGCCGAGAGCCTGCTCGACTCCGACCGCAACCCGCCGGAGTTCGATCCGGCAACGGGCTCGGTGAAGCTGCCGGCGTCGTTCGTCAAGTCCTACAAGGCCTACGTGGACGCGGAGTGGTGGCGCCTCGACGTCCCCCGCGAGCTGGGCGGCACGGTCATCCCTCCCTCCCTACGGTGGGCCGTGGCGGAGCTGGTCCTGGGCTCGAACCCAGCCGTGCACATGTACTCCGCCGGCTTCGCCTTCTCCAAGATTCTCTACGGCCTTGGCACCGAGGACCAGAAGAAGCTCGCGCGCCACATGGTCGACAACAAGTGGGGCGGCACCATGGTGCTGACCGAGCCCGACGCCGGCTCCGACGTGGGTGCCGGACGCACCAAAGCCGTTCAGCAGGCCGACGGCAGCTGGCACATCACCGGGGTCAAGCGCTTCATCACCTCGGGCGATGCGGACTTCTACGACAACGTCGTGCACCTGGTCCTCGCGCGACCCGAGGGCGCCGGCCCCGGCACCAAGGGCCTGTCGCTGTTCGCCGTGCCCAAGTTCCACGTCGACCTCGAGACCGGGGCCCTCGGCGAGCACAATGGCGTCCACGTCACGAACCTCGAGCACAAGATGGGTCTCAAGGCCTCCACCACCTGCGAGCTCACCTTCGGCGACAGGGAGCCCGCGGTTGGCACCTTGGTCGGTGACGTCCACGACGGCATCGCGCAGATGTTCCGCGTCATTGAGTTCGCCCGAATGATGGTGGGCACCAAGGCAATTGCCACGCTGTCGACCGGATACCTCAACGCTTTGGACTACGCCAAGGAGCGGGTCCAGGGCGCCGACCTGACCCACATGACGGACAAGGCCGCACCGCGAGTCACCATCACCCATCACCCCGACATCCGCCGTTCCCTCATGCTGCAGAAGGCCTATGCCGAGGGCCTGCGTTCCCTTGTCATCTACACCGCCTCCCAGCAGGACGTCATCGACGAAGTGCAGCTGACCACCGGCTCCGATGTGCTCGAGAAGGGCTCTCCCGCCGCGATGGCCAACCGGGTCAACGACCTGCTGCTGCCGATCGTCAAGGGCGTCGGCTCCGAGCGCGCCTGGGTGCTACTGGGCACCGAGTCGTTGCAGACACTCGGCGGCTCCGGCTTCCTGCAGGACTACCCGATCGAGCAGTACGTCCGGGACGCCAAGATCGACACGCTCTACGAAGGCACCACCGCCATCCAGGGCCTGGACTTCTTCTTCCGCAAGATCATTCGCGACAAGGGGGTGGCTCTGGGCCACATCTCCACGCAGATCAAGGACCTCGTCAAGGCTGGTGACGGCACGGACTTCCTGCACACCGAGCGCGAGCTGCTGGGCAAGGGACTCGAGGACGTCGAGGGGATCGTCGGCTACATGGTCGGCGAGCTGATGAAGTCCGACCCGAGCCAGGAGGGCGGCGACGCGGCCAACCTCTACAAGATCGGTCAGAACACCTCGCGTCTCCTGCTCTGCGCCGGAGACCTGGTCGTCGGCTGGCTGCTGCTTCGACAGGCCGAGATCGCCAAGGTCGCCCTTGATGCGGGCACCGCATCGGCCAAGGACAAGAGCTTCTACGAAGGCAAGATCGCGGCGGCATCCTTCTTTGCCCGCACCGTCCTTCCCAAGATCGCCGCCGAGCGCCAGATCGCCGAAGCGACGGACAACTCCCTCATGGACGTGTCCGAGGACGCGTTCTAGACAGATTCGGTTCGACTTGGCGCAAGCCCGTCATTGATAGCGCAGCCTCGCTGGTGCTCCTTCAATGACGGGCTTGCGCTATGTGGTCAGTCGGCTACCCCAGCGGGAGCCGTCGATCCTGCAGCACCGGGAAGCTTGCGCGGTAGTCCGTGACCACACCCATGTCGACCTCAACGCTGAGCACTTGTTCGTCGGTGCCGGCCATCGCGGCTACGTCACCGGTCGGCAGCACGACCTGGCTGTGTCCGCCCATCTCCACGCCCGCATGTGTGCCTGCCGTGTTGCAGGCCACGACGACGCACTGGTTCTCGATCGCACGGGCGTGCGCAAGGAGGGTCCAGTGGCGCACCCGTGCAGAAGGCCACGCCGCAGGTATGACGAAAAGCGTTGCGCCAGCATCGAGCTGGGCGCGGTACAGCTCGGGAAACCGCAGGTCGTAGCAAGTCGACAGTGCCGCCCGAGCCGGACCGGCGCCAGACAAGGGGTCGGGCACGTCGACCAGCGACAAGGCGTCCCCTGCCTCCATCAGCAACGGCTCGCCCTGCCCGAAGCCGAACCGGTGGATCTTGCGGTAGGTCGCGGCAAGTGACCCGTCGGACGCGAAGACCAGCGATGTGTTCCACAGGTCCTTGCCCTCGGGGCCGCGCTCGCCGTCGAGGGTGCGTTCGATGATCGACCCTGCGTGCAACATCACGCCGGCATCCCGCGCGGCGGAGGACATGGCCGACGCGATCGGGCCGTCAATGGGCTCAGCCCTCTTGTCCCACTCCCGATAGGAGAACCCGCCTGGTGCCCATAGCTCCGGCAGCACGACAAGGTCGTGACCCGCTTGTGCCCGGACGAGATCGGCGGCCCTGGTGACCCGTTCGGGGACGGGTTCCCGGTCGTCATACCCAAGCTGGATCAGGGCTATTCGCATGTCACTGTCCCGGTGTCGTTGGCTGTGAGGTCGTTGGCTGTGAGGTCGTTGGCTGTGAGGTCGTTGGCTCGCCCAGAGATCGCGGCGAGATGGGCGTTGTAGGCCTTGAGGTCTGCGTCGTCGTCGCGATCGGCCTGGCGGTCCAGTCGTTTGGTCTCAGCGGCGTCGGTGCGCACCCAGGCAAGCGTGACCAGCAGGGCCAGGATCAGGGTGGGCAGCTCGCCGACACCCCAGGCGACGGCGCCGCCATTGCGTTGATCCGCAAGCAGATCCACAGCCCATGGCAGGTGCAAGCCCTTGTAGAAGGTCGGCGCCAGGAGAGTCGTTCCGGTCGTCAGGGCGACCCCGAAGAACGCATGGAACGAGATCGTGACGAACAGGATGATCAGGCGGAGCGACGGCGGCCAACGCTTAGGCCCCGGGTCGATCCCCACGAGGACCCACACGAACAGGTAGCCAGCCAGCAGGAAGTGCGTGGTCATGAGGACGTGTCCGGTGTGCGTGCGCAATGCGAGCTCGAACAGTGGCGAGTAGTAGAAGATGACGAGGCTGCCAAAGAAGATGGCGGCCGCGACGACCGGATTGCCAATCACCGCAAGGAATCTGGAGTGGACCAGGCCGAGCAACAGCTCGCGCGGACCCAGGGTGTGGTCCTGCCGCGGCGTCAGGGTGCGCAGAGCCAGGGTGACCGGAGCGGCGAGCACCATGAGGATCGGCGCCGACATCGACACGGTCATGTGCATGAGCATGTGGACCGAGAACAGGACCGGCCCGTAGACACCCGGCGCACCGCACGTGGCCCAGGCGAAGATGGCCCAGCCCAGGACCCAGCCGATGGTGCGCAGCACCGGCCATGAGTCGCCACGGGAGCGCAACCGCCGGACGCCGACGAGATAGAGAGTCACGGCGAGCACCGAAACGCCGAACCAGAGCCAGTCGATGCGCCAGACGGTGAGCCAGTCGCTGCCGGTCAGGGGGCCGGCGGGAGCGTCATAACCGGTCAGGGTGAATGCGGGGTCAGGAATGCCCATCTGCATGTCCGTGGGCGGAGGGGCGCTGCGCGACAGCGCGGTCCCCAGCGCGAAGGCGGCGCCCATCACGACCAGCTCAATCAGGGCCAGTCGCCCGAACAACCGCGCGGCGAGCGGATCCTTCGCGATCCGGTCGACGGTGCGCGAGCGTTGCCGCCAGCCCGCGATGCCAAGCACGGCCAGGGCGGCGACCTTGAGGATCACCAGTGCGCCGTAGCTCGAACCCAGGTTGTCGATCGAGCCGACCCGGATCCAGGCGTTGCCCAGTCCGGACACGGCGACACCCGCGAAGCACCAACCAGCCAAGGTGGAGTAACGCTGGACGCTGACATTCAGTGCCGTGCCGAGCAGAGGGCGAAGCATCACGAGCGCGAGGAGGCCTCCGACCCACAAGACGGCCGAAACAAGGTGCACCGCAAGGGCGGTGACGGCCGTGTCGTGACTTGACAAGTCCGCAGAGTGACCAGCCAGGGACAGTGGAAGCAACGCAAGAATGCTGAGCACAGCGAGCGCGACCATGCCCGAGCGGCGCCGGACGAGCGCGGCACCGAGGGCGACCGCCAGGGCCATTGCCGAGCTGATCACGGCGACGCGCAGGGTCTCGAGCTGGAAGACGAAGGTCCGGAGCTGGGCGCCGAACGTGGGGTCGGTGAGCGTGGAGCCGGAGAGGCTGGCGAACGCCAAGACCAGTCCGACGAGCCCGGCCACCACCCATACGACTCCCGAGGCGGCGGCGTATCGGCACGCGACGATTCGGCGTGAGGTGGTGCGCGCCTCGGGGATGATCGTGGCGGCCGCGACGAGCAGGCCCACCGTGCTGGCCGCCGCGAGATCGTGGATGGCCCGCACGACCGGAAGTCCCCAGCGAACGATCGCTCCGGCATCGGGCAGCCCGCTGACAGGGGCTGTGAACGCGCCGCCGAGCAGACCCGCCGGGATGACCACCGCGACGACCGCGACGACCGCGAGGACCAGCGGCAGCTTCGTCGGGTGCGCAGCCGTGCTGGGTCCTTTGGTCATGCCCACACCCTAGGTAGGCTCGCCCCATGTCTCCAGACCCGGCGTCGCCTGCTCGTCTCCATGAACTCGTCGGCGCCTTCGCCCAGACCGCGCAGGCCGTCATAGATCTTGCGCACGCCTGCGGAGCGCAGGACCTGGCGCAGCCCACCGAGTGCCCCGGATGGACGGTGCATGACCAGATATCCCATGTCGTCGGAGTCGAGTCCTGGCTCGAGGGACACAAGGATCCCCGGGTCGACATGCCGCACTACGAGCACGTCAAGAACGACCTTGGCAAGAAGGTGGAGTATGCCGTGGAGGCGCGTCGCGGACGCACCGGCGAGGAGGTCGTTGCCGAGCTCGAAGACGTTCTGGCACAACGGCTTTCGACACTGCGCAACCCGATCCTGACGGACTCCAGCGTCATCAACGGGCCGTTTGGCCCGGACCTGGCAGCGACCGTGCTGCTGCTGCGCACCTTTGATGTCTGGACGCACGAGCAGGACATCCGCAGCGCCCTCGGGCGGCCCGGTGATCTGGACTCCGGTGCGGCATCAGTGGTCGTCAGCATGGTCATGCTCCAACTACCCAAACTGATCGTCAAAGGTGCTGGTCTCGAACCTGGGCAGGCCGTCATCATCGACGTGACCGGTCCGACTCTCGCCCGTCTGGGCGTCAGGGTGGTGGCGGACGAGCAGGGCCGGCCCCGCGGCCAGGCGATGCCCGCCGATCCACCGCCGGATGGGGCAACCACCATCAGCCTGTCCACCGAGGCGTTCACTCGCCGTGCCGCCGGACGTCGCTCGGTGAGCGACACCGCATACAGCGTGGTCGGTGACGATGCGATCGCGCGTCGCGTTCTCGAAGCCCTCGTCGTCACCCACTGACACCTCGGTTGGCAGGAGTTCTGGGTATTTGCTTGCGGCATGCAAGTTATCTGTGATATTTGTATGTGCCAAGCAAGTTCCTCACGACTGCGGAGACCCCATGGCGATCGGCCTTGAGAATGCCACCCAGCTCAGCACCGAGCTGGTCCGCGTCATGAGGCTGTTCCAGTCGCTGCGCCATCACACCCCCAAGCTGCACCCGGGAGTCGAGCCGGCGTCCTACCCGATTCTGTTCAACCTGGTCGGCGAGCCGCGTCGGGTGTCCCTGCTGGCCGACTGCATCCACTCCGACGTCTCCACCGTGAGCCGGCAGGTGACGAGCCTGGTCTCCCACGGGCTGGTGGACAAGGTGGCCGACGCCCAGGATGGCCGCGCGTTCATGGTCTCGCTCAGCGCCGAGGGAGCGGAGCTCGTCGAGCGTGTCAAGGCCGCGCGTGGTGAGTGGTTCCGGCAGATGCTGCATGACTGGGAACCCGAGGACGCCGAGGCCTTCAAGGGCTATCTGGAGCGGTTCGCCGTGTCCTTCGATACCTCCAAAGACCTGTATGCGCCGCTCCTGCTCCAGGACGCGGCCGCCACTCCCACCGGCGACGTTCTCGCCGGCACGATCAGCAAGGAGAACTGATGGCCAACGCCGCCGCATCAGCGACAGCGGGCTCTGTGCCCACGTCCGAGTCCCATGGGCCGCTCACGCACAAGCAGATCCTGACCATCCTCGCCGGCCTGATGTTGGGGATGTTCCTGGCCGCACTCGACCAGACCATCGTCTCCTCGGCCATGCGCGTCATTGCCGACGACCTCCACGACCTCTCCGGCCAAGCCTGGGTCGTCACGGCCTACCTGATCACCTCGACGATCGTGACGCCGCTCTACGGCAAGCTCTCGGACATCTATGGCCGCAAGAGGTTCTTCACCACGGCGATCGTCATCTTCCTGTTCGGCTCGATCCTGTGCACGTTCGCCACGACGATGCCGATGCTGGCAGGGTTCCGGGCCGTCCAGGGTCTGGGCGCCGGTGGCCTCTTCTCCCTCGCGCTGGCCATCATCGGCGACATCGTGCCGCCACGAGAGCGCGCAAAGTACCAGGGCTACTTCCTCGCGGTCTTCGGCACCTCCAGCGTCTTGGGCCCGGTTATCGGCGGCTTCTTCGCCGGTCAGGCCACGATCCTGGGCATCACCGGTTGGCGCTGGGTCTTCCTGGTCAACATCCCCATCGGCCTCGCGGCACTCTTCGTGGTTGACCGCACGCTGCACCTGCGTCATACCCGGCTGGACCATCGCATCGACTTCGGCGGCGCTGCCGCGCTCACCGTTGGGCTCGTTCCGCTGCTCCTGGTCGCCGAGCAGGGTCGCGAGTGGGGATGGGGCTCCGGTCGGTCCCTCGCCTGCTACGGCGTGGGTCTGGTCGGCCTGATCGCGTTCTTCCTGGCTGAGCGCGCGATGGGCGCGGAGGCGATGCTCCCGATCAGCCTGTTCAGGAACAAAACCGTCGGCGTCGCCTCCATCGCCTCGGTCGTCCTGGGCATGGGCATGTTCGGTGGGCTGGCCTCGCTGCCGCTCTACCTGCAGATCGTCAAGGGCGCGACGCCCACCATGGCCGGTTTGATGTTGCTCCCCATGACCTTGGGCATGATGAGCGGCTCGATCATCTCGGGCCAGATGATCTCCAGGACGGGCCGCTACCGGCATTTCCCGATCATCGGCTGTGGCCTGCTCATCGTCTCGCTGTTCTCGTTCCACTACGTGGGCGCCGAGACCGCGCTCTGGATGACGATGATCGTGATGCTGTTCTTCGGCCTCGGCCTCGGGTTCAACATGCAGCCGCTGACACTGGCGGTTCAGAACGCCGTCTCCCCGCGCGAGATCGGCGTGGCCACCGCATCGGCGACCTTCACCCGTCAGATCGGCGGCACCCTCGGCGTCGCCGTCTTCTTGTCCATCCTGTTCACCGCGGTGCCCGACCGCATTGCGACAGCCTTTGCCAAGATCGCTCCGACCCCTGAGTTCCAGGCGGCGCTCAAGAATCCGCAGTCCCCCACGGGCAACAACCAGGCCAACATCAACTTCATCCAGAGCCTTCAGCAGGCCAAGACCGGCGGTGGCGGTGGCGGTGCGGTCAACCCGTTGGCCGACTCCTCGTTCATCCAGCAGCTCGACCCGCGACTGGCCAAACCGTTCCTGGTCGGCTTCTCCCAGGCGATGGACCTGGTGTTCCTGATCGGCTCCGGGGTCATGGTCATCGCGTTCGTCGTCGTGTGGTTCCTGCCGCACGTCGAGCTCCGCAGTGGCTCGGCATACGAGAGCCGCGGCAAGTCGGACGCAGCCGACGCCGCTGACACGGCGACAGCACCGGGTCTCTCCCTCTGAGCGGCTGATTCCCCCGCCTTGTTGCGCCGAAACCACCGTCTACGGGTCTGAACTGACCTCAAACGGTGGTTTCGGCGCAACAAGGCGGGTTGGTGCTCTGGGTTGGCGGGGTCTCAGCCCCAGACGAGAGCCTGACCCGGGTCGTGCAGGATGGCGGCGATGTCGGCCAGGAAGCGTGAGCCGAGGTCGCCGTTGACCAGGCGGTGGTCGAACGAGAGGCCCAGCTGGGTGACCCAACGCGCCTTGATCTTGCCCTTGACCACCCACGGCATCTGCCGAATCGTGCCGAAGCACAGGATCGCGGCCTCGCCAGAGTTCAGGATCGGCGTGCCGGTGTCGACACCGAAGACCCCGACGTTCGTGATCGTGATCGAGCCACCGGACATCTCGGCCGGCTGCGTCTTGCCGTCGCGGGCCGTCGAGATCAGGTTGGCCATGGCGTCGGCCAGCTGGCGGAGCGACATCTGGTCGGCGTCCTTGATGTTGGGCACCATCAGCCCACGCGGGGTGGCCGCGGCGATGCCCAGGTTGACGTAGTTCTTGACCACGATCTCCTGGGCGGCCTCGTCCCACGTGGCGTTGATCCCTGGGTGTCGGCGACTGGCGATGATCAGCGCCTTGGCTACGACCAGCAGCGGGCTGACCTTGACATCCTTGAAGTCGCGGTCGGCCCTGAGCCGGTCCACCAGCTTCATCATGCGGGTCACGTCGACGGTGATGAACTCCGTGACGTGAGGCGCGGTGAACGCCGAGCTGACCATGGCCTGTGCGGTCATCTTGCGCACGCCCTTGATCGGGATGCGCACCTCGCGCTCGCCGGTCGCAGTGAACGCCGGTGCCACGTATGTCGATGAGCCGGCTGACGTCGAGCCCTCGCCCGTTGCCGTCGCAAGGCTGATGCCGGCTGCGTGCGCTTCGACGTCGGCGCGGCTGACGATGCCACCCTCGCCAGACCCGGCGACCTGCGAAAGGTCGATGCCCAGGTCCTTGGCGAGCTTGCGTACCGGCGGCTTGGCCAGGGCCTTGCCGCCACCTGCACCGAGCAACGAAGCAGGCTGTGCCGTCATGAGCTCAGCCACAACGGTTGAAGGTGCGGGTGCCGGTGGTGCGGAAACCTGGGGCTGAGCCACGGGCGCCTGCGCGACGGGAGCAGCAGCCGCAACCTGAGCGTCCTGACCCTTGCGGGGTCGACGCTTGGCCTCGGTCACCCGCGGGCCGTAACCGACGAGCACCGCCACCCGACCACCAGGGGCGACTCCGCCGAGCTTGCCGGCTTCGATCACCTCGTCGTCGTCCGAGGTCGACGCTGGAGCAGCCGCGACCGGTGCGACGTCGCCACCGAGACCGTCGTCGACCGAGATGATGGGGGTGCCGACGGGCACCGTCTCACCCTCGGGGACGAGCAGCGCGGTGACCGTGCCGGCATACGGCACGGGGAGCTCGACCAACGACTTTGCAGTCTCGATCTCGACGATGATGTCGTTGACCTTGACGGCGTCTCCGACCTTGACCTTCCACGCGACGATCTCGGCCTCGAGCAGTCCTTCGCCGGGGTCCGGAAGGTTGAATTGCTTGACAGACATGGAGTGTTATCCCTTCCGAATCAGTAGGCGAGTGCGCGGTCGACGCCGTCGAGCACGCGATCGAGGTCAGGCAGGAAGTCTTCCTCGATCCTGCTGGGCGGGTAGGGCAGGTTGTAGCCGCCAACCCGGATCACCGGGGACTCCAGGTGGTAGAAGCAGCGTTGCGAGATGGCCGCAGCGATCTCAGCGCCCATGCCCAGGAACGTCGGGGCCTCGTGGGTGACGACGAGCCGGCCGGTCTTCTCGACCGAGGTCGCCAGGACGTCGAGGTCCAGCGGAGACAGCGAACGCAGGTCGATGACCTCGATCGACCGGCCCTCCTCGGCCGCCACGGTTGCGGCGTCCAGACACACCTTCACCATGGGGCCGTATGCCGCCACGGTCACGTCCGAGCCGGCCCGCGCGATGGTCGCCTCGAACAGCGAACGCGGCGCGGTGGTGGCGGTCAGGTCGACCTCACCCTTTTCGTGATAGCGGCGCTTGGGCTCGTAGAAGACGATCGGGTCGTCGCTCTCGATGGCCTGCTGGATCATCCAGTACGCGTCCTCGGGGTTCGAGCACGCCACGACCCGAAGGCCGGCGGTGTGCGCGAAGTAGGCCTCGTTGGACTCGCTGTGGTGCTCGACCGCGCCGATGCCGCCACCAACGGGGATGCGGATCACCATGGGCAGCTTGATCTTGCCCAGCGAACGCGCCCGCATCTTGGCGACCTGGCAGGTGATCTGGCTGAACGCAGGGTAGACGAACCCGTCGAACTGGATCTCCACGATGGGGCGGTAGCCACGCAGCGCCATACCGATTGCCGTGCCCACGATGCCGGACTCGGCCAGCGGGGTGTCGATGACCCGGTCCTCACCGAAGTCCTTCTGCAGGTTCTCGGTCACCCGGAAGACTCCACCGAGCTTGCCGATGTCCTCACCCATGATGACGACCTTGGGGTCACGCTCCATGGCCCGTCGCATACCGGCGTTGATGGCCTTGCCGATGCCAATCTTCGACATGTCAGTGGCCTCCCTCGAAGCTCGCGGTGTATGCGGCGAACGCGGCGCGTTCGGCCTCGACCAGCGGGTGCTCGTCGACATAGACGTTGTCGAACATCGACGCGGGCTCCGGGTCAGGCATCGACAGGCAGCCCTCGCGAACCGTGACCGCAAGCGCGTCGGCCTCGACATCAACGGCGTCGAAGTACGACTTGTCGGCCTTGCCGCTTGACGTCAGATAGGCCTTGAGGCGGGCGATCGGGTCGCGCAGCTTCCAGACCTCGACGTCGGCAGAAACGCGGTACTTCGTCGGGTCGTCCGAAGTCGTGTGCGCGCCCATGCGGTAGGTGTAGGCCTCGATCATCATCGGTCCCTGGCCGCTGCGGGCCGCGTTCATCGCGGCCTTCGTCACCGCATAGACGGCGAGGACGTCGTTGCCGTCCACCCCGACGCCCGGGCAGCCGCAGCCGCGGGCTCGCTGGTAGAGCGGGATCCGGGTCTGCTTCTCGACCGGCTGGGAGATGGCCCACTGGTTGTTCTGGCAGAAGAAGACGACCGGCGCGTTCATGGACGCCGCGTAGACGAACGACTCGTTGACGTCACCCTGAGCGGTCGCACCATCGCCGAAGTAGGCGATGACGGCCGCGTCGCGATCGGGTTCGCCGGTGCCCACCGCGTGGTCGTGCTGGATGCCCATCGCGTAGCCGACGGCGTGAAGCGTCTGGGCGCCGATGACGATCGTGTAGAGGTGGAAGTTGTTCTCGTTCGGGTCCCAGCCGCCCTGGTTGACCCCACGGAACAGTCCGAGCAGGTTGAGCGGGTTCACACCGCGGACCCAGGCCACACCGTGCTCACGGTAGGTGGGGAAGGCGTAGTCCTGCGTACGCAGCGCGCGAGCGGAACCGACCTGCGCTGCTTCCTGGCCCAGCAGACTGGCCCAGATTCCGAGCTCACCCTGGCGCTGCAGCGCGGTGGCTTCGGCGTCGACCCGGCGGATGAGGACCTGGTCGCGATAGAAGCCGCGCAGGTCGTCGTCGGTCAGCTCGTCAATGGTTGCCGAGTACTCGGGATGGCCCACATGGTCGACCCGCTCGCCCTCTGGGGTGAGTAGCTGGACCAGCTCCGCTCCGCCGTCTCCGATGGTCTCGGGGACGGGGGCGGTCAGCGCTGCCACGGCAGCGGCGTGGGCCGCATGCTCCGGCATCGCGACTTCGTTGTCGCTCACAGGTGCTCCTTACTTCGCGGACCGGCAGGGATAACCGCCGGAACGCCTCGGGCCATAGACGCGTGGCGGGGTCTCCGCCCATGTGATGCGTTCTCTGGCAGGGACTCACGCACGCGTGTGGCGGCGCTCACAGGCCTTGCCAGCACACCGTACCTTCAGGATGCCCGAGAGTCCCAAATCGCGGAATAGCTCGCGGTCGCCAAGCCGTGTTGCCGGGTGGCCACCTCGGCCGTCAGGCGCTGAACTTCGCAGCCTTCGCGTGCCCGGATGCCTGGGTTGCACCTGTGGTATGAGGGGTCTTCGCCGACGCGGCGGAGGTGTCGTCTTTCGGAGGCGTCTGAGATTTCGGGTCGGCCGGCTCGGGTGCTGGAGCTGTCGCGGCCCGCGCAAGAAGGGTGAACGTCGCGTCGGGGGCGTTGGGGGCGTCTGTCGCGTCCTTGCCAGCCTGAACTTGAGGCTCGGCCGCCGCAGTCGTGACTTCCCAGGTGGTGACTGCGCTCGTGGCCTCAACGCCAGTGACCGCCGCTTTGGTGACCACGACGCCCTTGACTGTCCTTGCCGCTGGCTGATCTTCAAGGGCCGTGGTCTTGCGATCACGCGCAGGCGGGATGGTGTGCGCGACGAATCGAACAAACATGAAGGTTGTCGGACGAGTCGGGCCGGTCGGAGCATCGGCGGTGGTGGTGGTCTCGTGACCGCGCGTGGGCGCGATGGTCTGCGCCCCGGGATGAGCGAAGTCCAGCATTGTCGGAGCAACTGCGGTGGTGGTCTTGCGATTCTGCGATCGCGATGAAAACTGCAGCCGTTGTGGGTCGATGCTGATCGACATCCGTGGCATCGTCACGCTGTGTCCGCCGTCACGCGCTGATGGACCGCTGATGGCCACCAACGGGGAGATGCCCATCTGGACCACCAAGAGGACGCTCAGGGAGCCCAGCGCGGTGAAGGCCGCGGTAGGGAGGAGGGCCGAAGCAGCCAGCGCACGCTCGACGCTGTGCACACGTCGACCCGATGGGCCCCCGAACCCACCGATTGGCATGGGGTGATCATAGTCAGCAGTTCGACCCGCCGTCCTTCGTTCTCCTGAAACGTGACTCGTTGTGACCAGGCGCCGCCCGTCAGAACGTGCGCGCGACGACGAAGTTGCGCGCGACGTGGATCAACCGGTCGTTGGCCTCGGTCTCCGCGATGGTGCAGCGCACTCCTTCGCCGGGGAAAGGCCGTACCGCCAGGCCCGCCTTGTCGGCTGCCGCGGCAAAAGCCACCGTGTCGGCGCCCACCGGCAGCCAGACGAAGTTGGCCTGGGTGTCGGGCAGATGCCAACCCTGGTGACGCAGCCCAGCCACCACCCTCAGGCGTTCGGCGACGAGAGCGTCGACCCGGTGCTGGAGCTCATCGAACGCGTCCAGGCTGGCGATCGCCGCCTGTTGCGCGATGGTGCTGACACCGAAGGGCACCGCCGTCTTGCGCAGAGCCTCCGCCACCGGCCCGTGCGCCACGCCGTAGCCCACCCGGAGTCCGGCGAGGCCGTAGGCCTTGCTGAAGGTGCGCAGGAGCGCGACGTTCGGCCGCGCGGCATACGTCATCAGTCCATTGGGTGCTCTGGCGTCGGTGACGAACTCGAGGTATGCCTCGTCGATGACCACCAGGACATCCGCCGGGACTGCGTCCAGAAACGCCTCGAGCTCGTCCTGATGCACGACCGTGCCGGTGGGGTTGTTGGGGGTGCAGATCAGGATCAGCCGGGTGCGGGGGGTGATTGCGGCGGCCATGGCAGGGAGGTCGTGTCGTGAGCTCGGGTCGAGCGGAACCTGCACGGAAACGGCGCCCGCGATCGCCACGACGATGGGGTAGGCCTCGAACGACCGCCAGGCGTAGATGACCTCGTCACCCGGGTCGCACGTGGCAGCGATGATCTGGCCCAGAACGCCCACGCTGCCGGTGCCGGTCGAGATGTGTTCGGCTGGCACGTCGAGGCGCTGCGCGATCTTCTGGGTCAGCTCGGTGACGGCCATGTCGGGGTAGCGGTTCATCTGGAGCGCAGCGTCATGAACCACGGAGAGAACGCTGGGTAGCGGCGGATAGGGGTTCTCGTTGCTGCTGATCTTGTATGCCGTCACCCCCTCACGCGCGACCGTCGGCACCCCGGGCTTGTACGCCGGGACGGCAGCCAGTGTTTCTCGGAGACGGACCGTGTGGCTCATATCAGCACTGTATTGCCAGTCGCGCGCTCACAGAATCGGGCGCCCGCATGCCACGATGGGCGCATGAAATCGATCGTCATCAAGATCCTTGTCAACGGTGCCGCCATATGGGCAGCCGCCTTCCTGCTCAAAGGCATCAGCCTCGGCCAGGGTGACGGCATCACCAGCGGACGGCTCGTGACGCTCTTGTGGGTGGCCGTGATCTTCGGTCTGGTCAACGCCGTGATCAAGCCGGTGCTGAAGTTCTTCTCGATGCCGTTCATCATCTTGTCGCTGGGGCTGTTCTCCCTCATCGTCAACGCGGCCATGCTCGAGCTGACGTCGTGGTTCGCCGGACAGTTCAGCCTCGACTTCCACGTCGACCAGTTCTTCTGGGATGCCGTCCTCGGCTCGATCATCATCACGGTCGTATCGATGATCGTGAGCAAGATCCTGCCCGACGCCAGGAACTGACCGCCAGGGTCAGCTCCAGAGCCGGCGGTCCCACCGCTGAGTGCCGATGCGGGTGTCGGGGCCGTGGGCTGGATGCACCACAGTCTCCGACGGCAGCGTGAACAGCCCGGCCCGGATCGATGCCAGCATGCTGTAGCGATCAGGTGCCGAGACGTCCGAGGGGTCGACCCCGTCCGGGCCGGACAGTCCGAGGGTCTCGCCGGTGAACACCGCAGACAGGGCGGGTGCATGCCAGCACAGCGCACCCGGGGTGATGCCGGGCGTGTGGATCGGCTCCAGCTTGATGGTGCCGATATCGAGCACCAGGCCCTGTGGGACGGAGTGCTGAGGAAGACGTTCGGGCTCAGCCTGCTTCCAGATGACGAGGTCGTCCGTGTCCAGATAGGTCTCAGCACCCGTGTGGTCCGCCAACGAGATGGCGACCGCTACGGATTCGGGCCAGATGTTGGTCCAGAGGATCGCCCTGAGCCGTCGCCCGTCACAGTGAGCGAGGAGCTCGTTCGCGTCGCCGGCCGGATCGATCACCGCACAATCGACGTCGTCACCGACGAACCACACGTTGCGCAGACCATCAGGGGTCACGACCCGTCCCAAGCCCGCTCGCAGCGGCTGCGCAATGCTCACATTCCATGGGACCACGCGATCGGGTCGCGCACAACGGGCGGCGTGCTTCGGCATACGGTGTGGGCATGCGCGTTCTCGTCACTGGTGGGGCCGGCTACATCGGCTCGCACACCGTCATCCAGCTCATTGCCGCAGGTCACGACGTCCTGATCGTCGACAGCTTCGCCAACTCCAAGCCGACGGTGATCAGCCGGCTCGAGGCGATTACCGGCAAGCCTCTGCTGGTCTACGCCTTCGACCTTCGTGACACGGACAAGACCGACGACCTCTTTGCCCGCGAGCAGATCGACGCGGTCATCCACTTTGCCGGTCACAAGGCGGTGGGCGAGAGCGTCCAGAAGCCGCTGGAGTACTACGAGAACAACCTCAACTCGACCCTCGTCCTGGCCGGCGTCATGGCGCGTCACGCCGTCACCAAGCTCGTATTCTCATCATCCGCAACGGTTTACGGGGCGAGTGCTCCCGTCCCCATGACCGAAGATCTTCCCACCTCGGCGACCAACCCCTATGGGTGGACCAAGGTGATGATCGAGCAGATCCTGCGCGACGTTGCCGTGGCCCAGCCCGAATGGCGGATCGCTCTGCTGCGCTATTTCAACCCCGTCGGCGCACACGCATCCGGCACCATCGGCGAGGACCCGTCAGACATCCCGAACAACCTGGTCCCGTACCTCTCGCAGGTCGCCGTGGGTCGCCGCGAGAAACTGCAGATCTTTGGTGACGACTACGACACCCCCGACGGCACCCCGCTGCGCGACTACATCCACGTGGAGGATCTCGCCGCCGGCCACATCGCCGCGCTGTCCAAGCTGGCCACGACCGAGTCGCCGGTGAGCACCTGGAACCTCGGCACCGGCGTGGGGACGAGCGTGCTGGACGTGCTGCATGCGTTCGAGCGGGCGGTGGGACGCGCGCTGCCCTACGAGATCGTCGGGCGTCGGGCAGGGGACATCGCAGCCTCGTATGCCGACCCCCATCGCGCCAATGCCGAGCTCGGCTGGACGGCCACCCGCACGATCGACGACATGTGCGCAGACTCCTGGCGCTGGCAGTCGCAGAACCCGAACGGCTATCCGGACGTCTGAGCCGGCTATCCGGACGCCGGAACCGTCGCGGTCGAGGAATCGGGCGCGCTGACCGCGGTGTCACGCCCGAGCACGATATCCGCGATGTTGGCCAGGGACTGCGTGCCCGCGCTCAGGTAGTGGTCGTGGTCGGTGACTCCGCTGGTGCCGAAGACCCGGTCGCCGAACCCTTGGGTCGTGGGCGTCGTGCCGTGTCCGGCACCCCACACCTGGAACGCCGGGACCCAGTAGATCCAGTCCTGCGCCGACTGGCCCGCCCAGATGGTCGCCGAGGTGTGCAGGTCAGCAGCCCGCGTGACACCCATGCCCGGGCTGCCAACTACGACAAGGTCGGTGACCTGCGGCGGCAGACCGGCGGCAGCCAGACCCGCGACCACTGATCCGTAGCTGTGGCCGATCACCGTCACATGTGCGTGCGGGCGCAGGATCGCCAGATCCTTGGTGAATCCGTCCAGCAAGGTGGCGCCGGCGCGTGCCAGCTCCTCGCGCGCCGCATCGCGACCAACGCCTTGTGGCGCTTCATAGCCCAGCCAGGCGATGACGGCGACGTGTGCGCCCGGCGACGCCGCGCGAGTGGCGTCATACAGGGTCTGCGCCTGAATCGCCGGGGCCCGGTCACGAACGTCACCGAGGCCGGTGTCGAAGTTGTCCGCGCGGTTGGCCACTCCCGGCACGAGCACGGCTATCCGGTCCGCCGCCGACAGATCGCCGAACACCTCAACGATCCGGCCGTTGCCCCGTGGGTCGAATGCCAGGAACTGGCGACCTTGCCCGGCCCACTGTGCGTAGGGCGCCCCGGCGACCTGCAGGGCGTGCCGGGTGACGTCGTAGGTTCTGCTCAGGGCGGCGGGGTCGTTCGGCTGCGGACGCCAGGTCGAATCGGACTGGCCGGCGATGGCCGCGGCCGGGGTGAACAGCAGCATGGCGATCGCGACCAGGAGCACGCCAGTGACTGAGGCGGCACTGAGTGCCGTCTTGAACCACCGCATGTAATCCCTCCGCCAGGCGTGTTTCGCCCGGTCGGGCAACCACCCAAGGATACCCGGCCTTGATGGTCACGATTTCCAGAAACGAGCGATGAGCGCGCGCACCTGGCGATCTGCAGGTGGCGGCCCGCGGGGTGTGCGATGTCACCGTCGCCCAATCTGGAAGGTATCAACGCGGCTTTGCGCAACTCCGTAGTATCGGTGCGACATGCTGTAGCCAGTGCACCGAAGGAGCCCCATGGACGCCGTGGACATCGCGAGATGGCAGTTCGCCATCGTGACCGTGTACCACTACTTCTTCGTCCCGGTCACGATCGGGCTCTCGGTGATCGTCGCCGGTTTTGAGACGGCCTGGCTACGCAACCGCAACCCGGAGATGCTTCGGCTCACCAAGTTCTTCGGCAAGCTCTTCACGATCAACTTCGCCCTTGGCCTGGTCACGGGGATCGTCCAGGAGTTCCAGTTCGGCATGAACTGGAGCGACTACTCGCGCTTCGTCGGGGACATCTTCGGCGCACCGCTGGCCATCGAGGCGCTGCTGGCGTTCTTCCTCGAGTCGACCTTCCTCGGCCTGTGGATCTTCGGGTGGGACAAGCTCCCGCCGAAGCTGCACGCGGCCTGCATGTGGCTCGTCGCGGTCGGCACCTTGCTGTCGGCCTACTTCATCCTCGCGGCCAACTCCTGGATGCAGCACCCGGTTGGCTACCGCTTCAACCCAGCAACAGGGCGCGCTGAGCTCAACGACTTCGTGGCCGTGCTGACCAACAAGGTCCAGCTGGTGACGTTCCCGCACACCATCACCAGCGCCTACATGGTGGGCGGCGCGTTCGTGATGGCTGTGGGCCTGTGGCACCTGCGCAAGCCGGGCGTGGGTACGAACGCCGGCATGTACCGAAAGGCCACCCGGATCGGCGCCTGGTTCACGCTTGTCGCAGCGCTCGGCGTCGTCGTCTCCGGCGACCTCCAGGGCAAGATCATGACCGAGGTCCAGCCCATGAAGATGGCCGCTGCCGAGGCGCTCTACAACTCAGAAGCCAGCAACGCACCGTTCTCACTGTTCACGGTCGGCTCGCTGGACGGAAGCCAGGAGAAGTTCTCGGTCAAGGTGCCGGGCCTGCTCAGCTTCCTGGCCACCGGCCGGTTCGACGGTTCCGTCGAGGGAATCAACGAGATCAAGGCGACCTACGAGAAGCAGTACGGCGCGGACACGATGAACTCGTCCGCCCAGTCTCGAGTGTTCAGCAAGAGCTACACCCCGACCATCCCGCTGACCTACTGGACGTTCCGGATCATGATCGGTCTCGGGATGGTGGGCGCCTTGATCGCCATCGCCGTGCTTTGGTACACCCGAGGCGATCGGATCCCACGCCATCGCCTGTGGCTCTGGGCAGTCCTGGCCACGCCGTTGCTTCCGTTGTTCGCCAACAGCTTTGGCTGGATCTTCACGGAGGCAGGCCGCCAGCCGTGGCTGGTCTTCGGCGTCATGACCACCGCCACCGGCGTCTCGCCGAACGTGTCGGCCGGTGAGGTCTGGACCTCGCTGATCACCCTCACCCTGCTGTATGCCGTCTTGGCCGTCATCGAGACGAAGCTGCTGCTGCGGTTCATCGCGGCCGGTGCGCCGGAGTTCGAAGAGCCCGTCGACCCTGCCGATCGAGACGAAAACGCCCCCCTCGTTTTCGCTTACTGACCAACGCCCACCAGCAATCGCCGAACGAACCAAAGAAACCACTGAGGGACATCATGGAGCTCACGACCGTCTGGTTCATCCTGATCGCCGTCCTGTGGACCGGCTACTTCGTCCTCGAGGGTTTTGACTTCGGCGTCGGGATGCTGATGCCGGTCCTTGGTCGAGGGGGCGATGAGCATGGCGAAGTTCGAAAGCGGTTGCTGCTGAACACGATCGGCCCGGTCTGGGATGGCAACGAGGTGTGGCTGCTCACCGCCGGTGGCGCGACGTTCGCAGCCTTCCCGCACTGGTACGCGACGATGTTCAGCGGCCTCTACCTGCCGTTGCTGATCATCCTGGTTGCGCTGATCGTGCGTGCGCTCGGCTTCGACTACCGGGGCAAGGTCGACGACCCGACCTGGCGCAAGCGCTGGGACATCGCCATATTCTTGGGGTCGGCGGTTCCTGCGCTGCTGTGGGGAGTGGCGCTGACGAACGTGGTGATGGGCCTGCCGATCAACGCTGACAAGGAATACACGGGCAACCTGTTCACCCTCCTCAACCCGGTGGGGCTGCTCGGCGGGCTGACCACCGTGGCCCTCTTCCTCACCCATGGTGCGATCTACATCGCGCTCAAGACGGACGGTGATGTCAGGCACGAGGCACGGCAGCTGTCGATCAAGGTCGGTGCTGTGGCGGCGGTGCTTGCGGTCATCCTGCTCGTGACCATCAACGTCTCGACCGGTTCGGCTGCGTCGTGGGCTGCCGCCGCCGTGGCTGCAGTCGCTTTGCTGGCCGGCCTGTTCGCCGCCTTCCGTCAGCGTGAGGGATGGGCTTTCGTCGGGACGTTCGTTGCGATCGGGGCCGCCGTGGCGACCCTGTTCCTCGCGCTCTTCCCCAACGTGATGACGTCCACGACCAACGCCTCGTTCTCCCTGACCACGACCAACGCGAGCAGCACGGCATACACGCTCACGATCATGACCTGGGTGGCGGCGATCTTCACGCCGGTTGTCCTTCTGTACACGTCGTGGACCTACTGGACCTTCCGTAAGCGGATCAGCGCCCACCACATCCCGGTGACAAGTGTGGGCATCCCGTCGAGCGGCGCAGGCACCCTGAGCTGATGCGTCCGTTCGACCCCCGACTGCTCACCCAGGTTCCTGCGACACGGAAACCGGTGGTGGCTCTTGGCGCGATCGGTGTGGTGCAGGGTCTCGCAACGATCGGGCTCGCATTCGCACTGACCAACCTGGTGGTCGCCGTCGTGGAGGGCCGCGAGGTTGTGACGCCGGGTGTCTGGCTCGTGGGCCTGTTCGCCGTCCGTGCATTGCTGGCCATGGCGAACGAGCTGGTTGGCTCATGGGCTGGGTTGCGGGTGTCGACGGTGCTCCGAGAGCGTCTGATCGCGGCCTGGATGGGGCGCGACGCGGACTCGCGCCCCGAGGCAGGACGCGCGCAAGCCCTGGCAACACAGGGGATGACCAGCATCGAGCCGTATGTCGCGCGCTACCTCCCAGCCCTGGTCTCGGGCGCTTTCCTGCCGCTCCTCGCCATCGGCACCCTGCTGCTCGTCGACTGGCCAAGTGCACTGATCGTCGCGCTGACAGTCCCGCTGCTCCCTGTTTTCGCGGCTCTCATCGGGCACACGACGGAGAAGTCGACCCAACGTCGGTGGCAGGCACTGTCGGCACTGTCCGGCCATTTCCTCGATGTTATGCGGGGTCTGCCGACTCTTTCGTCGTACGGTCGGGCCGAGGCCCAGGTGGAGACGATCGCCACCGTGAGCCGACGTCATCGGCTTGCCACGATGCAGACGCTCCGGCTGGCCTTCATGAGTGCGGCCGCGCTCGAGCTGCTGGCCACCATCTCCGTGGCGCTCGTCGCCGTGACAGTGGGCATTCGTCTGGCCAACGGCGCAATGCCGCTCGGCACGGCGATGTTGGCCATCCTCCTTGCGCCAGAAGCCTATTGGCCGATTCGGCGGGTCGGCGCGGAGTTCCACGCTGCTGCCGACGGGGCCGTGGCTCTGGATGATGTCCTCGGGGAGCTCGCCCCCACCCCCTCTCGACCGAACACCGCGGATCGCGCGTTTTCGGCCGTCGAGGAGGCCGAAACGCGCGATCCGCGGTGTTCGGTGGTGGTCGGGGGGGTCACCTACAGCTACCCGGGGGCGGCCACCGACGTCCTGAGCGATCTGTCCCTTGAGGTTCCTATCGGTCTCACCGTCGTTACTGGACCCTCCGGCGCTGGGAAGTCGACGCTCCTGGAGCTGCTGGCCGGGCTCCGCAGCCCGAGCGCAGGCACCGTTTCGGCGCCTCGTTCACATCTGGTCACCCAACGGCCATTCCTCGCGCCCGGAACTGTGAGAGACAACCTCACTCTCGGCAACGACAGCACCGATGACGAGCTCTGGGACATGCTGCGCGAGGTCGGGCTCGACGGCATGGTCGCTGCCCTTGACCAGGGCCTCGATACGCGGCTGGGCGACGACGGGTTTGGCCTGTCCGCGGGACAGCGCGCACGCCTCACCCTGGCCAGGGCGGCACTCTCGAGCGCCCCTCTGGTTCTGCTCGATGAGCCCACGGCCCACCTCGACGAAGAGTCAGCAGTGTTGGCGCATCACCTGATCCAGCGCCTGGCCGAGTTGCGCACGGTCGTCGCCGTCACCCATCGACCCGAGCTGCTGGCTCTCGCGGACAAACACGTCCAGCTGCTTCTGCGTCCGACCGCGACCCTCGCCGAGGTACGCGCATGACGACTTCAGGAGGCCGGGCGGTTTTGGGCGCCGGACTGCTTGGCGGTATCGCGACCGCGTCGGGCATCGCCCTGACTGCCACCTCCGGCTGGCTGATCGTCCGCGCCAGCGAACGCCCGGTCATCCTCATGTTGCTGACGGCCATCGTGGCGGTGCGTACCTTCGGCATGGCCCGGCCGGTCTTTCGCTACTGGGAGCGCCTGCGCTCCCATGACGTGGCCCTGGCTGACCTCGCCGACCGACGCGCGACGGCATACGCACGGCTGATCCCACTCACCCCGGCACGTCTTGGCCGCCGCGGCCGGGCCGACCTCCTGACCGGGGTCGTCGACGACCTGAGCGACGTCGTGGACGCGCAGGTCAGGGTCACGGTGCCCATCCTTTCGACCATCGTTGCGAGCGTCCTTGCCGTGATCGTCGCCGCACTTCTCTCACCGAGGGCCGGTCTGGTGGTCGCCGCCATGTCGACCGTCACCGTGGCCATCTTCGTTCTCGGCTGGCGGCTGGAGACTCGCTCGCAGCAGACCCTTCTGGCAGCGCGCTCCGAGGTCGCCCGGGTCACCGCCCTGGTGGCTGGAAACGCCAGTGAGCTCCAGGCGATAGGAGCGCAGGGCCAGGCGCAGTCCTGGCTGGTCACGGCTCATGCGGATCTGCGCCGGGCTGCGGGTCGACAGAGTTATGGCCGTGCCGCAGCCGCTGGGCTTCTCCTCCTACTGACCGCTGCCGGCACGATCGCCATGACGGCCGCGATCCTGCCGGGCGTCGGCGCGGCGATCTCGACGCCGGTCGCGGCGCTGCTGGTCCTGATGCCGATCGCGCTCGGGGACGCCTTCTCGACCCTGCCCGATGCCATGCGGGCGCTCGCGCGTTCCCAGGCCAGCGCCGTCCGATTGCACGCGATGCTCGACCAGCAGCCGGCGGTGCGGGCCGCCGGTGTCCTGTCGCTCGACACCCAAACCGACCCGCAAACCGACACCCCATCCGGTATGCCGTCACGAATCCTGGTCTCCGATCTCACCGCGGCGTGGGCCGGGACGGCGCCAGACGTCGGTCCGCTGGATCTGGAGGTCCAACGAGGACAGCACCTCGCGATCACCGGGCCCAACGGGTGCGGAAAGTCCACGCTCCTCGCCGTGCTGGCACGACATCTCGACCCCACCGGCGGGGATTACCGCCTGGGCGACGACGACGCCTTGCAGCTCGAGCTAGGGCAGGCGCGCCAGGTGTTCGCCGTCCTGGACGACGAGCCGCACCTGTTTGCCTCGACGCTGCGCGCCAACCTCCAGCTGGCACGACCCGGGTCAGCCGATCCAGATCTCGTCGAGGCTATGACCAATGCAGGTCTGGGCCAGTGGTTCGGCGACTTGGCTCTTGGGCTCGACACCGTCATCGGGTCCGGCGGTCGCGGTGTCTCCGGGGGAGAGCGCGCACGGCTCGGGCTGGCCAGGTGCCTGGTTTCTGAACGACCCGTGCTGCTGCTCGACGAGCCGGTCGCTCACCTCGACCACACCACGGCCGAGGCGGTCCTGGGCGACCTCACCCGCTCAACGACGGAGCGGTCGGTGATCATGGTCAGCCATCGCCCCGACGGTCTTGCCGGGTTCGACAGGGTCATCGGCCTTTCGCGCCCGTAGCGGCCCCCGCTTCGCGCTCGTGCGGGAGGTGGCGAAGGAAAATGGGTGTTCTGGCACCCAGAATCCTTCGTGATGTGGCGCATCTCGGCGGCTCGCGGCCGTGCGGTTCAATGGGCGCATGCCTCTCGCCCCGACATACCGCATCTGCGTCATCTGCTCCGGCAATATCTGCCGGTCGCCGATGGGCGAGGTCATCCTGCGGTCGATGCTTCTCTCCGCGGGTCTTGGCGACCGCGTAGTCGTGGACTCCGCAGGCACCGGTGGCTGGCACGAGGGTGATGGCGCGGACCCGCGCACCGTGCAGACTCTCCGCGACCACGGGTATGACGGCACTCACCACCGCGCGCGGGAGTTCCGACGCGAGTGGTTCAGCGACAGGGACTTGATCGTCGTGGCCGACGAGGGACACCTGCGGGCCCTTCGTGACTGGGCGCCCGACGACCATGCCTCGGCGAAGGTCCGGCTTCTGCGCGAGTTCGACCCCACGGCGGTCGACTCCGGCTCGCTCGAGGTGGACGACCCCTACTTCGGGGACGCGGAGGGGTTCGACCACTGCCTGACCGTCGTCGAACGTGCGTGCCGAGGCATCGTCACGCACCTTGGAGCCGGGCTGCCTGAGGCGTCCGCGCCGTCAGCGCCGTCAGCGCCGGCCGGCAGCCGCAGATGACCAAGCCCTCGCGGACCTCGAGCGGAATGCTCCTGGCCCTGGGAGCAGCCGTGCTCTTCGCCGTCAACGGCAACGTCAGCAAGGTCGCGCTGCAGAACGGCGTCTCCTCGCTTGAGCTGGTCTCGGTGCGCAGCGCTGGAACAGCGGCGATCCTGTTCGGCCTCACCGCCCTCAGAAACCCAGCCGCCCTCCGTGTCGGTCGGCGCGAGCTGGGCTTCCTCGCGCTGTACGGAGTCACCGGTATCGCCATGGTCCAGTGGCTCTACTTCGTGGCGATCCAACGGATGCCGGTCGGCATCGCCCTGCTGTTCGAGTACACCGCGCCACTCATGGTGGCGCTGTGGGTGCGCTTTGTGCAGCAACAGCCGGTGAAGTCCCGGTTGTGGCTGGGGCTGGCCTGCGCGCTGTCCGGTCTGGCGATGGTGGCCCAGTTCTGGAAGGGCATGACGCTGGACCCGATCGGCCTCATCTCGGCGGTCGGCGCCGGTGCCGCGTTGGCCTGCTACTACCTGATGGGCGAGAGCGGACAGCGGTCCCGCGACCCGATCTCGTTGATGGCCTTCAGTTTTGGCTTCTCTGCGATCCTCTGGGCGATCGTCTCGCCATGGTGGGTCTTCCCGTTTTCTCGGCTCCTCCATGAGGTCGACCTGCCCGGTGCGCTGCCTGGGCAGACACCGCTGTGGATGTTGGTTCTGTGCATCATCGTCCTGGGCACCGTCGTGCCGTTTTTGTTGGTGCTGCTCGCTGTTGGGCGCCTCGGCCCCGCCCGGGTCGGCCTGATCGGCATGCTCGAGCCGGTGGGCGCCGGCATCATCGCCTGGGTCCTGCTCGGGGAGTCCCTCAACACGGCCCAGATCGTCGGTTCGCTGATCGTCCTCGTGGGGATCGCGCTCGCCGAGACATCCCGGCAGGCCGCCCGGCGTCCGCGCGCCGCGCCTCCGGCTCCGGACGAACGCGCGGTGAGCACCCGCGACACCGACGTGAGCACCCGGAATACGGAGGGGGCATCACCATTGCCGGAGGGAATGGCGCCCTAGACGGTCGTGGGGACCCAGAACCTCAGCTCACCCTCTCGCTGGTCCTCCAGAACCCCGCCGTTCGACTCGATCACCCGCCGTGACCCGGTGTTCTCTGCTCCACAGGTGAGCAGGGCTGGGTCGATGCCGATGCCCCGGGCGATGGGCAGCGCGGCGGCCAGCATGGCCTTGGCGTGACCCTGGCGCCGCACGGAAGGCCGGACCACGTAGCCGATGTGGCCGCCGCACTCGCGCAGCGCGTCGGTGAGCTCGTGACGGATCGACAGCCGCCCCAGCAGGTCCGATCCGTCCACCCACCACAGCATCGTCTCGGGCACCTTGCCCTCCGGGCGCGGCGTCCCGATCAGCGCGAGGTCGCGCAGTCGCTGCGCGAACGCGGCGAAGGCAGCCGGGTCAGCCAGCTCCTCGATCGTGTGGGTCTCCTCGCCGAAGACGGTCAGCCCGGTCAGCTTCTGGTCCTCGCCGGCGTCGAGGAGCTCCTGCACGGAACAGAGAAACGACTGCTGGTATCGCGGGTGCGGGCTGGCGAACGAGGGCATGGCCTCAGCCTAGGAGCGTGGGTGTTGAGGTGGCGGGGCTTCTCGCACCCCGTTGTCGCGTCGACTGCGTGCAGATTCTGGGAGGATGGCAGACATGGTCTCGTTTGCTGATGCGTTTCCGCCCATCGCCCTCGGCGCACTTGACGGCCGCTACCGCACCGCAGTCGCTCCGCTGGTCGATCACCTTTCCGAGGGTGCGCTCAACCGCGAGCGCGTGCGGGTCGAGATTGAGTGGCTGATCCATCTCACCAGCAACGGGATCGTTCCAGGCGTGCGGGCCCTCACCCCCGATGAGCAGGCCCCCCTGCGCGCGGTCGTCGACGACTTCGGGCAGGAGAGCATCAACGAGCTCGCCGAGATCGAACGCGAGACGGCCCATGACGTCAAGGCTGTTGAGTACTTCTTGAAGCGTCGGCTCGTCACGATCATCGGCGAACCTGAAAACGGCCTGACCGGGATGTCAGAGCTGATCCACTTCGGCTGTACCAGCGAAGACATCAACAACCTCTCGTACGCGCTCATGATCAAGGGCGCCGTCGAACAGGTTTGGCTGCCCAGAGCCACGGCACTGGTCGAAGCCATCAGCACGATGGCTCGCAACCTGCGCGATGTGCCACTCCTGGCCCATACGCACGGTCAGCCTGCGACCCCGACGACCATGGGCAAGGAGCTGGCCGTTCTGGCCTTCCGGCTGAAGCGACAGCTTGCCCGGGTGGGCCGAGCGGAGTACGTCGGCAAGTTCAACGGCGCGACCGGCACGTATGGCGCGCACGTCGCCGCGCTGCCCGACGCGAACTGGCCGGCTATCAGTCAGGCGTTCGTGGAATCCCTTGAACTGCAGTGGAATCCGCTGACCACACAGATCGAGAGCCATGACTGGCAGGCCGAGCTCTACAGCGATATGGCCCGCTTCAACCGGATCCTGCACAACCTCTGCACGGACGTCTGGACCTACATCTCGATGGGCTACTTCGCCCAGGTCCGGGGCCAGGGCACCGTCGGCTCGTCGACGATGCCGCACAAGGTCAACCCGATCCGCTTCGAGAACGCCGAGGCCAACCTCGAGGTCTCCAACGCTCTGCTCGACGTGCTCGCGACGACGCTGGTGCAGTCCCGGATGCAGCGCGACCTCACCGACTCGAGCATGCAGCGCAACATCGGCACGGCGTTCGGCCACTCACTGCTCGCCATCGACAACGCCGGTCGTGGTCTGGCCGGGCTCGACGCAGTGCCTGCCGCCATGGCCGCCGAGCTCGACTCCAACTGGGAAGTGCTCGGGGAGCCGATCCAGTCCGTGATGCGCGCGCTCGGTGCCCAGGGCGTTCCCGGCATGGAGAACCCCTACGAGCGGCTCAAGGAGCTCACCCGCGGTCGTCGCATCACTGGCGACGATCTTCGTGAGTTCGTCCGCGGCCTTGGCCTGCCCGCCGACGTCGAGGCTCGCTTCCTCGCGATGACGCCCCAGACATACGTCGGGCTCGCCCCGCTGCTCGTGGACTACCTCGGCTGACCTGACCCGTGGGTCCGGCCAGGTGACCGGCCAGGTGGTGACCAGGTCACCGAACGGGTGGTGACCAGGGTCTCCATGCGAGACCGGGTCCCGTAGGTGAAACTGTCACGCATGACACCACGGATCGGATACAAGGCCTCGGCCGAGCAGTTCAGCCCGCGAGAGCTCGTCGAGTTCGCCGTACAGGCAGAGCAGGTCGGCCTCGACAGCGTGATGATCTCCGACCACTTCCAGCCCTGGCGTCATACCGGTGGCCACGCCCCGTTCTCGATGGCCTGGCTGGCCGCGGTCGGTGAGCGCACCGAACGGGTCCTGCTGGGCACGTCCGTCATGACGCCGACCTTTCGCTACAACCCGGCCGTGGTGGCCCAGGCGTTCGGCACGCTTGCCTGCCTGTACCCGGATCGCATCATGCTCGGCATCGGCACCGGTGAGGCGTTGAACGAGGTCGCTGTCTCGCGGCTGGAGTGGCCGGAGTTCAAGGAGCGGTTCGCTCGCATGCGTGAGGCGGTCGCCCTGATGCGCGAGCTGTGGGCCGGCGAACGCGTCACCTTCGAGGGCGACTACTACCAGACCCACGACGCCACCGTGTATGACCGCCCGGACCGGCCGGTGCCCATCTACGTCGCCGCTGGAGGTCCGGTGGTGGCGAAGTATGCCGGCCGCATGGGCGACGGGTTCATCTGTACCTCGGGAAAGGGTCCCGAGCTGTACCGGGACAAGCTCATCCCTGCAGTTGACGAAGGCCTGGCGGCGGCAGAGCGTGACGCTGGGTCGATCGACCGGATGATCGAGATCAAGCTGTCCTACGACCCGGACCCCCGCCTGGCGCTGGAGAACACCCGTTTCTGGGCTCCGCTGTCGCTGACGCCAGAGCAGAAGCACGGCCTGAGCGACCCGACCCAGATGGAGGCCGCCAGCGACGCGCTCTCGATCGAACAGGTGGCCAGCCGCTGGATCGTGGCATCCGATCCCGGGACGGCGCTCGCCCAGATCCAGCCGTACGTCGACCTCGGCTTCAACCATCTCGTCTTCCACGGACCGGGTCACGACCAGTCCCGGTTCCTCACGTCCTTCGCCACTGAGGTGCTGCCCGAACTGCGCACGCGGATGAGCCAGCGCTTCAACCAGCCCCCGGGAGCTTGAGATGGGACCGACCGCCGGGACGGGACCGACCCCCGGGACGGGACCGCTGACGGGGATCACCGTCGTCGAGATGGCGGGAATCGGCCCGGGGCCGTTTGCCGGGATGATGCTGGCGGACCTGGGCGCCACCGTAACCCGGGTTGACCGCCTCTCCGCAGGAGTGGGCGGCGCGGGCTGGGTCCGCGGGCCGAGCACGATGGCCGCGGTCCGTGCCGACGTGGTGTCGCGTGGACGACGCTCTATCGCGGTGGACCTGAAGTCAGCTGAGGGCGTCGAACTGGTCCTGAAGCTGATCGAGTCCGCTGACGTCCTGATCGAGGGCTTCCGCCCCGGGGTCATGGAACGTCTGGGTCTTGGCCCCGAGGTGTGTCTCGAACGCAACCCGCGACTGGTCTTCGGGCGGATGACCGGATGGGGCCAGGACGGGCCGCTGGCCCAGGCCGCGGGCCACGACATCAACTACATCTCGCTGTCCGGGGCGCTCGCGGCCATCGGCCGCCAGGGCGAGGCTCCGGTGCCGCCGCTGAACCTGGTCGGCGACTACGGCGGTGGCGGGCTGATGTTGGCGTATGGCGTGCTCGCCGCTCTCCTCTCGACGGCCCGCACCGGTACCGGTCAGGTGGTGGATGCCGCGATGCTGGACGGGTCTGCCCTGCTGATGGCCCAGTTCTTCGGGATGAAGGCGATCGGGCGCTGGACGGACGAGCGGGGGAGCAACCTGCTCGACACAGGGGCGCCGTTCTATGACGTCTATCCGACCGGAGACGGCGGATACCTGTCGGTCGGTCCGCTCGAGCCCGCTTTCTTCGCCACCCTGCTGGAGCGCCTCGGTATCGACGACCTCGACGGCATCGACGTTGGCACCCAGTACGACCCTCGTTCCTGGCCGGCGCTGCGGCTCCGGCTCGCTGCGGAGTTCGCCTCGCGCACCCGTGCGGAGTCCGAGGCGCTGTTCGCCGGCGTCGATGGCTGCGTCTTCCCCGTGCTGTCGATGTCCGAGGCGCCACAGCACCCACACAACGTCGCCCGCGGCACCTTCGTCATACGGGACGACGTGGTCCAACCGGCCCCGGCCCCGCGGTTCTCGGCGACTCCCGCCCGGCTCAAGCTCCCGCCGCCGGCAGCCGGGGAGCACACGGATGCGCTCCTGGCCGAGCTCGGTCTGTCGGGCGACGAGGTGCGCCGGCTACGTGAGGCTGGCGTCGTGGGATCGGCGCAGAGCGGGGACGTCGTGGGATCGGCCACAAGTAGAGACTGACGCCACCCAACCAAACAGGTCATCTGCGCTCTATTAGTAGACATGATGGGCAATGGGGAGTGGGCAATAGTCTGCGGTGCTTCAGGAGGTGTCATGTCATCGACTGCGAAAGATGCGCCAAAGCGGTTGTCCTCGATGGAGGCGTTGTCCTCGATGGAGGCGTTTTCCGCCGAGCTCGACCGGATCATGCCGGTCGTGACTCATGTGGCGCGTCGGTTCGCACCTCTTGGCGATGCGGAGGACGTCATCCAGGAGGCCTGTCTTGCCGCGTGGCGCTATCGGCACCGTTTCGACCCAGAGCAGGGGTCCTTCCAAACCTGGATGGTAAGGATCTTGCTCAATGAGAGCTACAAGACTGATGGGCGGAGGCGTCGTAACGGGTTGTTGCTCGGGCGGCTTGCGGATCGAAGCCATTTCTCGACGCAGCCTCCGCACGGGGATTCGGACCGTCAGCTGGAGACGCTCATTGCTGGGCTGCCGCGGCGGCAGCGGGAGGTGATCGAGCTGTACTACTTCGTTGACCTTCCCGTTCAGCAGGTGGCCGAGCTGTTGGGCATCTCATCCGGCACGGTCAAGTCAACCCTGGCCGATGCGCGACGACGTATTCAGTTCCGCCTGGCCGGAGAGGAGACAAGCTGATGGATATCGATCGCCGTCTTCACGAGGCTGGGCAGCGTTGGCGCGAGAGCCAGGGGCCCGCGCTGCAACCGCCGGACCTCGCCAGTTTGGGAGAAGACGCACCGCCGCGGCAGTGGAGGAAGGCACTCGCCCCGATGGCGGCTGCGGCGGCCGTCGCAGCCATCATCTTTGGCTTCGTGAGCGTGAACGGAGCAACGACAGGCGCCCCGCAATTGCCTGCGGGATCGTTGACCACCCCCGTTCCTTCGGTGAGCTCAACTTCGACTGAGCCCTCGACCTCGGCAGCCAGACGTGCAGCGGCAGCAGCCGCCGCGGCAGAAGCAGCGCGAGCACGCGCCGCCGCCGAGGCGGCCGTGTACCTCCAGTCATTCCTGGCCTCATGGCAGAAGGACGGCTTGAACGCCGCCGGCCAGAAGTACCTCGACCCCTCCATGAGGGCAGATCAGACGCAGGGGAACCTCGTGCTCATTGCGGGGACTGTGACGAGCACGCAGCCAAGCACGGCTCTAGGCGGGTGGGTGTCCGCCGACCACTTCACGGTGATCGCCAACTTCGACCTTCGATTCTCGGGGAACTTCGGTGCGTGGGGTAACGGCGTCAGCAGTCGATTCGTCACCTTTGTGCGATCGTCGGCGGCGGCGCCTTACCAGATCACGTTCGCGACGGGCCCATAGGGACTGTTGAAGGCTCTTGGTACATGGTGGCGGGTCGTGAGACGCGCTTCGCTCAGCTCGTTCCCTCCATTCCGTGACCGGCTTCGTTCGAGCTGCTCAGGGCCGGACAGAAACAGCCGCTTGGTCGAACGTGGTTGGCCGGTCCAGGGTGCCGAGCCTGTCGAGCGGCCAGACGATGATGAACGCTCGCCCGACGACCGCGCTCAGCGGGACGAAGCCCTTTCCGGGGTCTTGCTGGTGGAATCGGCTGTCTGACGAGTCGCTGCGATGGTCGCCCATCACCCACAGCGTGCCGACGGGCACGGTCACCCTGAAGTTGACGTCACTGGCGCGATCTCCGGGGAAGACGTAGGGCTCCTGGAGCAGGGTCCCGTTCACGTAGACCTTGCCGTCTCGACCCTCGACGATGACTCA
>JABBOX010000094.1 GCA_012927555.1 Phycicoccus sp.
GAGCCGGATATTGCTGCTGTATCCGCGCGCCGCCGAGACAAGGACGTGCTCCACGTCATCGGCCGGCGGCGCCAGCTCGATGATGGTGCGCGCGGCCACCCCGGACCACTGCAGGTCCAGCGTCGTGTAGCGCGAGACGCAGTGGTGATCAGCCCGGACAACCGTCTGCGGCAACGATATGAGGTCCGCCCACGACAGCGACAACGCACCACCATCGCGGGTGTTGCCGCCGATTCGAAGCACCCAGGTCGCCAGGTCGATACGGGGCACCCGTCCGTAGTGCACCGGCCGAAGAACCGGCGTCAGGCGCTGGCCCGGTGGCAGAGATCGCGGCTCGGCGAGCCCGGACGAGCTCACGAGCCCTGCGCCACCAGAGGGTTCGTCATGCCTGGAGCATCTCAGCCACCAGGAACGCCAGCTCGAGACTCTGCTGGTGGTTCAGGCGTGGGTCGCACAGCGTCTCGTAGCGTTTCTCCAGATCGGCGTCGACGATCTCGCCGGACCCTCCCAGACACTCGGTGACGTCGTTGCCGGTCAGCTCGATGTGGATGCCGCCCGGGACCGTGCCCAGCGCGCGATGCACCTCGAAGAAGCCACGAACCTCATCGACGACGTCGTCGAACCGGCGCGTCTTGTAGCCAGACGGAGACTCGAAACCGTTGCCGTGCATGGGATCGCAGATCCAGGTCACCACCGCGCCGGACGCCGAGACCTTCTCCACGATGGAGGGCAGCGCCTCGCGCACCGTGCCGGCGCCCATCCGCGTGATGAACGTCAACCGTCCTGGTTCGCGCGCGGGGTCGAGCTTGTCGATCAGACGCAGGAGGTAGTCCGGATCGGCCGAGGGGCTCACCTTGACGCCGATCGGGTTGCGGATTCGCGAGACGAAGTCGATGTGCGCGCCATCGAGGTCGCGGGTGCGCTCTCCCACCCAGACGAAGTGACCGGCCACGTCATACGGCAGACCAGTGCGTGAGTCGATCCGGGTCAAGGGTCGCTCGTAGTCCAGGACGAGAGCCTCATGGCTCGCGAAGAACTCCACCGACCGCAACGCGTCGAAGTCGGCACCGCAGGCAGCCATGAACTTCATCGCCTTGTCGATGTCCATCGCGAGGCGTTCGTAGCGCACGTTCGCGGAGTTGGCGACAAACCCGCGGTTCCAGTCGTGGACGTGGCGCAAGTCGGCGAAACCGCCGGTCGTGAACGCCCGGACAAGGTTGAGCGTGGCCGCACTCGCGTTGTAGGCCCGCACCAGACGGTTCGGGTCGGGGATGCGCGACTCGGGCGTGAAGGCGAAGTCGTTGACCATGTCACCGCGGTAGGCCGGCAGAGTGACACCGTCGCGGGTCTCGTCGTTGCTGCTCCGCGGTTTGGCGTACTGGCCGGCGATCCGGCCAACCTTGATCACGGGCATGCTCGCGCCGTATGTCAGAACCGCGGCCATCTGCAGGATCGTCTTGATCCGGTCGCGAATGTTGTCGGCCGTCGCGGACGCGAACGTCTCGGCGCAGTCACCACCCTGGAGAACGAACGCCTTCCCGAGCGCCGCGTCGGCCAGCCGGCTCTTGAGCACGTCGCACTCGCCAGCAAAGACCAGCGGCGGGTAGTTCGCCAGCGTGCTTACGGCAGCTGCAAGGGCCGCCGCGTCGGGCCAGGTCGGTTGCTGGGCAGCCGGGAGCTCACGCCAGGCATCAAGGCCGGCGAGGACGTCAGGGCTTGCCTCGATGTTGACTGGGGTGCTCACGCCCCCAAGGGTAGTTGCGGAATTAACCGAAGAAGACCTCGGCCTCGGTCATCCGCTCCGGTGGCACCGTCTTGAGCGTGCCGACCGCTTCGGCCAGAGAAACTCGAACGATGTCGGTGCCGTGCAGTGCCACCATCTTGCCGAAGTCCCCGTCGTTGACCGCGTCGGCGGCATGCAGACCGAACCGGGTGGACAGAACGCGGTCGTATGCCGTCGGCGTGCCACCACGTTGCAGATGTCCAAGGATGACGGAGCGGGTCTCGATGCCGGTGCGCGTCTCGATCTCGCCGGCCACCCAGTCGGCGATCCCGCCAAGACGGATGTGCCCAAAGGCGTCCAGCTCGCCGGTCTTGAGAGACTCCGCGCCGCCGATCGGCAACGCTCCTTCGGAGGCCACCACGATCGGCGCGACACCGCGGTCGAAACAGGTCTGCGCCCATGCGGCGACCTGCTCGATGTCGAACTCGCGCTCGGGCACCAGGATGACGTTGGCTCCACCGGCCATCCCTGCGTGCAGAGCGATCCAGCCGGCGTGACGACCCATGACCTCGACGACGAGGGCGCGATGGTGGGACTGCGCGGTCGTGCGCACCCGGTCGATCGACTCGGTCGCAATCATCACGGCCGTGTCGAACCCGAAGGTGTAGTCCGTTGCGGACAGGTCGTTGTCAATGGTCTTGGGCACTCCGACGACGCCGAGCCCGTCGTCCGTGAGCTTCTTGGCCACCCCGAGGGTGTCCTCGCCCCCGATGGCGATCAGCGCGTCGATACCGGCGTCCTGGATGTTTGTCCTGATCCGGTCCAACCCACCGTCAACGCTGTAGGGGTTGGTCCTGGAGGACCCCAGGATGGTGCCGCCCTGTGCCAGGATCCCGCTGACGTCTTCGAGGCCCAAGGGACGGGTCAAGCCCTCGAGGGGGCCCTTCCAGCCGTCACGGAACCCCACGAACTCATGGCCGTACGCCTGGATTCCTCGGGTCACCGCCGCCCTGATAACCGCGTTCAGTCCCGGACAATCTCCGCCGCCTGTCAACATTCCGATGCGCATGGGGATCAACTTACCGGCTCACTTCTCAGGGCTCCAATCGCTAAGGTCACGGACATGACCTTCTCCATCGTGGCCCGTTCTGGTAATGCCTACGGCGTGGCGGTGGCCAGCAAGTTCATCGCCGTCGGGTCGGTGGTCCCTGCGGCCCGTCTTGGGGTTGGCGCGATCGCGACGCAGGCGATGGCCAAGGTGTCCTACGCAGCCGACGGCCTGGCACTGCTCTCAGAGGGCCTGAGCGCCGCGGAGACGGCGGTCAGGCTCACCTCCCTGGACGAGGGGCGTGATGACCGTCAGCTCGGCGTGGTCGGCGTGAAGGACCAGACCTCGTTCACCGGCCCGGGTTGCATGGACTGGGCGGGAGGCATGACCGGTGGCGACGCCGACAGCGGCTATGCGATCCAGGGAAACATCCTGGTCGGCGAACGGGTCGTTCTGGATATGGAACGCGCCTGGCTCGACAACCGCCAGCTTCCGCTGGCCCCGAGGCTGATGCAGGCGCTGTTGGCCGGAGACCGCGCAGGTGGTGACAAGCGAGGACGCCAGTCCGCCGCCCTGTATGCCGTGGCCCCTGAAACCGGGTACGACCACTGCGGCATCCTGGCCGACCTGCGCGTCGACGATCACCCGGACGCCCCCCAGGAGCTGGCCAGACTGTTCGATCTGCACGATGTCTACTTCGGCCCTCCCGGCACGGTGCTTCCACTGGAGGGACCACTGGCGGACGAGGTTCGCCGACACCTGACAGTCCTGGGGCGAAGCCATGCTGACCTGCACGATGCCCTGGAGGACTGGGCGGGCGAGGCAAACTTCGAGATGCGGATGACCCCGGACGGCATCGACAGCCGCGTGCTCCAGGCTCTGCGTGAGGCAGGCTCTGCGTGAGGCAGGCTCTGCGTGAGGCAGGCTCCGCGTGAGGCGGACGTAGCAACGCCTGGATCAGCTAGCTGGCTGCGCGCTCGTCGTCCTGAGCCGTCGGCGTTTGACCCTGGTCGCCTGACGCCTTCCCGGGCGCCTCGGCCGAGTCGTCGGCGGCATCACTGAAGTCATCAGTTTCGAGCGTGGCTCCATCGCCCTTGACGCTCTTGTCCATCCGGTCAATCCGGTCGGCGGCCTCGTGCTGCAGCTCCTTGGCCTTGGCCTTGGCAGCGGCAACCAGACGATCCTTCATCGACGTGGCGTACATGTCGACGTACTCCTGACGCGACAGAAGCATCAGCTCGTACATGAGCTCGTCGGTGATGGAGCGCAGGACGAAACGGTCGTTCTCCATCCCCTCATAACGGGAGAAGTCCAGCGGCTTGCCGATGCGCACGCCGATGCGCATGATCTTGGGGACCTTCTTGCCGGTCGGCTGTGCCTTGTCAGTGCCAATCATCGCCACTGGCAGCACGGGACACCCCGCCTCGAGCGCCATCCTGGCCACGCCAACGCGCCCTCGATACAGGCGACCGTCCGGCGAGCGGGTGCCTTCGGGATAGATGCCGAGCAGCTCGCCGCGACGCAGGACCTTCAGGCCGCTGTTGAGCGCCGCGTCACCGGCGCCCGCACCGGAACGGTCGATCGGCAGCTGGCCGGCACCCTTGAAGAAGGCTGCGGTCGCCCTGCCCTTGACGCCCCGGCCGGTGAAGTAGTCGGCCTTGGCGAGGAACGTGATCCGCCGCGGAAGCACCAGCGGCAAGAAGATCGAGTCCGAGAATGAGAGGTGGTTGCTGGCAAAGATTGCTGCACCCTCCACCGGGATGTTCTCCTCGCCCTCGACCCACGGGCGGAAGAGGAGTCTCAGGATCGGCCCGAGAACCAGTGTCTTGAGCACCCAGTAGAACAAACCGGACCACCTCCTCCATGTGAGATATCACCCCATTGCCAATGCGTGAACTCTACGACACTATGCGTGCGTATCGCGGCGTGCGAAAATTCCCATCGAACGGCTTTCGCCGTTTTCATCGACGACTCAGGAGCGAATCCGTGACCATTCTGCCCGGAGCCGAACCCTTCAGCCACGACGGATCCAACGTCGGAGTCCTGTTGTGCCACGGCTTCACCGGCACGCCGCAGAGCATGCGCCCATGGGGCGAGTACCTCGCCGAGCGTGGCTACACGGTGCGTGTCCCCCTTCTGCCCGGGCACGGCACCACCTGGCAGGAGATGAACAACACGCGGTGGGAGGACTGGTTCGCCTGTGTCGACACCGCTTTCCGCGAGCTCAACGAGACCTGCGAACGGGTCGTCGTCGGCGGCCTGTCCATGGGCGGCACCCTGGCGCTCAAGCTGGCGCAGGAACACGGACCCCGCGTCAGCGGCCTGATCCTGGTGAACCCCGCAGTCAAGTCCGAGGACCCCCGAATCCGCCTGCTCCCGGTGCTGAAGAACCTCGTGCCGTCGTTGGGCGCGATTGGCAATGACGTCAAGAAGGAGGGCGTCACCGAGCTGGCCTATACGCGCAACCCGCTGAAGGCCCTGCACTCCCAGCTGGTTGCATGGCAGGCGGTCGTCCGGGACCTGCCGGAGGTCACCCAGCCAGTGCTGCTGCTTCGGTCAACACAGGACCACGTCCTGCCTGCTTCCAGCTCGGCGCTCGTCCTGTCCAGAATCTCGAGCAGTGACGTCACCGAGATCCTGCTCGAGGACTCGTATCACGTTGCCACCATTGACAACGACGCGCCGCGCATCTTCGACGAGTCCGCCAAGTTCATTGAGCGCACCACCCAGTCATGAACGATCCCGACCGCCGGCACACGTCCGACGGTTTCGACCATGACGCGATGTTTGCCGACATCGTGGCTCACTGGAACGACGCTGTGCCTGAGCCCGCCCCGAGCCCCACGGCCGATGAGGCACCCGTCGACGAACAAACCGGCGACAAGCAAGCAGGCGACGAACAAGCCGGCGCCCAGACTGTCAACCAGCCATTCGTCGACCACCATCACTTCTCTGCTGACCCGCCTGAAACACTGCCCACTCCTGCCCAGCCACAAGCCATCCCCGCACCGCAGGCCTGGCGGGCGCACGAGGTGGACCCTGACCACGAGGAGCACTTCGAGCCCCCACCGATCGCCCCTCTGCCGGTCGGCGACCTGCAGTTCTGGGCCATCATCGTGGGCATGTGCGGCGGGCCCTTGCTCCTGCTGTACCTCGTGCTCTTCAACCGTGAAGCCGGCACCGGCTGGATGCTCACGGCCCTCGCGATGTCCGTCGGAGGATTCGCCCTGCTCATCTCACGGTTGCCGCGTGATCACGAGGAGAACGACGACGGCGCACGGCTTTGACCTCGGTCGGCTTCAGCCGATCGCTGGTTGGACGCCGCTTCGGGCGAGGTCCGCAGCCCCGATCAGACCCGCGTCGTTGCCCAGCTCGGCTGCGACGATACGAGCCTCGGGCCGGTATCCGCGGCCGGTCAGCTGCCGTTTGAACGTCTCGCGCGCCGAGGCCAGCAACAGGTCGCCAGCAGCGCTGAGGCCGCCACCGATCACGAAGGTGCCGGGGTCGAAAACCGCCGCCAGGTTGGCGATGCCGAGCCCCAGCCAGTTTCCGATCTCGGACAGCAGCTCACGAGCCGTTGGGTCGCCGTCCTGGGCGGCCTGGGTGATCAAGGGGCCGGTCAGATTGCCCGGAACACCCCCGGCGCGATCGAACAGGTCGCTGGCAATCGGCGAGCTGGCCGAGAACAACGAACGCGCCTCTCGCACCAGGGCGTTGCCGCTGGCGTACTGCTCCCAACACCCACGATTGCCGCACTCGCAGCGGTGACCGCCCGGGACGATCTGCATGTGCCCGAACTCCCCTGCGATGCCGAAGCGACCCCGCTGAACCTCACCGTTGATCAGGATGCCGCCACCGATGCCGGTGCCCAGCGTGATCATCATGAGATGGGTCTCGCCCTGCGCCGCCCCGAACTTCCACTCGGCCCAGGCCGCCGCGTTGGCGTCGTTGTCCACGAAGATCGGCGCCGCGATGCGTTTCTGCAGGGCCTCCTGAAGTGGTTCATGCCGCCACGACAGATGTGGGGCGAAAACCACCGTCGCCCGATCTGCGGCAACGAAGCCGGCAGCACCGATCCCCACAGCGGCAACGGTCCCCGAACCGACGACCTGCAGCAGCTCAGCGACGACCTCGACGATGGTGTCCTCGACGACCGCCGGGCTCTTGGAACGATGCGGGGTGTCCCGCCGTGCCCGGTGGGTGATGTTGCCATCCACGTCAACCAGGCCGCCGGCCACCTTGGTGCCGCCGATGTCGATGCCGATGGCGAGCTGGTCGCTCATGAGTGAGCCCGAGCGGCCAGGTCGGCCACACCGATCATCCCGGCGTCGTTGCCAAGACTTGCCAGGACGAACCGCGCCTCAGGCCGGTGCCCGCGGCCCGTCAGCTGGCGGCGGAAGGCGGCAACAGCGGGATCGATCAACAGCCCCCCGGCCTCGGCCACTCCACCGCCCAGCACGATGAGCTCAGGGTCGAGGATGGCAGTCACCGAGGCGGCGCCCTCACCGATCCAGGTGCCGAGGTCGGACAGCAGCTCGACAGCCGCTGGATCGCCTTCGGCAGCGGCCCTGGTCACGTCCGGTCCGGTGAGCTGGTCGGGATCACCAGCGCACAGCTCACTGAGTCGGGTGGCGTGCGGTGTGCCGGAGACCACCAGCTCTCGGGCCTCTCGCACCAGAGCCGTTCCGCTGGCGTACTGCTCCCAGCAGCCGCGATTGCCACAACCACAACGGAGCCCGCCTGGGACCACTCGCATGTGGCCCAGCTCGGTGGCGATACCGAAGGCTCCGCGAAGCAGGACACCGTTCGTCACCACCCCGCCGCCGATGCCCGTGCCGACGGTGACCAGCATCATGTCGGACGTCCCGACAGCGGCGCCGAAACGGAACTCGCCCCACGCGGCGGCGTTGGCGTCATTCTCGATGACGACAGGGAGGCTGAGTGCCGTTTCGAGGAGCTGTTTGAAAGGAAGGTCCCGCCAGGCCAGGTTCGGGGCGAAGAGCACCGTCGACCCCGTCCGGTCGATGAAACCGGCACAGGCCACCCCGACCGCGTCGATCTCACGCTCAAAGGAGAGCTCGCGGATCAGATCGGCCGACTCACTGACGATGGCCCCGGGATCTTGGGCGGGTGTGTCCTTGCGTCCCCTCGCCAGGACCAGCCCGGTCGAGTCGATGACACAGCCGCTGATCTTGGTGCCGCCGATGTCCAGACCGATCGTCGTTCTCAAGCGCGTCATCCTTCGTCCCCGTCGTCCACGCGAATGTCCTGCACCATGGGTTCATCCGAAGGCATCCCGGGACCTGACTCAGATCCTGACCGCGGGCCGGATGATCTCGACTGGGTGCCCATGTCCCGAAGGGTGGCCGCAACGGCTGAGGCGAAGTCGGCCAGCCGGTCCACCGTCTCGGGCCGAACCGAGCGCAGCAGCGCGATGCCTTGGCAGAACGGGCACAGCTTGCAGGCAACCGGGGTGCCCCCATTGACACCCCCGCAGGCGCTGCAGACAGGCGGTGCGCCCGGATCCGGGTCACCGGTCGGCGCACCCTCCGATGACGCTTGCCCAGGACGCGCATCATCCGGGCGAAAAGCGTCCTCTGGCGGCCACACATGCTCCGGGTCCTGTGACGCGGGGTCATGAGCAGGCCCACCGGCATACGGACCGGGGTCCTGGCTGGTGGTGGCGGCGATGGTGGGGCTCGCCATCGCGGCAAAGGCCGAGATCAGCCGTGCTGCCTCTTC
>JABBOX010000170.1 GCA_012927555.1 Phycicoccus sp.
GCAGAGCCAGCCGGTTGTAGCCCTTCGACCTCGAGTTCGAGTACCCGGTCAGGAGGCCCGCTTCGATAGCTGGCCACCACGCCTCGATGGTGGCGGCGAGGCGGTGCGCCTCGGGTGCGTCAGTTGCGGCGGCCTGCTGGTAGAAACTGTCCAGCTTGCCCCTGATGATGTGGCGTTCGGGGTTGGTCCCCGCTAGCAAAAGCAAGGATCTGAGCTCCTCCTTGACGACGTAGGCCTGAAGGATTTGTGTCCCGGCGTCGCCGGTTTCGATCAGCGAGTTCCACATCTTCGCAAAGGTTTCCGGGCGTAGCCGCTCATGTCCGGTCAGCAGTCGGCGCCGCGCCGCCCAGGCCACGCCCAGGCCGGGTCGCTCTTGCGGCCGCGCCTGCCCTGGGTCTGGCGGATGACACGTTGACGGACGTCGGTGACCATCTTGTTGGCGAGCTGCACTAGATGAAATCTGTCGGCCACCAGGACAGCATCGGGTAGGGCCACGCGTACCGCCTTGGCGTAGGACGCCGACAGGTCGGTGGTCACGTGGGTGATCCCCGCCCGCCACGAAGCTGGCTGGGCGTTCAGCCACGCAATGGTGGCGGCGCTGGTGCGACCCTCGACCTGGGCGAGCAGGCCCCCGGTGCCGGCAGCGTCGACAAAACCCGTATGCCACCTGTCGGCCACCAGGACCCACCGCTTGGTGTCCGGGTCCTGGGCGAAGACTGGTCTGCCACGGCGGGTCTCATCGATCCCCAGGACCTTCACCGGCGGTAGCGGCGCCGCCAGCGGGCCCGCCACGTGGGCGGCGAACGCGGCGTGCACGATGGACCAGTCCACCCCGTAGTGGGCCGCGGACTCCGACACGATCCGCCCCTGTTCGGCGATCGCGTACCCGAGCTCGGTGCGCAGCCGCGTTGTCTGCCTCGAGCGCCTGCGGACCGCGGGCAGCGACTCGGTGAACGACGCCCGGGGACAGAGCCGTTCCCTGCAGCGCCAACGACGCTTGTGCCAGATCAACCGCAAACCCCGTGTCCCGTATGGGATGTCACGCGGCCGGGTGCAGGCTCGACCCTTCAGGGAGACCGAGAGCACCCCACAGCTGGGACACGCCGACGCGGTCTCATCCGCAGTGACCACGTGCACCACCCTGCCGCCGAACGCGTCCGACGCGACGCGGTCGACCGCAAGACCGCCCAGGTCGAGCAGACGCGAGGCGTCCGATACCGACTCGATTTGAACATCGCAGACGTGCGTACGCTGGAACAAGCCCGTGGCCTCATTTTGATCAGAAACTGTCTTTGTCAACAGCCATGATCACGAGGTCACGGGCGTCTTACGTCAGCGCCCTCGACCCCAGTTGCCCGGTTAACTCTGAAGAGCCGGTTAACTGCCTTGAGTTCGGTTGACTCCTGACCTGTGAGGACCTGACGCCCGTCCCAGCAACAGGTTGGACCCAGATCCACCGCCGTTGCCGGAGACACCCTTAGCCGGAGGGTTGTCGGGTGGCAGGTGACGCTCAAGCAGGGCGGGCAGACCAGCGCGGGCGAAGAAATGGTTGACCAACGGCAACGCCCCCAACCGCTGGCTGGAGAGGGTCGAACGGTCCCAGCTCGGCGAACTCATCGCCGCCATGGACCAGATCTCGCGCGAGGCTGTAGGACTACTCCGCTCGCGCCCCGAGCCGAACGCTCAACGATTGATGGTCCCCTCGGTAGGTGCTCATATTGGCGCCGAGAAGTGCGGAACGGGAGGAGTACGGAATTGACCCATCAGGACCATTCACCTTGCCAGGTATAGCCCGCTCGCGACCAGAGTTGGTGGCCTGTGAGATATCGATGTGCGGCTCGTTCCCGACCCAGCCCGGTTGGAGCGTGGCGAGCAACTGGAGGCATTCATCGCCACGATCATGCTAGGTCGCCCAGCTGCGCGAAATGTCTGTCGAAGACGGGCGCCCGTTCGTGCACGAAGTCGCCTAGCGCCTGCCCGAACCCGTGATTGACTTACGTCCGGCTTCAGATCAGCGCAGTGAGCGTTTGAGGTCGCAGCCCCGGCTGGAGAGTTTCACTCGCCTATTGTCGGCCACCCGGACGCCCGTCCGCAAAACCAACCCGGAGCGCTTCGCCGGCGTGGCGGGCGGTCTCCGGGTCAAACCCGGCGTACGCCGGGATCCCGTAAGGGTGGCCCGCAGCTTTCACCGGGACACGGGCCTTGTACGGACACCCCAAAGGTGCCCCAAGCCTCGATGCAGCTTCCACCCGATGGCCACGGTGGACCTGCATTATGCGAATCCCTCGAGCCGGGATGCGTTTGGGACAACCTCTGCCGAGCGGTCGATCCAGCATCCGCCGTGGCCAGACAATCGGTCGCTCGTGCCTCCCCAGTGCTGATCAGAACGCCCGTCGATTGCGCGCGGTCCCTGACGTTCTGCTGCCGTCGTTGTAGGCGATTGATCTGAGGTCCCATCGTGTACCCGCCACCTGGTAGCCGATTCAAGGCGAGAGGGGCTCGCCCCGAAGGGCAGCGGCCATGGACCAGGAACGCGAGACCACCAACGGCGAAGTCGCCGTTGCCAATCGCCATGACCAACCACGCATTGTGGACACCGGAATCTCAGCTCAGCCGGAGATCAAGCCGTTAAGGCTGCATTGGATGGGTACCCGTGCCTTCACAGCCCGGTATGCCGTGCAGCCGGTTGTCGACCCCATCCTCGGTGCGCGGTGGGGACCACGCCATGACCAGAGCGTCTCGCACCACCTCGCCACCGTGGATTCCCCGACGGGGCTGCTCTACGCCTACGACCTGACATGGGACGAGTACGCGGTCTTGGCGACCGATGTTCCGAGGGCTGCGGTCGAAGAGGCGCTGGGCCGCGCCCGGGCCAGCGATGCGCACCTCACGGTGGAGGCGTTCGCGGGTCTGCTGACCGACAGCTTCACGGCCCCGACGCTGGTCGCCACGACCTCCACCGTGTTGCACGCCGGGGTCGAGCTGTGAAGCTCGCCGGCGGCACACGCTTTGACGTTGCGGCCGTTCGACACGGCCACCCGATCGAAGCCGTGGTGGCGGCGAGTGGTGTGGAGCTGACGGAGCGTGGCCACGGCTGGATGGGCTGCTGCCCCTTCCACGACGACTCCACCGCGTCGCTGTCGGTCGGCGGCATACCCGAGCGGTTCCACTGCTTCGGGTGCGGCGCCTCCGGTGACGTCATCGAGTATGTCGCCCGGTTCACCGGGGGCTCCTTCGTCGACGCCGTGCAAGCCCTTGAGTCAGGCACCGCGTTCCACGGCGTGCCACCGGCCACCATGGCACAAGTTCAGCGACCAGCTCGAGCCGCAGAACTCACGACCACACCTGAGCGTGCTCAGGCCATCAACCTCCTGGCGTGGGAGTTCTTCACGACCCCGGCCAACATCAGCGTCGCCGAGGCCTACCTGCGCGAAGCACGCGGCATCGACGTCGGGGCGCTGAGCGAGTCTCAGGGAGGCGAGCCGATCGTTGGCTACGCCAAGACCGACTGGCACGCGCTGACCCGGCATCTGCTCCGTCAAGGGGTCACCGACAACGAACTGCTCGAACTCGACCTCGCCCAGCTGTCTCGCAAAGGCGAGCTGATCGACACCTATCGCGGCAGGCTGATCGTCCCAGTACGGCGGGACCGCGGGCGTATCGACGGGTTCATCGGCCGGGACACCACCGGCGATTCCCGGGCCCCCAAGTACCGCAACCCAACAAGGACAATGACTTTCAACAAGTCGACCGCCCTCTACCGGCCAACTGTCCACGGCCTGGATCGTGACGCGAACGTCGTAGTCGTCGAGGGAGCCATAGACGCACTCGCCATCGCCGCGACGGCGGCCCGCGGTGGCGAGTTCTCGATGTTCGCGCCCGCCACCACCAGCGGGGTGACCGTCTCGGGCCAACAGGCGCAGGCGGTCCTCGCGCTGCATCCCGGGCCACCCGTCATCGCCCTAGACGGTGACCGCGCCGGGCGTGAGGGGACCGATCGCTGGCTGGCAGCGCTCTGCATCGAACGCGGCCGACCCGCGCTGGTAACCCGACTACCCGACGGCATTGACCCAGCAGAATGGCTGCAACACCACGGCATTTCAGGATTGCATGCCTTCGATCGACGACGGTGGGCCGGCACCAACACCGACGCAAGAACGGATGCCCCCAGACCCCAGCTGCCCGGCCGGGATCTTGTCAGGATCTGCCTCGACCAACCCGAGAACGCCGCCCCCCGCGTCCTGGACGTGCTCACCCATCTGACCATTCGGCTGCGAGAAGCCGCTGCCCGCGAGCTCATCGCCCAGGCCGAACGCGAGATGACAGTGCGGGGCTGGAACCCCCGCGGGGAGTTCGCACAGGCACTTCACGACGCGATCGATCACGCACAACGCCAGGCCATGTTCGAGCAACGTCAGCACGCCATGACCGTGACGGGAGCGCGCGCGGAGTTATCCACAGAAACGGCCCGCCCTGATGCGCACCAACTCACCTGAGCGCCACCCTCGCCCTGTTACCTCACGGCTCGGGCCGCGCCCACGGACCGAGCCAACCGTCATACCGCTGCACCGATCGAAAGCCGAGAAGTCATGACTGACCACCCCACCCCCACCCCCAGCTCCGCTACCTCAAGGGCGAACGAACAGGACGCCGTCGTGCAAGCCTGCGTCCACATCGACGCCGCCGCCCGCCAACTGGAGGCCGCCGCCAATGGTGACGTCTTCTCTTCCCTACTTGGCTTGGCTGGTCTTCTCACTCTGATCCGCGGCGGCATCAACCCCACCCTCCGCGCGGTGGTTAATCCGGGCGACCGCCTCGGGCCCATCGCGCACGTGGACCGCGCACTGTTCCTTTTGGACAGCGCCCATCCATCCATCGCACCGGCGGACCTGCTGGTGTGGAACCTGCGCCTCGCCGACCTGCGTGACGCCCTCCCCGACGCCCTCCTGGCCGCCTGGGCGGGACGGCCGTGAGCACCACCACCGTCGGCGACCTGCTGAACCGGGCTGAAATCCTCACTCGCAGCCTTCGCGGATCCGTCGGGGTCGCCGACGCCGAGATCAGCTCAGACCAGTGGCGTTCCTTCGACGCCACCACCTATCGCCTCTTGCACGAACTCGTCGGCCCGGAGCGCGCGGGCGCCCACGCGCAGATCGTCTCGCACGCGGGGTTGAGCCGTGTCGTGGACGACTATCCGAGCCCGTTGGCCGCGCCGAACCCCGAAGCAACATTCAACGCCTGTCAGGTCGCCAGCCACCTCGGAGTCTCGCGCGCGTCAGTGGCCGCAGACATTCGCTGGTCGCGACTTCCGGCGACCTTCGACGGCCGCCGCTACAGCATCAAAGCCGCGGACCTCCCCTCCATCACAGGGGTACGGCCCGCCGACCCCGCAAGCACACACCCGCTGGATCGGCTCAGCTGCACCCTGAGCGTCCTGGCCGACCTGGTGGTCGCCGAACGGTCCCGCACCACGAACATCCCCGGCTTTGACCCACTGCGCGACGACGCACAGGTCGCCCCAGTCATGGCGCGGGTGTTGGCCATTGCGGTCGTCACGGCTCGCCACGCTGTCGCGCACATCCCGCTGCAGGACGCAGACCGTCCGCTGGCCATCGCACGATACGCCGAGCACGGTCTGGACGTCCTCGGCAACGTCGACCGACCCAGCCAACTCAACCGGGTCGCGAGCTTCGCACCACCGTCGTCACCGTGCGGGCCGAATGAAGAGCTCGAAGCCACCCTGCGGCTTTGGGCAAGCCACGCGCGGATGGAACTGGCCAGGACCGTTCCCAGCACGGAGGTCCTGCGCAACATCGCCAACCAGGCCCGCCACCTGTATGCCGTGTCCGCGCGCCTGACCGCCGCTTCCGTCGCCGCAGGCCAGCTTTCCGAGGAAGCTGCCAAGGCGGTTCACGCTGAGCTGCGCGAGCCAGCCGGAGTCATGCACCGGCTTCAGCAACAGTGGGAAACCGTCACCACAGCCACCAGGCCCAGCCACGAGTACGTCACGGCAACGACGACTCTGCACGTGAGCTTGTCTGCCATCGAGGCAGAGAGCCTGCTGCCGAGCGACCAGATCAATGCCGACAAGAGCCTCGACGTGAACCGGGCACTGGCCGATCTTCGTTACGCCGCAACCGATCTGGTCGAGCTGGCCCACACATCCGCGCAGTTGCCAGACCCTCTCATCCGCTCCGAGCTGCTGTTTGCCCCGGCCCGGATCCTGCCCTCGACCATGGAACGGCTGCACGAGCGCAACCACGGAAGGTACGTGGCAATCCAGCCCAGCGAGGGCGCAGCACTCATCGACGCCGCCCAGGAGGGATCCAGCGCCGCACGGCACGCCCAAGCAACTCTCGAGAACTGCTTGCGACCGGCCGCTGGAACTGAACTGTCCGCACGGCCCCTGGGCCGCGGACTCTCGCGCCCAGAGCTCGAACCAAGCACACGCATTGGTGGACCCGACCTGTTCTAAACCGCGGCCAGCGGAATGCCGCCCCGCGTGTCCTCCAGTGCCCATGATGTACCCCGACCGAGGTAGGCGAGATGGAAGTGATCCTGAGCGAAGTCGTGAACTGCCTTGATGAATATGGGCCAACCCACCTGAACAGTCATTCGGCAACCACCCACCAGACCGCCCAACTGGCGGCATGACGGCAGGGGATGAAGGGCATGGAAAGGTTGTTGAGCGTTGAGGAAGTCGGCGAGGTCTTGGGGACCTCTGACCGGTTTCCACGACGGCTGATCGCCGAGCGGCGGATTAGGTTCGTTCGCGTCGGCCGACACGTTCGGATACCTGTCTCGGCCCTGGAGGAGTTCGTTCGGGATGGAACCGTGGATCCGGTTGTTATCACTTGGCGTTCAGGGAGTGTGGCCTGATGCCCCGTCGCCGGTTCGGCTACGTTCGCAGACTCCCTTCCGGCAGCTTCCAGGCAAGCTTCACTCCCCCGAGTGGGCAGCGGCAGACCGCGAGCACAACGTTCCGAACGGCCGCTGACGCAGGCCGCTACCTGGACCGCGTCGAGCTTGACATCAAGCGTGGCCAATGGGTCAAGGACCAAGGCTTGGGTAACCGCACTCTCAGGGAATGCTGCGAGGCATATTTGGAGGAGAACCCCCGAATCGGCAAGCGCTGGGCCGAGACCTGCCGGCGGAACATGCGCTTGAACCTGACCGATCTGCTAGACCTGCCGATCTCTGCAATAACTTCCCCCGTTGTTCGCGCCTGGCATGCTAAAGTGTTGCGGGGCAACGGTGGTCGCACCTCGATCAGTCAGACGTACCGACTGGTGCGCTCGGTGTTCAACGTCGCAGTTCAGGATGAGGCGATCTTGCGCAATCCTTGTCAGATTCCCGGCGCCGGCAGTGTGAAGGTGCCCGAGCGGCAGATTGCTTCTCCTCAGCAGGTGGCCGAGTTGCTCGAGAAGATCACTCCTCGATATCGGGCCGCCGTGGTCCTCGCGGCATGGTGTGGCCTGCGGCGCGGGGAGGTCTGCGCCATTCGAACCGCTGACGTCGACCTGGATGCCGGACTGGTTCGGGTAGCGAAGAACTGGGTAGAACTGCTGGAGTCGCCCGAGAAGTACGAGAAGGACCCGAAGAGCGAGGCGGGCAAGCGGACCGTCAATGTGCCACCGCACGTCTTGCCGCTGTTGCGCCAGCACGCCGCTGACTTCGCCGGCCCGGAGTTCTTCTGCGTAGGTCGGGACGGCAAGCGGATGCGAGGCAACACGATCTACCAGGCGTTCGTCAGGGCGCGGAACCTCGTCGGCGTTCAGATCGCGTTTCACGATCTGCGACACACGGGTCAGAGCCTGGCTGCGTCGACCGGAGCGACAGTGGAAGACCTCAAGAAGCGGTTGGGGCATTCATCCTCAGCGGCTGCGCTGCGCTACATCCACGCGGTCGAAGGGCGCGACCTGGAGATTGCCAAAGCACTGTCAGACCTCGCCTTGGACGGCAACGCGGCCAAGCTGCCGAGGTCCCTTTGAAACTTTGTTATCGCACGAGTTATCGCACGGATGGCTTTTGCGGTCCGCTGACCTGCAGGTATGTGTACGTCTGAAAATCGGAAGGTCGGCGGTTCGACCCCGCCCCTGGCCACCACCGAAACCGCACGTCAGACACCCTCTGACCTTCGGTTTCGCGTTTCCGGGCCAACCCGCGATGTTCGTTGACCGTGACCGCGACTGACCGCCAGAGGCCCCTGTTGACGGTAGTTGGGGGCACGTTGGGGGCACGACGGGGCACATGATGGGTGTCGTCAAGTCATTTGGCCCCACTGTCTTCACGAATTTTGGCTCCACCTGACTGCTTGAGATGGTCAGCTGGCTTGTTTGCGGCTGCTGGTGTTCTTGCTGGTGCGGAGCCGGTAG